>DATLIG010000110.1:0-61070 GCA_035539555.1 Nocardioides sp. | reverse complement strand
GCCGCGTCCTTCGGGCCACCCTCGAGGGCCGGCCGGCCTTCGAAGAAGTGGCGCTGGCGTAGGACGGGGTGCTCACGGCGCAGCCGGAGCGCGGCCCGGGTCAGCTCGTAGATGTCGAGCCAGGCGTCGTCGGGCCGCCAGTCGATCCAGGAGACTTCGTTGTCCTGGCTGTAGGCGTTGTTGTTGCCGCGCTGGGTGCGCCCGCGCTCGTCACCCGCGGTGATCATCGGGACGCCGTTGGACAGGCACAGCGTGGCCATCAGGTTGGCGGCCTGCCGGTGCCGCAGCGCCAGTACGTCGGGGTCGTTCGTCTCGCCCTCGACCCCGCAGTTCCACGACCGGTTGTTGTCGGTGCCGTCGCGGTTGTCCTCGCCGTTGGCCTCGTTGTGCTTGGCGTCGTAGGACACCAGGTCGCGCACCGTGAACCCGTCGTGGGCGGTGACGAAGTTGACCGAGTTGTACGCCGAGCGGCCGTCGTCGGCGTACAGGTCCGAGGAGCCGGCGAGCCGGGTCGCCACGGTCTGGGTGCCGCCCGACTGCCCGCGCCAGAAGTCGCGGATCGTGTCGCGGTACTGGTCGTTCCACTCCACCCACGGCGGCGGCATGCCGCCGACGAGGTAGCCGTCCATCGACACGTCCCACGGCTCGGCGATCAGCTTCACGTGCCGCAGCACGGGATCCTGCCCGATGGCGATGAGCAGCTTGCACGCCATGTCGACCCGGATCGCGTCGGGCCCGGCGGTGCGGGTGATCGCCGACATCAGGTCGAAGCGGAACCCGTCGACGTGCATCTCGGTGACCCAGTACCGCAGCGAGTCGAGGATCAGCCGCAGCGCGAGCGGGTCCTCGGAGTTGACCGTGTTGCCGCAGCCGGTGACGTCCCAGTAGGTGTCGTCGTAGCCCTCGCCGCCGTTCGCGTCGCCCTCCGGGCCCGGCGGGTTGCGGCGGTAGAAGCCCCGGTCGTCGAGCCCGCGGAACGAGTACGTCGGCCCGTCCGGCCCGGCCTCGGCGGTGTGGTTGTAGACCACGTCGAGGATCACCTCGATGCCCGCCGCGTGGAGGTTGCGGACCATCTCCTTGAACTCGGTGACCTGCTGGCCCCGGTCCCCGCTCGAGCAGTACGCCGCATGCGGCGCGAAGTACCCGATCGAGTTGTAGCCCCAGTAGTTGACAGTGCTGCGCTCGACCAGCGCCGGCTCGGAGAAGAACTGGTGCACCGGCAGCAGCTCGACGGCGGTCACGCCGAGGTCGTTGAGGTACTGCGTCACGACGGGGTGCCCCAGGCCGGCGTACGTCCCGCGCAACTCCTCGGGGATCCGGTCGTGCAGCTTCGTGAAGCCCTTGACGTGCAGCTCGTAGATCACGGTGTCGAGGTAGCGACGGCGGAGGGGGGACTCACCCTGCCAGTCGAAGGCCGGGTCCACGACCACGCTCCACGCAGCGCCGGCCTCGCCGGCGACGGCGAGGCCGTAGGGGTCGAGCAGCAGGACGGCCGGGTCGAAGCGCATCCCTTCCTCGGGGGCGTCGGGACCCTCGACCCGGAAGCCGTAGCGGGTGCCCGGTGCGACCCCGGGCAGCGCTCCGTGCCAGATGCCGAGCGACTGCTCGGTGAGCGCGTAGCGGCGCTCCGCGCCACCCGGTCCGTCGAGGGCGACGCAGAGCCACACGCTGGTCGCGTTCGGCGCGTACACCGCGAAGTTGGTCGACTCCGCCGACCAGGTCGCGCCGAGCGGCCAGTTGCGGCCCGGCCACACCTCTGCCTGCTCTCCGAGAGTTCGCCACAGGGTCGGGGTCACCCGGCCATTGTGCCGTGGGGATCCCGACCGGGCGGACCCGGTCGGGATCCCCACGCCCGGGATCAGGGGGTGATCTTCCCGGAGGCCAGGTCGGCCTTGACCGACTCGAGTGCGTCGAGGACGGCGGCGTCCTCGACGCAGGGGACGATGTCGGTGGCGTCGCCCGCCTCGACACCGAACGGGACCTGGGCTGCCTCGAAGGTTCCGTCCAGCATGGCGTCGACGGCGAACTCGAGCTCGGCCCCGGTGTCCTCCTTGACGTAGCCGATCACCCCGTCCTCGCTGCCGCACTCCTTGGCGAGGGGGCCCCCGACGATGAACGCGTCCTTCTCGACGGCCGCCTGGGCCAGTCCCTGGTGGCCGAGGTTGAGCTGCTGGCCGAGGACGTCGGCGCCTGCCGCGATCAGGGCGAGGCCGGCCTGCTTGGCCTTGGCGACGTCGTTGAAGTCGCCGACGTACTGGGGATCGAGGACCTCGATGCCGGGCACCGCCGCCTCTGCCCCCGCCGCGAACGCCTCGGCGGTCTGGACGATGGCCGGCAGCTCGATGCCCCCGACGAAGGCGACCGTGCCGGTCTTGCTCGTCAACGCCGCCAGCGCCCCGGAGAGGTAGCCGCCCTGCGCCTGGGACGGGTCGTAGTACGCCAGGTTGTCCAGCGGCTCGGCGTCGGTCGGTCCGCCGATCTCGACGAACTTCACCTCAGGGAAGGCCGGCGCGACCTCACGGACGACCGCGTCGGTCTGGCCGCCGAACGAGACGACCAGGTCGGAGGTGCTCGCCAGGCGGGTCAGCACCTGCTGGTAGTCGCTGTCCGGCACCTGCTCCGCCTTGCTGAGGGTGACCTTGTCGCCGAGCGATTCCTCGATGCGCTGGTAGCCCTCGTAGCCGGACTGCATGAATCCGTCGTCGGACAGGTTGCCGGGGAACATCACGCCGACGGCGAGCTTGTCGGCGTCGTCGCCGGAGTCGGCGTCGCTGCTGCTGCATGCGGTCAGGCCGGCGGTGAGTCCGGTGGCCAGCAGGACCGAGAGGATGGTGGTTCGCATGGTGTCTCCTGGTGGGGTGGGTGCTACTGGTGGGCCGTCGGCGAGGGGTGGCCGTCGGAGGCGGGGACGCGGGCTGCGCCCGCGACGGGCGCGCCGTGCCTCAGTACGAGGTGGCGGCGTGCGCGGGTGACGACGGCCTCCGCTTCGCAGAGGCCGTCGAGCACGACGAGATCGGCCGGTTCGCCGGCGGCGAGTCGGCGCTCCGGAAGGCGGAGCACGGAGGCGCCGCCGCTGGTGGCGAGGTCGAGCGCCAGGGCGATCTCGGGATCGGAGTGGAAGGAGGAGCGGTAGGCCAGCTGATGGGCGCGGTCGAGGAGGTCCCCGTTGCCCCACGGGGACCAGAGGTCGCGGATCCCGTCGCTGCCCAGCCCCACCCGCACGCCCGCAGCCCGGAGCGCGCGCACCGGCGCGACCGGATCGTCGTGCGCGGCGCACGTGGTGAGGGCGATGTCGGCATCGGCGAGGAGCCGGACCAGTTCGTGCTGCTCCGACGACGCCGCCTCCGCGAGCGCGAATCCGTGGCTGATGGTGACCCGGCCGTGCCAGCCGTGTCGCTGCGTCGCCTCGGCGATCAGCCGGAGCTGGCTTCGGCCGAGGAAGCCGCCGTCGTGCAGGTGGATGTCCACGGGCACGTCGTGCGTGGCGGCGAGACCGAACACCGCGTCGAGGTGCGCTTCCGGGTCGCCGTCGATGCCGGCCGGGTCGATTCCTCCCGCGAGCTGTGCGAGCCCGCTGCCGAGCGCCGCGTCCATCAGTGCCAGGGTGCCCGGGTTGCTGAGCAGGCCGTACTGGGGGAAGGCGACCTGCTCGACCGAGACCAGGCCCACCATCGCCGCGGCAGCGGCCACGGCCTCGAACCCGTCGAGCCCGAACTCCGGAGACACGTCGGTGTGGGTTCGCACGTGGGTCGTGCCGGAGGCGGCCATCGTCGCGAGCAGGTCGGCGATGCGCGGCACCGAGGGCACCCCCCAGGCTGCCCGGCCGGCCCGGGTGTAGTCGATCCTGGCGCGTAGTCCGGGCCCGGACGTGTTGGGGACCCAGGGGCCGGACCAGAGGGTCTTGTCGAGGTGGCAGTGGGCATCGACGAAGCCGGGTACGACGACGCGGCCGCCCATGTCGACCGACTCCGCACACGGCTGCTCCGCCGTCAGCCGGCCGTCGTCGACGTACAGGCTCGTGATCTCGCCGCGCACGCGGACGTTCTCCAGCCGGATGCTCATCGGGTGAGGTCCACGTCGAGGCCGATGCCGGTCCGGCGCGCCTCGTCGACCAGCAGGCGGGCGACGGCGAGGTCCTGGAGCCCGACCCCGACCGAGTTGAACAGGGTGATCTGGTCGGCTCCGGTGCGTCCGGGCACCTCGCCGGCGAGCACGGCGCCGAGCTCGTCGCTGACGTGCTCGCGGGGGATCGCGCCCTCGGCGAGCGGGACCAGGATGTCGCCCGAGTCGTGCCAGGACGTCGCCCGGGCGTCGATGACCACCCGCGCTCGCCGGATCGCCTCGGAGTCCACCTCGCGGTGGTCGGGGCGTGGTGGTGCACCGACGACGTTGACGTGCTGGCCGGGTCGGAGCCAGGCACCGCGGACGTGGGGATCGCGGGTGGGCGTCAGGGTGCACACCACGTCGGCGGCGCCGAACACCTCCTCGGCCGTCGTCATCACCTCGGCGCCGACCTCGTCGGCGAGCAGGCGGGCGGTGCGCTCGGTCCGGCTCCAGACCAGGATCCGGTCGAAGGTCCGCACGCTGCGCAACGCCTCGACGTGGGCGCGCGCCAACTGTCCCGCGCCGACCAGCCCGAGGATCCGGCTGTCGGTGCGAGCGAGCGCGTCGGTCGCGACCGCCGATGCGGCCGCCGTCCGGACCCTGGTGACGATCGCGCCGTCGATCATCGCCGCGCAGGAGCCGTCGTCCGTCGACACGGCGAGGATGGTCGAGCGCTGGGTGGGCAGTCCGAGCGCCGCGTTCGACGGCATGTCGGCGAGGAGCTTGACCGAGGCGAGCCGGTCCGGTCGTGAGACGGCTGCCATCCCGACGAAGACCGAGGTCCCGCCGGGCTCCGGCATCGTCGCGGCGACCGGAACCGCCGACCGGCCGGTGGCGAGGCTGATGTGCGCGGCCCGGACCGCGGCGATCGTGCTGGGGAAGCTGATCAGCTTCTCCACGTCGCTCCGGGTGAGGACGAGCGTCATCAGGCACGCGCCTCTCGGACGAACGGGACGGTCAGAGCCGACGGGGAGCGGCCGGCGCGGGCGAACCCGCTGACGGCGGCCAGCGCGAGCAGGTACGGCAGCATGATCAGCAGCGCGCTGGGCACCTCGACCCCGAGGGTCGGCGCCGCGAACTGGAGCGCCTGGGCGATCCCGAAGAAGCCACAGGCGAGGGCCGTCGGCCAGGGCCGCCATTGTCCGGCGATGACCGCGACCACCGCGAGGTAGCCGGCACCCGCGGTGATGTTGTCGGTGAAGGCGTGGATGTCGGCGAGCGCCAGCTGTGCTCCGGCCAGGCCGGCCATGACTCCGGTCAGGAGCACGGCGCCGAACCGCACCAGCCGCACCGGAAGTCCGGCCCGGTCGGCGGAGACGGCGTCCTCCCCGATGGCGGTCAGCGCGAGCCCGATCCCCGTGCGTCGGCTGAACAGCACGGCGAGGCACCCCGCGAGCAGCAGCCCGGCGAAGGCCAGCGCACTCTGCTCGAAGAGGGCAGGACCCAGCACGGGGATCCGGCTGAGGCCGGGGAGGGCGATCTCGTCGAAGCCGCCCACGTCCCGTCCGCTCGTGAAGTAGAGCCGGGCGCCGTACGTCGTGAGACCCAGCGCCAAGGCGTTCACCGCGATGCCGGTCACGATCTGGTCGGCCAGCAGGGTGACGCTGAGCAGCGCCTGGAGGACGGCGACGAGGCCGGACGCGACGAGCGCGCAGGCGACGCCGACGACCGGGTCGCCGGTCTGGGCGGCGCCCACTGCGCCGGCGAACGCGCCGGTGAGCATCATGCCCTCGACGCTCAGGTTCAGGACGCCGGCCCGTTCGCTGACGAGCTCCCCGGACGAGGCGAGGAGGAGCGGGACCGCCAGCCGGACCCCGCCGTCGATCAGCTCCGGCAGGGCGCTCATGAGGTGCCTCGCTCTCGCAGGATCGCCGCGCCGGCGACGACGATGATCAGGACGCTCTGGACGATCTGGACCGAGGACGCCGGGACACCGGCGGCGATCTGCAGGTTGATGCCGCCCGAGGCAAGGAACCCGAACGCCAGCGCGATGGCGGCGACCGCGGCGATCGAGCGTCCCGCCAACAGGCCGACGACCAGGCCGGCGAAGCCGAACCCGGCGGTGAAGCCCTCCTTCAGCACGAACGGCACGGTTGCCACGAGGGTCGCGCCGGCGATCCCGGCCAGGCCGCCGGCGGTGCACAGCGCCGCGACCTGGAGCCGGGCAACCGGAAGGCCGAGCCGGCGAGCGGCGGGGACGGACCGGCCGACGGCCACGAGCCGGGTTCCGGTCACGGTCCATCGGGTCACGACCAGGGCGACGAGCACCGCCGCGGCGGCGACGAGGATCGCGGCCGTCGCCTGGGCCTCGGGCGGACCGAGCAGCGGCAGGCGTGCCGACGGGGCGAGCGGCGCGGACTGGGGGAGTGTGGCCGCGGAGGTGATCGGCTGTCGCAGCAGGGACTCCTCGTGGACGCACAGCGCGACGAGTCCGGCGCCCACGAAGTTCATCAGCAGCGTGGTGATCACCTCGCTGGTGTCGCGCAGGGAGCGCAGCACGGCCGGCCCCAGCGCCCACACCGCGCCACCGACGAATCCGGCAGCGAGGGTGAGCGGCACGCCGGCGGCGGGCGGCCACGCGTCCGGCAGGGCGACACCGACGAGGGTGGCGGCGATCCCGCCTGCCGCGATCTGTCCCTCGCCGCCGACGTTCACCAGACCGGCGCGATGGGCGATCGTGAACCCGACGGCGACGAGGGCGAGGACGGCGGCGGCATTGAGCGCGTTGCCGATCGCGTACGGCGTGCCGAACATGCCGTCCCGGAGTGCGCCGGTGCCGACGGCCACCGGCGTGCCGGTGCCGGTGATCAGCGCCAGCCCGACGGCGGCGGCAGCGGCGATCGCGAGCACCCAGCCGAATCCGGGTGCTGCGGTGAGCTGGCGCATCATGCGGCCGCTCCCACCATCAGGCTGCCGATGTCGGCCCGGGCGGTGGCGGAGCTGGGCCGGACCGGGCCGAGCAGACGGCCGCGGTAGGCGACGAGGATCCGGTCGCACAGCAACAGCAGCTCGGGCAGCTCACTCGACACCAGCAGGACGGCCGCGCCCCGGCCGGCAGCCTGCCGGATCCTGCCGAGCACGGCGTCGACGGCCCCGACGTCCAGGCCACGGGTCGGGTGCGCGGCGACGAGGAAGCGCAACGGGTCGATGGCGAGCTCACGCGCGACCACCACCTTCTGCTGGTTGCCGCCCGACAGCGTGCCCAGCGCGGCGTCCGGTCCGGCGGCGACGACTCCGTGCTCCTCCATGGCCTGCGCGGCTGCGCGTCGTACGGCTGCCCGATCGAGCAACCCGTGTCGGCGGAACCGCGTGAGGGACCCCAGGAAGAGGTTGTCGGCGAGCGACATGGACGGGATGCAGCCCTCCCGGTGCCGGTCCTCGGGAATGACGCCGACGCCGGCGGCCGTGCGCTCCCGCGGTCCGTGCGACACCAGGTCGGTGCCGTCGACGGTGAACCGCCCGTGGGCGCGCATCGCGCCGCTCAGGGCAGCGACGAGCTCGGTCTGGCCGTTGCCCTCGACCCCGGCGATCCCGACGATCTCCCCGGGCGCGAGGCTGAGGTCGATCCCGGCCAGCGGGTGGGCACCCGCCTGGGCGGGCACCCGGAGGTCCTCGATCACGACGACCGGCGGGCGCTCCGGCGCACGGGGGTCCGTGGTTCCGGTGGGCGCGCCGTCGAGCACCTCGAGGTTCGCGACGGCCAGCGAGCCGAGCTCGTCCATGGGCCGGCCGATCATCATCGACACCAGGCGCTCGCGACCGATCTCGTCGATGCGACCGGTGCCGGCGACCCGTCCGCCCCGCAGCACGGTGGCGGTGTCGCCGACGGCGTCGATCTCGCCGAGCTTGTGGGTCACCAGGACCACGGACCGCCCCGAGTCGGCGATCCGGCGGCAGGTGGCGAGGAGGGCCTCGAGCTCCTGGGGGCCCAGGACGGCGGTCGGCTCGTCCAGGATGATCAGACGCGGGTCGCGCAGCAGCGCCTTGACGATCTCGACCGACTGGCGCTCGCCGACCGTCAGGTCCCCGCTCCGGGCGTCGAGGTCGACGGAGAGTCCGTACTCCGCCTCGACACGGGCGACGCGCTCTGCGACGTCGCGTCGCGGCAGCCGGCCCCGGCGTCCTTCTCCGAGCAACAGGTTCTCGCCGACCGTGAGCGAGGGGACGAGGCTGAAGTGCTGGTGCACCATCGTCACCCGCTGGCGCAGCGCGTCGACGGGGCGACGTGGGGCGTAGTCCTCGCCGAACAGCCGCATCGACCCCGCGTCCGCCTGGGCGGCGCCGTAGATCAGGTGGCAGAGCGTCGACTTCCCGGCGCCGTTCTCGCCGAGGACGCAGTGCACCTCGCCGAGGCGGACGGTCACGTCGACGTCGGCGAGGGCCGGGACGGCGCCGAAGCGCTTCGAGATGCCTCTCAGCTCCAGAGCTGTGCTCATCCGTTCCTCCTTAGCGGTATACCACTAAGTTCACCAGCGTCATGTTTCGCCTGGAGACCGCGCCGGTTTCGTTTGTGAAACCCGTCGCCAGCGGCGGCGCCGGGCTGCCGCCGTCGGGTTAGAGTCGGGGCGTGGATACGGGCGAATCCCTGCGTGACTACGCATACAGATCGGTTCGCGCGCGCATTCTCTCCGCGGTGCTCAAGCCCGGGGAACGGCTGGTGGAGAGGGACCTCGCGGCCGAGTTGGGGGTTTCCCGTATACCGCTACGGGAGGCGCTGCGCATGCTCGCCTCGGAGGGCCTGGTGGTCCTGGTCCCCGGGAAGGGCGCGCTGGTGGCCCCCTTCGGTCCCGAGGACGTGACCCACCTCTTCGACGTGCGCGAGGTCCTCGAGTCGCTCGCCGCCCGGTTGGCGGCCGAACGGGCGACCGAGGTGACCCTGAAGCCGCTGGCAGACAGCCTGCGGGAGGCGCGGGCGGCGACCGAGGCCGATGATCCGCAGCGGATCGCGGCGGCCAACGCCGCCTTCCACGTCGAGGTCGTCGCGCTCGCGGGCAACCCCCTGCTCGGGGCGATCATGGCGCCCCTGGCGGCGCGGGTGGAGTGGCTGTTCCGGCTGACCGCGTCCAGGGACCCGCACGAGCAGTGCGCCGAGCACGAGGCGATCTACCAGCTGATCGCGTCCGGCAACGCGGCGGCCGCCGCGGCCGCTGCCTTCGCGCACACGTCCTCGGGCCGCGGCGAGAGCGTTGCCCTGGCCTCCGCGTGGACCCGGGAGGCCGTCGATCCGGAGGCCGTTGCGCGCACCCGGCGCAGGCGCACGCCGCCCGGCAAGTCCCCGGGCTGAGCGACGGGCGGGCGCGTGCACGCCCCCGACACGCCGACGCCGCGCCCAAGAGAGGGGTTCAGGTGACCGACGCCACCGGGTAACGGCAGAATGCGGGACGGGGGCCCAACCCCAGCCGTGCCATCGAGAGGGAGCAGATGACCAGCGAGTTCGTACGCCTGGAGGTCGCCGACGGAGTCGGGACGATCCGTCTCGACCGTGCCAAGGCGATGAACGCCATCAGCATCCAGGTCCAGGACGAGCTGACGCTCGCCGCGGGCGAGGCCACCGACCGGAGCGACGTCCGTGCGGTCGTCGTGTGGGGTGGCGAGCGGGTCTTCGCCGCCGGCAACGACGTCAAGGAGATGGCCGACATGTCCTACACGGACATGGTCGACCGCGTGGAGAAGCTCCAGAACGCCGTCAACTCCATCGCCCGGATCCCGAAGCCCGTCGTCGCGGCGGTCAACGGCTACGCCCTGGGCGGCGGCTGCGAGCTCGCGATGGCCGCCGACGTGCGCTTCGCGGCCGACAACGCGGTCCTCGGCCAGCCCGAGGTGCTGCTCGGCATCATCCCCGGCGCCGGCGGCACCCAGCGGCTGCCGCGCCTGGTCGGCCCGAGCAAGGCCAAGGACCTGCTCTACACCGGCCGGTTCGTGAAGGCGGAGGAGGCGCTCGCGATCGGCCTGGTCGACCGCGTCGTCCCGGCCGCCGACGTCTACTCCGAGGCCGTGGCCTGGGCGTCGGGGTTCGCCACCGCGGCGCCGTACGCGCTGCGGGCGATCAAGGAGTCCGTGGACCGCGGCCTCGAGGCCGACATCGAGACCGGCCTCCAGATCGAGCGGCAGCACTTCTCGGCCGTGTTCGCCACCCAGGACAGCCGGACCGGCATGGCGTCCTTCATCGAGAACGGGCCGGGCAAGGCCACCTTCGAAGGCCGTTGAGCGGCATGGCCGAGGACGACGACATGGCGGAGGGCTCGATGGGCGATCACAAGGCGGAACCCGCCGACGCCGGCGCCACCAGCAGCACCAACACCCGGGCGCTCAACGCGGCGCGGCTGCGCGACAACGCCGCGCGGGTGGTGTGGATCATCTGCGTCACTCTCGCGCTCGTGCTCGCGGCCGCCGCGTTCTCCTACGCGCTCGAGGCCAACGAGGACAATGCCCTGGTCCAGGCCGTCCGCGACCTGGCGAACACCTTCGACCTCGGCTTCTTCGACCTGGACAACCCGGTGAAGGAGTTCGCGGATCCCAACGGCTCGGTGAAGACGGCGCTGTTCAACTACGGCATCGCCTGCGTCGTCTACCTCGTCGTCGGCCGGATCCTCGAGCGGGTGCTGCGTCCCTGACGCGCTCGGAGGGGCCTCGCGTGTGAGGTAGTCCACTGAGACGCGGATTCCCCGTGTGATGACCGGGCGGTAACCTGCAAGACGCTGTCCGGAAACGGACCTCAGTTGCGCCCTGCCCGCGGACCACGCGGTGGGACCACACGAAGCACAGGAAGGGGCCGGTCCGGCCACAACCATGACTCTCTCCAACATTGTCGTCCTTGTGAAGTACGTCCCGGACGCCACGGGTGACCGCAAGTTCGAGGCGGACAACACCGTCGACCGCGTCGGTGTCGACGGCCTGCTGTCCGAGCTCGACGAGTACGCGGTCGAGCAGGCTCTCCAGATCAAGGAGAAGCGCGCCGACGAGGAGATCACCGTCACCGCGCTGACCGTCGGCCCGGCCGAGGCCGAGGCCGCCGTCCGCAAGGCGCTGCAGATGGGTGCCGACAAGGCCGTCCACGTGCAGGACGACGCGATCGCCGGCTCCGACGCCGTCGCGACCTCGCTCGTGCTCGCCAAGGCGATCGAGAAGATCGGCGTCCCGGAGCTGATCGTCGGTGGCCTCGCGTCCACCGACGGTGGCCTCAGCGTCGTCCCGGCGATGCTCGCCGAGCGCCTCGGCCTCCCGCAGGTCACCCTCGCCGCGGTCGTCGAGACCCAGGGCGACCAGGTCCGCATCAAGCGTGACGGCGACACGGCCACCGAGGTCGTCGGCGGCACGCTGCCGCTCGTCCTGTCCGTGACCGACCAGTCGGGCGAGGCCCGCTACCCGTCGTTCAAGGGCATCATGGCCGCCAAGAAGAAGCCGCTGGAGTCGCTCTCCCTCGCCGACATCGGCGTGGACGCCTCCGAGGTCGGCCTCGACGCCGCGTGGACCAAGGTCGAGAACGTGACCGCCCGCCCGCCGCGCACCGCCGGCGAGATCGTCAAGGACGAGGACGGCTCGGGCGCCACGGCGCTGGTCGACTTCCTCGCGTCCAAGAAGTTCATCTGAGAAGCCAGAAGGGATCGAAAAGTCATGTCTGAAGTTCTCGTTCTGGTCGACCACGTCGACGGCGCGGTCCGCAAGCCCACCTACGAGCTGCTGGCCATCGCCAAGCGCATCGGCTCGCCCTCCGCCGTGTTCATCGGTGGTGCCGACAAGGCCGCTGCCGCCGCTGACGCGGTCAAGGCCTACGGCGCCGAGAAGGTGTACGTCGTCGACGACACCGAGATCAAGGGCTACCTCGTGGCCCCCAAGGCCGAGGTGCTCCAGCAGCTCGCCGAGAAGACCTCGCCCGCCGCGATCCTGATCCCGGCCTCGGCCGAGGGCAAGGAGATCGGTGGCCGCCTGGCGATCAAGCTCTCCTCGGGCCTGATCACCGACGCCGTCGACGTCCAGGTCGACGGCGACGACATCGTCACCACCCAGTCGGTCTTCGCCGGCAACTTCACGGTGGACGCCAAGGTCGTCAAGGGCACGCCGATCATCACGGTCAAGCCCAACGCCGCCGCCCCGGAGGAGGGTGCCGGCGCCGGTGCCGTCGAGGAGTTCGCCGCGTCGATCTCCGACGCCGCCAAGACGGCGCAGATCGTCGCCGCGCAGCCGCGCCAGGCGACCGGTCGCCCCGAGCTCACCGAGGCCGCGATCGTGGTCTCGGGTGGTCGTGGCACCGGCGGTGACTTCACCGCGGTCGAGGGCCTCGCGGACGCGCTCGGTGCCGCCGTCGGCGCCTCGCGTGCCGCCGTCGACTCGGGCTGGAAGCCGCACACCTTCCAGGTCGGCCAGACCGGCAAGGTCGTCTCGCCGCAGCTGTACGTCGCCAACGGCATCTCGGGCGCCATCCAGCACCGGGCCGGCATGCAGACCTCCAAGACCATCGTCGCGGTCAACAAGGACGAGGAGGCCCCGATCTTCGAGCTCGTGGACTTCGGCGTCGTCGGCGACCTGCACTCGGTCCTCCCGGCGGTCACCGCCGAGATCGAGAAGCGCAAGGGCTAGTCATCGGGCCGAGTCCTCCTCGGCACAGCTCCACGCACGAGCGCCGCGGCCCCCGAGAGGGGTGACCGCGGCGCTCGCCGTTGGTGGGTCAGGCGCGGAGGCTCAGTGGCCCTCCTCCTCGCCCCCGTAGCCGTGGTCGTCGACCAGGCCGACCTTGTAGAAGGTCACCCGGCGGTTGGTCGGCGTACCGCTGAGCCGGATCTTGCGCAGCGCACGGTTGTTGGCGGTGTTCGACTCGACCAGGTTGCGGTTCGGGTTGGCCTCGACGGCGATGTAGTAGTCGCCGTTGGGCAGGTTGTCGACCCGGAACGACTGTCCGGCGCGGTACTGGTCGTAGGTGTCGCCCGAGCCGGAGGAGAGGACCTCGCGCAACGAGATCGACCCACGGTCGCCGCACGAGGTGTGCAGGTCGGTGTTGTCGGGCTGCCAGTCGGCACCGTCGACGGTGTAGTCGATGGCGTCGGTGTTGGCCAGGCAGAACGACTCCTTGCGCGACACCACGGCCTCGGTCCTGTCGGCCCGCAGCAGTGTGTAGCGGGCGAAGTCCTTGAAGTGCCAGTGGTTGTGGCTCGGCGCGGTGTGCCAGATCATCGTGCCGACCTGCTGGTAGCCGGTCTGGTTGCCCTCGGAGTCGACGAAGACCTGGTAGGCGTCCATCACGTCGGTGGTGCCGCGGCGGAAGCCGTCGACCACCATCGGGCCGTTGCCGGCGTTCCACACGTTCGCGGAGAACCGCAGGTAGCGCCCGTCGGCCGAGAGCCGCATGCCGAAGGCCGGCAGCGCCCGCAGGTCCGGCACGGCGTCGGTGGGGGCTCCCGCGCGGGCCTTGCGCGGCTTCGTGCCGGGCTCGAGGGGAGTGGAGACGTCGCCGTCCTCCGAGCCCGCCCGGGCGCCCTCGGTGGGACGCGCGGACCGCTTCACGTACTCACCCTCCGTCTCCTTGCGGACCACCAGCTGGTAGCGGCGTACGGCGTCGGCCGGGTCGATCCCCAGCGCGTCGATGTAGGGCCGCGCGATCCGGGTGACCATGTCGTAGGTGCCGGGCGCCAGGCGCAGGCTCTCGTCACCGGCCTCCACGTTGGTGACCCACCCCTCCTGGACGCCCTGGACCGAGCCGAGGGTGAACGGGTTGTAGGGGCAGCCCGACGGATAGGGGGAGTGCAGGGGCGCGTCCGGCCGCGTGCGCTGGGAGTTCCACTGGTTGAGGCACACGTCGAGGTGACGGGTGCGCAGCAGCTTGCCGTCGGACCGGCGCTTGATCGCGAAGATGATGAAGTCGTCGAGCGCGTCCCAACGGGTCTGGGCGGGGAGCTCCTTCGGCCCGTCGGGGGACTGCCAGTACGCCGTGATCGGGCTCGTCCAGGCCGCCCGGTGGGTCCGCACCTCGAACGCGCGGTCTCTGGCGAGCAGGTTGATGCCGAGGTCGCCGTACAGCGTGCCGTCGTAGGTCGTCACGGTGACCGTTGCCGGGCCGGTGAGGGCCACGGGTGACGACGACGGAGGCTCTGCCCGGGCGGGGGTGTCCGGGAGGGTGGTGGCGGTCAGGGCGGTCGTCGCGAGGACGGCAGCCGTGACACCGAGACGCAGCTTCACGTGGTTCTCCTTCGATGAGTTCTGTTCCCCCGGTTCTCCTGACGCTCGCGACGCCGATTCGGTTGCGCTCGTCGGACGACTTCTCGGACGCGGTCACGACGAGTTGATTGCATAAAGTCGATCGATATACCTTGCTTTGGTGCCTCCGCAGACCCGCAAGACCCTGACCGCACCGACCGCCGCCGTCGCGGTGCTGGCGACGGTGCTCGCCCTCGTCGCCGTCGTGCGGTGGCCGGCGTCGGCCGCTCCGGCGACTCCAGCCACGGCGGCCACGGCGGCCGCGGCGGCTCCTGACGCGGCGTCGCGAGCGGCCGCCCCGTGGGCGGCGTACACGGGCATCACGTTCAACTGGCCGATCGGCGACTTCAACCAGCGCACCCTCATCGTGCGGCGCATCCATGCCGCCATCGACCACACGCCGGCGGGAGAGACGATCCGGATCGCGACCTACAACCTCGGGCTCAGGGCGAGCGCCGACAAGCTGATCGCGGCCAAGCGGCGCGGGGTGAAGGTGCAGGTCATCGTCAACGCCAACCTGATCGGGCCGCTCGAGGCGCGGGTGCAGCGCGCCATCGGGAGGAACCCCAACCACTCCAGCTTCCTGTTCGTGTGCCGCGACGCCTGCCGCAACAGCAGCCCGGCCGGCAACATGCACCTGAAGATCTACTCCTTCACCCGCACCGGAACGACGAAGCGCCTGCTGATCAGCAGCTCGTCCAACCTGGGCGCCCCGGCGATGCACGGCCAGTGGAACGACTCCGTGGCCATCGCCGGCGAGGTCGGCCTGTTCAGCACCTGGTGGAACCTCTTCGACCAGATGCGCCACGACCGCGCGTACACGCCGCGGCGGATCACCTACGTCAGCGACCAGCTGAACGCCTACTTCCAGCGGCCGGTCGCCGGCTCGACGAGCCGGGTGACGACCTCGAAGGCGATCACCGACGCGCCGTACGTCCGGCTCCGCGACGTCAGCTGCAATGCTCCGGTCGGCTACGGCAATGCCGCGCGCAAGACGGTCATCACGGTCAACATGCGGGCCTGGTACGGCACCCGGGGGGAGCGGCTGGCGAACCTGCTCGCCCTGCGCAAGAAGTACGGCTGCCAGGTGCGGGTGATCGGCTCGCTGATGAGCAAGGAGGTCGTCCGCATCCTCGTCGGGGCGCGGATCCCGGTGAAGGCGGCCGACTGGGACTGGGGCCCGCGCACGTCCACCTCCGACCCGGACAAGACCGTCTACGGCCCCAGCTGCTACTCCCACCTCAAGTACGTCACCGTCAACGGCACCTACCGGGGCCGCGGCGACCGGCTGGTGTGGACCGGCTCGGAGAACTGGTCGCCGCCGGGGCTGAGCAGTGACGAGGTCACCCTCGAGCTGCACGGCGCGAAGGTCGCGAAGACCTACAACGACATGTTCGTGCGGATGTGGAACAACGGCCGGGTGACCCACCGCGTCGGCATCGAGCCGAAGTACCGGCCCTGCGCCTGATCCGTGCGCTGAGAACCGTCGAGGGCGCGGCGGTGGGCGGACCTATCCTTGAGCCATGAGTGCCGAGGCAGCCGTACGTGAGGTCGCCCAGCGGGCGCGGGTCGCCAGCCGGGGGCTGGCCCTCGCCACGCGGGCGCAGAAGGACGCCACGCTCCACGCGATGGCCGACGCCCTGCTCGACCGCGCGGGGGAGGTCCTCGCGGCCAACGCCGAGGACGTCGCCCGCGCCGAGGCGGACGGCACGCCGCCGAACATCATCGACCGGCTGCGGCTGACCGACGAGCGCCTGGCGGGCATGGCACAGGGTCTGCGCGACGTCGCCGGCCTCGCCGACCCCGTCGGCGAGGTGGTGCGGGGCGGCGTGCTCGCCAACGGGCTGGAGCTGCGCCAGGTCCGGGTTCCCTTCGGCGTCGTCGGGATGATCTACGAGGCCCGTCCCAACGTGACCGCCGACGCCGCCGGCATCTGCCTCAAGTCCGGCAACGCCGTCCTGCTGCGCGGCAGCTCCTCGGCGCGCTCCAGCAACGCCGCGATCGTCGGGGTGCTGCGCGACGCCGTCGCCGCGTCCGGCCTCGAGGCCGACGTCGTCCAGCTCGTGCCCGGCGACTCGCACGACAGCGTGAAGGCGCTGATGCGCGCCCGCGGCCTCGTCGACGTGCTCATCCCGCGCGGAGGCGCCGGCCTCATCCAGTCGGTCGTCAACGACTCGACGGTGCCGGTCATCGAGACCGGCGTCGGCAACTGCCACGTGTACGTCGACCGGGCGGCTGACCTCGACAAGGCGCTCCCGCTGGTCCTCAACGCCAAGACCCACCGCACCAGCGTGTGCAACGCCGCCGAGTCGCTGCTCGTGCACGCCGACGTCGCCGGGGAGTTCCTGCCGCGGGTCGTCGCGGCCCTGCAGGACGCCGGCGTGACGATCCACGGCGACGACACCTTCGGCTCGTACGACGACGTGGTGGCCGCGACCGACGAGGACTGGGGCACGGAATACCTCTCCCTCGATATCGCGGCGCGCGTCGTACCCGACCTGGACGCGGCGCTCGAGCACATCCGCACCTGGTCCAGCGGCCACACCGACGCGATCGTCACCGAGGACCAGGGCGCCGCCCGGCGGTTCGTCGCGGAGGTCGACTCAGCCGCAGTCCTGGTCAACGCCTCCACGCGGTTCACCGACGGCGGAGAGTTCGGCTTCGGCGCCGAGATCGGGATCAGCACCCAGAAGCTGCACGCCCGCGGACCGATGGGCCTGCCCGAGATGACCTCCACCAAGTACGTCGTCATCGGCGACGGCCACGTCCGCTGACGCCGGATCGGACGCCAGCCGCCACAGTCCCCACGCCATCGCGGCGAGCGCGGCCGCCGAGGCCGCGACCGACAACGGGTCGTGGTCGGGCACCTCGCCGAGGAGCAGGTGCGCGAAGCCCAGCGTGAGCAGGCAGTTGACCACGTTGAGCACGGGCATCGAGGCGGACAGCCGGGCCGCCCGGTAGGCCAGCTGGTTGACGGCGACCCCGCTGACGCCGCAGGCGACGAGCGCCCAGCGGAGTTGGTCGGCCTCGATCAGCACCGACATCAGGCCGAAGAGGATCCCCGAGGCGCTGCCGAGCAGGAACGCCCGGCCGGTCGGGTGCGGCACGCCTCCGGCGACGGCGACGAGCAGGACCGCCACCAGGGCGAGGGCGCCGACGGAGGCGAGCAGCACGCCCGGGTCGGGGTCGTGCGGGGCCTCCTGCGCGTCGGTGGCCAGCAGCAGCGCCGCGATGGCCAGCCCGGTCACCGTGACGGCGACCAGCTCGGACCGGCCGGGAAGGGTCCGGACCAGCAGCGCCCGCAGCGGTACGGCGAGCACGATGCCCAGGATCGCGATCGGCTGGACCAGACCGATCGGCCCGTTGTCGAGGGCGAGGACGTGGAACGCGAACCCGATCGGGCCCAGGGTGACCGCGAGCAGGACCGCGACCAGCGGCGCGCGCGAGGCGGCGAGGTGCTGGGTCGAGGTCGACAGGGCGGTCGTCGCGGCGCTCGCCAGGGCGAAGACGACGGCCAGCCAGATCACGGTGGCGACGCTAGGGTCGCCAAGTGGACGGTGGGTGAATCCCCGCTACGCCCGGGGGTGTGTCGTCCGGCGACTTCGGAAGGCCGGTAGGTTTCGCCGCATGGCAGGCTCCCCGGACCGGATCTACGCCGATCCCTCCGTCGAACGGCTCTTCACCGGGGCCACCATCATCACCTTCGTCCGCACCGTCATCACGCTGGCGATCGCCGTGTGGGCGGCGTACGAGCAGAGCCTGACGTGGATCGTGATCGGCCTGGTCACCTACTGGGTCGGCGACAGCATCGACGGGGAGTGGGCGCGCTGGCGCGACTGCGAGACCCGGATGGGCGCGGTCGTCGACATGATGTGCGACCGACTCAGCTGTGGCGCGCTGTACGTCGGCCTGATCTGGCTCCAGCCGGGCGGCTGGATCAGCGAGGACCCGATGAGGTGGATCGGCATCCCGATCGGGATCTACCTCTTCGAGTTCATGGTCATCGACATGTACCTGTCCCTGGCGTTCCTCGCGTGGCCGATCCGCAGCCCCAACTACTTCCACGTCATCGACCGGCGGATCTACCTGTGGAACTGGTCGCGGGTCGGCAAGGCAGCCAACTCCGGCGCCTTCGCGGTGATCCTGCTGGTCAGCGGCTGGGTCTGGCTCGGCACGATCATCGCCGTGGGCCTGCTCGTGCTGAAGTGCGTGTCGCTGGGCTGGCTGCTCAAGCTGGGGCTGCCGGTTCCGGTGCGCGAGCCGGCGACGTCGGGCGAGAAGGCCTGAGCCCGCCATGGTCCTGTGGCTGACGACCTTTGCGTTCAGCCTCCTGTCCGCGCTGCTCCCGTTCCTGCCGATCGAGGTCTACATCCTCGGTGCGGGTGCCGCCGAACCCGGTACGGCGGCCGCGATCTCGCTCGGGATCGCCGCCGGAGCCGGCGCCACCGTCGGCAAGGTGATCGTCTACGAGGCCGCGCGGCGCGGCTCGGAGTCGAGGTGGGCGCAGAAGAAGCTCTCCGCGCCGAAGGTCAAGGCGTCGTACGACAAGTGGATGGGCCGCATGCAGGGCCGCCCCTGGTACGCCGCCGCCATCATGTTCGTCGCCGCGTCGGCCGGCATCCCGCCGCTCCTGGCGATGGCGGCCGTGGGCGGCATCCTGAGGATGCCGATGTGGGCCTTCATCCCCACCGTGTTCGTGGGTCGCTCGATCCGCTTCACGCTGCTCTTCCTCGGGGTCGATTTCGCCATCCATTGATTTCGGGCCGAGCGCGTCCGCGGCGCATGGGCGGGCAGCAAGCTGCCATCGGGAGCCTCCCGCCGCGCTGCCGGCCGTTCCGGTCGGCTAGGATCCGGGCCATGCTCAGCCAGATCAGCCTCACCGCCCTCGCCGTCGTCAGCGCCGCCGAGGAGCACGGCGAGCCTGCCGTGAACCCGTGGTTCATCGGCGGCGGCGTGCTGGCCTTCCTCCTGTTCCTGCTGCTCGGCCTCGTCTGGTTCGGCGGCGGCCGCGAGCACAGCTGACGTGCCGGGGGCGGACGGCCGCACCCGTGTCGGGGTGATGGGCGGCACGTTCGACCCGATCCACCACGGCCACCTGGTCGCGGCCTCGGAGGTGCAGGGCTGGTTCGACCTCGACGAGGTCGTCTTCGTGCCCACCGGTCAGCCGTGGCAGAAGGCCGACCGTGACGTGTCGCCGGCGGAGCACCGCTACCTGATGACGGTCATCGCGACCGCCGCGAACCCCCGGTTCACGGTCAGCCGCGTCGACATCGACCGCGCCGGGCCGACGTACACGGTCGACACGCTGCGCGACCTGCGGGCCGAGCGTCCCGACACCGACTTCTACTTCATCACCGGCGCCGACGCGCTCACCGACATCTTCAGCTGGCGCGACGCCGACGACGCCTTCGAGCTGGCCCACTTCGTCGGCTGCACCCGGCCGGGGGCCGACATGGACCCCGCGACGTTGGCGAAGATTCCGCACGATCGTGTGACCATGGTCGAGGTGCCGGCGCTGGCGATCTCGTCGACGGACTGCCGGGAGCGGCAGCGGGCCGGCCAGCCCGTCTGGTACCTCGTCCCGGACGGCGTCGTGCAGTACATCACCAAGCACGGGCTCTACCCGCCCGGCACCACTGGAACGGAACCTGAATGACCGCCTCTGAGCACGCCGTCGAGCTGATCCGCGCCGCCGCGGTCGCGGCGTCCGACAAGCTCGCCACCGACCAGCTCGCGTTCGACGTGAGCGAGCAGCTCGCGATCACCGACGCCTTCCTGCTCGCCTCCGGCGGCAACGACCGCCAGGTCCGCGCCATCGTCGAGGAGGTCGAGGACAAGCTCCGCGAGCTCGGCGCCAAGCCGATCCGCCGCGAGGGCCACCGTGACGGCCGCTGGGTGCTGCTCGACTACGGCGACGTGGTCATCCACGTCCAGCACGCCGAGGAGCGCGAGTTCTACGCCCTCGAGCGACTCTGGCGCGACTGCCCGGTCATCGACCTGCCGGCCGAGATCAACGGGCCCGCCCCTGCCGATGGCTGAGGTGCCCGCTTGCGAGCCTCGAGACCCGTGACCCCGCGCCGCATCGTCCTGCTCCGCCACGGGCGGACCGCCTGGAACGCCGCGCACCGTGTCCAGGGCCAGCTCGACACCGAGCTCGACGAGACCGGCCTCGAGCAGGCCCGCGCCGTCGCCCCGCTGGTCGCCGAGCTGTCCCCGTCGCTGGTGTGGACCAGCGACCTGGCCCGCGCCCGGGTGACGGCGGAGATCGTCGCCAAGGAGTGCGGACTCGTGCCGTCGTACGACGAACGGCTCCGGGAGTTCCGTCTCGGCGAGCTCCAGGGGCTGACCCACGGCGAGATCGAGGAGCGCGACCCGGCCGCCTTCGCCCGGTTCCGCAACGGTGAGTGGGACGGCATCCCCGGCGCGGAGTCGCCGCGGGAGGTCGCCGAGCGCTACGTGGCCTGCCTGCACGAGCTCGCCGCCGCGCTGGGGCCGGGGGAGTGCGGCGTCGCCGTCTCGCACGGCGCCGCGACGCGCACCGGCCTGGTCGCCCTCTTCGGGTGGCCGCTCGCGCAGGCGCGCGACCTGCGTGCCCTGGGCAACTGCGGGCGGGTCGTGCTCGAGCAGCGCACGACGGGCGCGTGGGCGCTGGCGTCGTACAACGCCTGAGCCGCGGAAACCGACCCCCGGATTTCACCTTCGCCGGATGGGTTGGCTAGTATTCCTACCCGTTGCCCCGCCTTCGGGTGGAGCAGCAGGTTCG
The DNA here is from genome assembly GCA_035539555.1 of Nocardioides sp. Classification (GTDB taxonomy): domain Bacteria; phylum Actinomycetota; class Actinomycetes; order Propionibacteriales; family Nocardioidaceae; genus Nocardioides. The sequence continues at coordinate 40,015 of DATLIG010000110.1, read as the reverse complement.
GGGGTGTGGCGCAGCTGGTAGCGCACCTGCATGGCATGCAGGGGGTCAGGGGTTCGAGTCCCCTCACCTCCACCGACTGAGACGGACCCCCCGGGGTCCGTTTCTGCATTTCCGCCCACCGAGCGGTCGATTTCTGCGGCCCTGCCCGGGCCCTCCCGCAGGTCGATGTATCACCGACCCTCCTCCCGCGCTCCTCCTGGCGGGGGGATCCGACGGCGGGACCGTCCTGCCGGCGCGCACACAGGAGGAAGCACATGTCCAGAGAGACCCCCCACGCCGCCGAGTTCCGCGTGACCCGGGAGCGCACCCACGTCAAGCGACTGCTGGCGGTGAACCCGAACTACTTCGGCACCGCGCCCGGGCTGGGCTTCGAGGCGGTTCTCGAGCAGAACGGCGACACGACCTACGAGGCGCTGAGCTGCGTCTCCTACAGCCCCGAGCGCGACCGGCTGGAGGCGACGATCCAGGTCAAGCGGTCCGGCGGCTACGGCGGCCAGCTGTGCTCGGCGGGGACGAGCGAGCACGTCCGCTTCTACGTCAGCTACGACGAAGGCAGCTCCTGGGAGGACGCGGGCGCCGCCAGCGCGTCGGTCCACGACATCCCGGCCGGCAAGGACTGCGAGAACGCCGCCCAGCTGCCGCTCTCCTACGTCGTCGGCGTCAACTACACGCCGAAGCGCAAGTGGTGCGCCACGCCGGTGCTCCCGCTGGTCCGCGCGATCCTCAGCTGGGAGGTCATGCCCGACCCCGGCATGCCCGACCAGACCCCGATCTGGGGCGACGTCCGCGAGGTGCACGTGCAGGTCAGGCCGCGCCGCTGGATCCTCCCCGACATCGTCGAGGGCCTGAAGCTGTCCGAGGCGGCGATCGCCAAGCTGCCGCCGTACCTGCTCGAGGAGCTCCCCTCGCCGATCCCGGACCCCGGGCCGAAGCTGCCGCTGCCGCTGAGCGCGGTGGCCGAGCTGTACGCCGGCGGCGCGAAGGAGCACGCCGTGCCGCCGCACCGCTTCGCGCTGCCGCACCTGGCCGCGACCCAGGTGGCCGGCGCCGTGGGCGTCACGTCCTACCTCGCGCCGGCGAACCTCGCGCTCGAGAGCAAGATCGACCTCTCGGAGGTGCTCAAGGTCCTCGAGTCCGCCAGCGGCGACACGACCTACGAGCAGATCGAGTGCGTCGGGCTGGACAACAACGCCGACCAGATCGTCGGCACCTTCCGGGTCAAGCGGCCGAGCGGCTTCTCCGGCGGTCCGTGTACGGCAGGCAGCAAGGAGTACGTCGCCTACTGGGCGGACTTCGGCTCGAAGGACTGCTCCTACACCTACCTGGGCACGGTCGAGGTCGCCACGCACGACTACGCCACGATCCCGAGCGGCGGGCTCTCCTACGCCGCACCGCTGCCCGTCGACCTCGGCCAGTTCCGCAAGGGCTGCGACACCCCGGTGATCGGCCGGGTCCGTGCCGTCCTCTCCTGGGGGACGCCGCCGTCGACCACCAACCCGAATGCCGTGCCGCACTGGGGCAACCGGATCGACGCCCACGTGCAGCTGCGCCCCGGCCAGGCGTACGACGGCGTCGCCCGCTTCACCCTCGTCGGTGGCGTCGAGTCCAGCAAGGTCGACAGCACGACCGGCCTCACCCTGCCGGGCGGCCACATCGCGGAGACCGGCTACGCGCTGCCCGACGCCTGCCCGTTCGCGGGACAGGTGACGCTGCACGGGCCGCTCGACCCGGGGCTGGTCGGCTCGAGCTACCGGATCCGGGTCCGCAACATCACCGCCGGCGGTCCGGTCACCGACCTGACGTCCGCGTTCTTCGTCGTGGACCAGAACGGGGTCGGGTCGTGGGTCACGCCCGGTGCCTCCGGCTGGACCGGCTGGCCGACGTGGAGCAGCGACACCACCGGCGTCCTCGGCATGTTCACGCCGGGTGGCGACGACCTGTGGGAGGTCCAGCTGGAGGTCGGCGGCCTCGGTGTCGTCGACGTGCGGCGTGTCCAGATGGACAACACCCTCAACTCGTCGATCGTCGTCGGTGACCCCGACAACGCCGGCGACCTCCACCTGCAGACGATGGGTCAGTGCCGGGTGCCGAAGGCACCGCTCGCCGGCACCTTCGTGGCCCGCGACGAGCACTTCCACAGCTGGTCGTTCAGCGTGCTCGGTGGGCCGACGGGAACCGTGCCGGCGACGCCGGTGACCTGTGCCATCAGCCCGGCCACGCAGACGCCGGTCGGTGGGCAGGCCTTCTCGATCGACCTCACCGACCTGGCGTCGTGCGGCTACGTCGTCCGGCTCGGGATCACCGATCGCGCCGTCGTCAACAGCACGGGGTTCGGTCGGACGGCGTACGTCGACCGCGGCATCTGCATCGAGTAGCCGGTACGACGACGGGGCCCGACCCGATCCGGTCCGGGCCCCGTCGTTGCGGAGTAGCCTCGTGCCATGGGGGACGGTGACGCGGCCTTCGTGGGCAGGATCCCCGAGATCTACGAGCGGCTGCTGGTGCCGCTCGTCTTCGCCGAGCCCGCACGGCACCTCGCGGCCGCCGTGCTCGCCGACGGCCCGCAGGACGTCCTGGAGACCGCCGCCGGTACCGGCGTGCTGACCCGCGCGCTGGTCGCCGGGGGAGTGGCAGCCCTCACCGCGACCGACCTCAACGAGCCGATGCTGCGGGCGGCCGAGGCGCTCTGCCCGTCGCCGGCGGTGCGGTGGCAGGTGGCGGACGCGCTCGACCTGCCGGTGCCCGATGCGTCGTACGACGCCGTGGCGTGCCAGTTCGGGGTGATGTTCTTCCCCGACAAGGTGCGTGGCTACGCCGAGGCCCGCCGCGTCCTGCGGCCCGGTGGGAGCTTCCACTTCAATGCGTGGGACCGGTTGGAGGCCAACCCCGCGTGGCGCGTGGTCAGTGACGCGCTGAACGCCGCCTCGCGCGACGTCCCGCTCCTCTTCCTGCGCCGGATGCCGTACTCCTACTTCGACGTCGACGTCATCGGCCGCCACCTCGAGCAGGCAGGATTCGAGGAGACCTCGGTCGTGCGGATGACCGGCACCAGCGTCTCCGACGCCGTCACGACCGCGACGGCGATCTGCCAGGGCACGCCGCTGCGCGCCGAGATCGAGGCGCACCCCGTGCTGGACATCGAGCGGGCGACGGAGATCGCGGCCGAGGCGCTGGTCGGGGAGTACGGCGCCGGCACCTTCGAGGAACGGATCAGCTGGTTCCAGGCGAGCGCCTCCTGAATCTGCCTACGATGCGCGGACCATGGGACCCCGACGATTCCTTGCGCCCTGCGCGCTGCTGCTCGCCCTGCTCCTGTCTTCGGCGGGCTGCGCTCACGACGTGGGGTCGTCCGGGGGTGGTGACGACGCCCGTGCGGTGGACGACCTCGTCGCCCGATGGTGGAACTGGGCCGCAGCTCCCGAGCCCGGCAATCCCGTGAGTGACCGAGACGGCTCGAGCTGCGCTGTCGGGCAGTCCGGCGTCCACACGTTGCGGATCGTCGCCCGGGCCGATGATCTCGCCCTCGACGTGACCTACCAGCTGACCGTCGGCTCGCCCGCCGGCGGCTGAGGACGACGATGGGACTTCAGGCGGCGTACATCCGCATCGACGACGCAACGCTGGACCGACTCGTCGAACTGGACCCCGACGGGCTCGTCGACGCGGTGGACGAGCTGGAGGAGAGGGGCACGCCGACGACCTACCTGGACAAGCTGTGGGACGGACTGCACTTCGCTCTGACCGGCGCCCCGGCGTCGTCCCCGGGGGAGGGCGACCCGCTGAGCGAGGCCGTCGTCGGCGTGCACACCTTCGACAGCGACGACTTCGTCGGCTGCACCGAGCACGACGAGCTCGCTGCCATTGTCGCTGCCCTCGAGGTGCTGGACCTCGACGCCGTCCTTGAGCGGCTGGACTTCGGCGCCTTCGCCGCCGCAGACGTCTACCCCGACATCTGGTCGGGTGACCCCGCCGGCCTGCGTCGCGAGCTGGCCGAGGCCTTTTCCTTGCTGCTCCAGGCCCATCGGGCAGCGGCTGCGGCGGGCCAACACCTGCTGGTCACCATCTTCTGAACATCGTCCGGGCGACGATCGGGTGAAGACTCCGTACGTCGTCGTCCGCAGCGGTCTCCCCGGCGAACCCGCGACCTAGCCTCGTCGGGTGGAAACGCGCACCTCCCCTCGCCTGGTCGCCGGCCTGGCGCTCGCCGTCGGGCTGCTCTGCGGCCTGCTCGCGTGGCGCTGGAGCTGGTTCATCGACCTCCGGGTCTACGAGCTCGGCGCCGGCGCCCTCTTCGGCGGCGACCTCTACGGCGTGCGCTTCCACGTCGCCGACCTGCCGTTCACGTACCCGCCGTTCGCCGCCGTGCTGATGCTGCCGCTCGCGGTGCTGCCGATCTGGCTGAGTGCGTTCGTCTGGGCTGCGGCCTGCGTCGTCGTGCTCGCGTACGCCGTCGACCTCGTGCTGCGTGCCTGCGGTGCGGCCCCGAAGGGCCTGCTGATCCCGGCGGTCGTCGCCGCGGCGCTCGTGTCGGAGCCGGTGTGGTCGACGTTCTCCTTCGGGCAGGTCAACCTGTTCCTGATGGCGGCGATCCTGGCCGACGTGCTGCGGCCCGACCGGAAGCACGCCGGCTGGCTGGTCGGGATCGTCGCGGGCATCAAGCTCACCCCGCTCTTCTTCGTCGCCTTCCTCATCGTCATCGGCCGGCGCCGCGCGGCCGGCACCGCCGTCGCGGCCTTCGCGGGCACGGTGCTGGTCGGCGCGGTCGCCGCCCCCAGCGCCTCCTGGGCGTACTGGACCGAGGTGCTGTGGGACCCGGGCCGCGTCGGCGGGGTCGAGTACGCCGGCAACCAGTCCGTGCTGGGCGTGCTGAGCCGCCTGCTGGGGCACGAGGCCCCCACCTCGCTGTGGTTCGTCGTCGCCGGTACGACGGCCGTCGTGGCCCTCGCCTCGGCCCGGCTGCTGTGGCGCTCGGGGTCCCCGGCGGCGAGGCCGCTGGCCGCGTGCGCGGCGTCGTACGGGATGTTGCTGGCCTCGCCGATCTCGTGGGACCACCACTGGGTGTGGCTGGTGCCGACGGTGATCGCGCTGTGGCACAGCGGCCTGCCGCGGGCCCGCCCCCTGGCGGTGATCGTCGCCGCGGTCGCGTCCTCGCGGGCGATCTGGTGGTCGCCGTTCCGGTACGGGCGGGAGTACGACTGGAGCCTCGCCGAGGGGATCGCCGGCAACGCCTACGTCCTGACGGCGCTCGGCCTGCTCGGGTCGTGCGCCTGGTGGGGACTCCGGGCGCGACGGGCGCCGGACGACCCAGGGCCGGACGAACCAGGGTCGGACGGCTCGGAGCCGGACGACTCAGGCGTCCGGCGGGGTCTGCGCCGACTCCTCGCGTAGCCGCGGCTCGGTGCGGTTCTCGGGGCGGATGCCGTGCTTGTCGGCGTAGAAGGCGCGGACCAGGTCCATGTCGGCGACCACGTCGCCGCTCGGGTGGAAGCTCGGTCCCATGCCGAGGGTCCGCGTCGGGCCGTCCACGAAGCCCAGGCTGATCGGCAGCCCGGTCTGCTGGGAGATGCGGTGGAACCCGGGCTTCCAGAACTCGCCCTTGCCGCGCGTGCCCTCGGGCGCGATGACCAACTGGAACGCGTCGTCGGTCTCGGCGGCGGCGAGCAGGGCGCGGATCGTGGCGCCGGGGCTCGACCGGTCGAGCGGGATCCCGCCGGTCTTGCGCAGCACCCAGCCGATCACACCCTTGAAGTAGCGGTCGGCGACGAGGACGTGCGGGCGCACGCCGTTGGCCCACGCGATCATCAGCATCGCCACCCAGTCCCACTGCGAGGTGTGCGGTGCCCCGACGAGGATCCCGCTCTCCGGCACGTCGCCGACGAGGCGCCACCTCGTCGTACGGAGCGCGCCTCGGGCGATCGCGCGTCGGACCCTCATCTGGTGTGCCATGCGCTGACCGTAGTGGCACGGCGGATCAGCGCGCCTCCCGGCCGGCGGCACCGCGGGCCGGGCGGCGGACGACGTCAGCCGCCGTGGCGGCTCGACGGATCGATCGGCGGGCTGGTGGGGTCGGGGTCGAGCCGTTCGGTGTCGTGCGCGACGTCCTCGTTGCGGTTGCGGTCGGCGATGAAGGCGAAGACGAGGCCACCCACGATGAAGAGGGCGACCACGAGTCCCACGATCAGCCAGGCAGGGGAGAGGTCCATGGCCCCGCAGTACCCGCAGGCGCGGGGAGCACCCGTCGACACGCCGGGGTTTGAAGTCTTGACTCATTCAAGAAAAGTGGCAGGATGGTCGACATGGAGCAGCCCGACTTCCAGCAGCAGCTGCGGGACGTCGCGCTCCGGGTCACCCGACCCCGACTGGCCGTCCTCGAGGCCGTGCACGCCCACCCGCATGCCGACACCGAGTCGGTCATCGCGGCGGCGCGGGCACTGCTCCCGGACGTGTCGCACCAGGCCGTCTACGACTCCCTGCACACGCTGACCGAGTCCGGTCTCGTGCGCAGCATCAAGCCGGCCGGATCGGTCGCGCGCTACGAGACGCGCACCGGTGACAACCACCACCACGTCGTCTGCCGCTCCTGCGGCTCGATCGCCGACGTGGACTGCGCCGTGGGGCACGTGCCGTGCCTGACGGCGTCCGACTCCCGCGGGTTCGTCATCGACGAGGCCGAGGTCATCTATTGGGGCGTCTGCCCTGAGTGCTCATCCCCCTGCTAACGCACCTGCGAAAGGAAATCCATGCCTGACAGCACCGACCACACCGAGCCTCTCGTCTCCGAGGGCCCGGAGGACGCGCAGCAGCCCGCCGGCAAGTGCCCGGTGCTGCACGGCCGGACCCACCCGACCCAGGGTGCGGCCAACCAGGAGTGGTGGCCCAACAAGCTCAACCTCAAGATCCTCGCGAAGAACCCGACCGTCGCCGACCCGTTCCGCGGCGAGTTCGACTACCGCAGCGCGTTCCTCGCGCTCGATCTGGCCGCGGTCAAGGCCGACATCGCGGCGACGCTGACCGACTCCAAGGACTTCTGGCCGGCCGACTTCGGCAACTACGGTCCGCTCTACGTGCGGATGGCCTGGCACTCCGCCGGCACCTACCGCGCCCAGGACGGCCGCGGTGGCGGTGGCACCGGGCAGCAGCGCTTCGCGCCGACCAACTCGTGGCCGGACAACGGCAACCTCGACAAGGCCCGGCGCCTGCTGTGGCCGGTCAAGAAGAAGTACGGCCGCTCGCTGTCCTGGGGCGACCTGATGATCCTGGCCGGCAACGTCGCGCTCGAGGAGATGGGCTTCCCGACCTTCGGCTTCGGTGGCGGTCGCCCTGACGTCTGGGAGGCCGACGACGACATCTACTGGGGTCCGGAGTCGGAGTGGCTCGACGACAAGCGCTACACCGGTGAGCGCGATCTCGAGGACCCGCTCGCCGCGGTCCAGATGGGCCTGATCTACGTCAACCCCGAGGGTCCCAACGGCAACCCCGACCCGCTGGCGTCGGCCGTCGACATCAAGGACACCTTCACCCGGATGGGCATGACCAACGAGGAGACCGTCGCGCTGATCGCCGGCGGCCACACCTTCGGCAAGACCCACGGCGCGGGTGACGCCGAGCTCGTCGGCCCGGAGCCCGAGGCCGCCCCGATCGAGGAGCAGGGCCTGGGCTGGAAGTCGTCGTACGCCTCCGGCAAGGGCATCGACGCCATCACGTCGGGCCTCGAGGTCACCTGGACCTACCACCCGACCCGCTGGGACAACGAGTTCTTCCACATCCTCTTCGCCTACGAGTGGGAGCTCTTCAAGTCGCCGGCCGGCGCTCACCAGTGGCGTCCGGTCAACAACGGCGGCGCCGACCTCGTGCCCGAGTCGTTCGGGGAGGGCAAGCGCGAGCCGCGGATGCTGACCTCCGACATCGCCCTGCGCGAGGACCCGGAGTTCCGCGAGATCTCGCTGCGGTTCAAGGAGGACCAGGCGGCCTTCACCGACGCCTTCGGCCGCGCGTGGTTCAAGCTGACCCACCGTGACATGGGCCCGAAGGCGCGCTACCTCGGCGCCGAGGTCCCGGCGGAGGACTTCGTCTGGCAGGACCCGATCCCGGCCGGCACGCCGCTGTCCGACGACCAGGTCGCCGGCCTCAAGGCCGCCATCGCGGGCTCCGGCCTGAGCGTCTCGCAGCTGGTCTCGACGGCGTGGGCCTCGGCCTCGACCTACCGCTCCTCCGACAAGCGCGGCGGCGCCAACGGTGCCCGCATCGCCCTGGAGCCGCAGAAGTCGTGGGCGATCAACCGCCCGGCCGAGCTCGCCGTCGTCCTCGGCAAGCTCCAGGAGATCGCGACCGCGCAGGGCGCCTCGCTCGCCGACACGATCGTGGTCGCCGGCTCGGTGGGCGTCGAGCAGGCTGCGAAGGCAGCCGGTGTCGACGTCACGGTCACCACCACCACGGGCCGCGGCGACGCCACCCAGGAGCAGACCGACATCGAGCTGACCAACTACCTCGAGCCCAAGGCCGACGGCTTCCGGAACTACCTGGCCAAGTCCAGCAAGTTCCCGGCCGAGTTCACCCTGGTCGACCGCGCCAACCTGCTCGGCGTCAGCGCGCCGGAGCTCACCGTCCTCATCGGTGGCCTCCGCGTGCTCGGCACCAACTGGGACGGCTCGGACCTCGGTGTCCTCACCGACCAGCCCGGCGTGCTGACGAACGACTACTTCGTCAACCTGCTCGAGCTCGGCACGACGTGGACCGCGACCGACGAGTCGGAGGAGGTCTTCCGGGCCACCACCGCGTCCGGCGCCAGCTGGACCGGCAGCCGCAACGACCTGGTGTTCGCCTCGAACTCCGAGCTGCGGGCCCTGGCGGAGGTCTACGCCAGCGACGACGCGAAGGAGAAGTTCGTCAACGACTTCGTCGCCGCCTGGGTCAAGGTCATGGACGCGGACCGGTTCGACCTGGTCTGATCCACCGCACCACGCAGGAGGCCGCCCGGCAACGGGCGGCCTCCGTGCGTTTTGCCCACGGCCCCGGCAGGATGGCGCCATGACCGATCCGGCGATCACCTACGTCCACGCCCCCGAGCACCATCGCTACGAGATCCGTGACGGGGCCGAGCTCGCCGGATTCACCCAGTACCGCCTGCCCGACGACGAGCACGTCGACTTCGTCCACACCGAGGTCGACGAGAAGTACGCCGGCCAGGGGCTCGCCGGCGGGGTCGTGGAGTTCGCGCTGGCCGACGTCCGGGCCCAGGGCAAGCGGATCATCGCGCACTGCCCCTACGTCGCGAGGTGGCTGACGAAGCACCACGAGTACGACGACATCACCGACCCGGCCCGCTGAGCCGGCGATGGGGTTCTACCTCGACAAGGCCCAGCCGGCGGCGTACAAGGCGGCCGTCGGGCTCTCCGAGCAGGCCGGTGCGGCAGCCGAGGCCGCCGGCCTCGACAGGCGCCTCGTCGAGCTGGTGAACCTCCGCGTCTCGCAGCTCAACGGCTGCGCCTACTGCCTCGACCTGCACCACCAGCGCGCGATCGAGGCGGGGGAGTCGGAGCGCCGGCTCGCCGTGCTGCCGACGTGGTCCGAGACCAGCCTCTTCAGCGAGCGGGAGCAGGCGGCGTTGCAGCTCGCCGAGTCGATCACGCAGCTACCGGAGCCGGTCGAGCGGATCTACGTCGAGGACCTGAGCAGGGCGGTGCTCGGTGATGCGGCCTACAGCGCCGTGGCGTGGGTCGCGATCACGATGAACGCCTTCAACCGGATCTCGATCACCAGCCACCATCCGGTGAGGTAGCGGCCGGGCGTCGCCGCTTCACCACCGCGCCATCTGGGAGCCGGTTCGGGTTCACCGGTCTCTGGTCGGCTGCGCCCATGACTTCCGCGCGTCCCGAGAACCGTCCGCTGCTGTCCCTCGTCGCCGAGGGCACCCGGCACGGTTCGCGCTCCCATGTGACCTGTTTCTTCCGTTGTGGCAACGCCTGCGACCGGCCGGAGCCCAACCTGACCGACAACCCGCACGTCCGTGACGAGATCACGAAGGCGGTCGCCCGCCGTGCCGTCCTCCGCGGTGGGGCCGCGGGCGCCGGTGCGCTGCTGGTCGGCACCATCGTGACCGAGGGCGGCCTCGCAGCGGCGGCGACCTCCGGCCCGGCCGCGCGCGCGGCCGTGGCCGGAGGCGTCCTGGCCACCGACCGCTTCCGCCCGGTCGGTCCCAACAAGCGCGACGCGTTCACGGTGCCGTCCGGCTACCGCAGCAGCGTCGTCATCAAGTGGGGCGACCCGGTGGTCTACGGTGCCCCGGAGTTCGACCCGAGGAAGCAGTCGGTGAAGGCCGCCGAGCGCCAGTTCGGCTTCAACTGCGACTACGTCGGCGTGCTGCCGCTCGGCCGGAGTACGGCGCTGCTCGTGGTCAACCACGAGTACACGACCGAGCCGCACATGTTCCCGGCCGGCACCTACACCGACGACGAGATCAAGAGGATCTCGATGACCAACCACGGCATGTCGGTCGTCCGCATCGTTCGTGGCGCGACGCCCGGCTCGTGGCGCCAGGTGAAGGCGCTCAAGTCGTGCACCGAGAACCGGCGCATCCACATCCGCACCGCGTTCCGGCTCACCGGTCCGGCGGCGGGCGACGCACGGCTGCGCACCACCGCCGACCCGACCGGCAAGCGGGTGCTCGGCACGCTGAACAACTGCGCCGGCGGCACGACGCCGTGGGGCACCGTGCTCTCCGGTGAGGAGAACTTCAACCAGTACTTCGACGCCGGCGCCGGCCTGAGCCCCGACTACGCCGCCCAGTACGCCCGCTACGGCATCAACGGCTCGGGCCGTGGCTGGGGCACCGTCGACCCGCGCTTCGACCTGTCCAAGGAGCCGCACGAGCCGCACCGCTTCGGCTGGATCGTCGAGGTCGACCCGTACGACCCGACGTCGACCCCGGTCAAGCACACGATGCTCGGCCGCTTCAAGCACGAGGGCGCCAACATCGCGCTGAGCAAGAGCGGCCACGCGGTCGCCTACATGGGTGACGACGAGCGTGGCGACTACCTCTACAAGTTCGTCTCCGCCGGCAAGATCGACCGCTCCGGCACCGCGGCCGCGAAGCGGCGCAACATGACGCTGCTGACCAAGGGCACGCTGTTCGTCGCGAAGCTGACCGGCGACGGCACCGAGGACGGTCGCTTCGACGGCAAGGGCAAGTGGATCCCGCTCTGCTCGGACACCGAGTCGTTCGTGCCCGACATGTCGGTCGCCGACGTGCTCATCTTCACCCGACTGGCCGCCGACAAGGTCGGCCCGACGAAGATGGACCGCCCCGAGGACGTCCAGCCGAACCCGGTCAACGGCCGGGTGTACGCCGCCCTCACGAACAACTCCAACCGCGGCTCCGGCGCGATGCCGGTCGACGAGGCCAACCCGCTGGCCAGCTCGAAGGTGCGCGCCAGCATCGGCGCCCCGCTGACCGACGCCTCGGGCAACCGCAACGGCTACGTGCTGGAGATGACCCCCTACAACGGCAGCCACACGGCGAACAGCTTCACCTGGAACCTGTTCCTGGTGTGTGGCGACCCGGAGGCGCCGGAGACGTGGTTCGGTGGCTTCGACAAGACGAAGGTCAGCCCGATCAGCTGCCCCGACAACGTCGCCTTCGACCGCGCGGGCAACCTCTGGATCTCCACCGACGGCAACGTGCTCGGCAGCAATGACGGGGTCTTCCGGGTCCCCGTCGCCGGGCCGAACCGCGGCCAGGTGCAGCAGTTCTGCACCGTGCCGAAGGGCGCCGAGGCCTGTGGCCCGCTCATCACCGACGGCGACCGCTCGCTGTTCGTCGCCGTCCAGCACCCCGGTGAGGTCTCGGGCGCGACCTTCGAGGCGCCGGCCAGCACGTGGCCGCACACCGACGACTTCCCGCGTCCTGCGGTCGTCGTCGCCTACCGCGACCGCTGACGTCGTACGACGCACGAGGCCCCCGGGTGACCGGGGGCCTCGTTGCGTTCGTAGGCCGGACGCCGGGTCAGGTGATCGTCATCCCGCCGTCGACGGCGAGGGTCTGGCCGGTGACATAGCCCGCGGCGTCGGAGGCGAGGAAGACCAGCGTCGCGGCGAGCTCGCGGGGGTCGCCCTTGCGGCCCGCGGGGATCCGCGCCTCCTGCGACTCGAGGTAGCCCGGCGGGTAGGTCTCGGTCATCTCGGAGGCGAAGAAGCCGGGCGCGATCGCGTTGACCCGGATGCCCTTGCGACCGGTCCACTGCTGCGCGAGGTCGCGGGTCAGGCCGATGACGCCGGCCTTGGAAGCGGCGTACGCGGCCTGGGGGAGACCGGCGGTGGTGATGCCGAGGACCGAGGAGATGTTGATGATGCTCGAGCCCGGCTGCATCACCCGGCCGCAGGCCTGGGCCATCCAGTAGCTGCCGTTGAGGTTGATGTCGATGACCTGGGTGAACTGCTCGGGCGTCTCCCGCGTCGCGGGTACGGCGGTGCCGACGCCTGCGTTGTTGACGAGGACGTCGACCCGGCCGAACTCGGCCATGGCGGCGTCGACGAGGGCCTGGCAGGAGGCGGGGTCGGCGACGTCGGTCTGCACGGACAGCGCGCGACGGCCGGCGGCCTCGACAAGGGCCGCGGTGTCGGCGAGGCGCTCGACGCGGCGCGCGCCCAGGGCGACGTCGGCGCCGGCCTCGGCGAGGGCCTTCGCGAAGTCGACGCCCAGGCCGGAGCTGGCGCCGGTGACGACGGCGACCTTGCCGTCGAGTCGGAACAGGTCGGTGACGGTCATGGGTGAAAGGTAGCCGCCCCGCGCGCGTTGCCGGGCCGGCGGCCGACTAAGGTTCACCTAACTTGTCGGCCGGGCGGGCTGCCCGGAGGAGGAACGCCGTGGACCCCCTGATCGAGCGCCCGCTGGGCGCGCTCTGGAAGCGCTACCGCGGCTTCCGTGGCCGCTTCGTGCTCGCCGTCGCGATGTCGACGCTCAACAAGGTCGCCGACGTCGTCCCGGAGCTGCTGATCGGTGCGGCCGTCGACGTCGTCGTCCGTGGCGCGGACTCGTTCGTCGGTGACCTGCTCGCCGTCGAGTCGCGGCACGCGCAGCTCGCGTGGCTGGCGGTGATCAACTTCGTGGTGTGGGTCGTCGAGTCGGCCTCCGAGTACGCCGCCGACGTGCTCTGGCGCGGCCTGGCGCAGGGCATCGAGCACGACCTGCGGGTCGAGGCCTACGACCACGCGCAGCACCTCCACCTCGGCTGGCACGAGGCACGCCCGCAGGGCTCGACGCTGGCGACCCTCAACGACGACGTCAACCAGCTCGAGCGGCTGCTCGACCGTGGCTTGCCGGAGATCCTGCAGACCGCCCTCAACGTGGTCCTCGTCGGCATCGTCTTCGCCGTCGCGTCGTGGGAGCTGACCCTCTTCGCCTTCCTGCCGATCCCGGTGATCGTGGTCGGCTCGCTGTACTTCCAGAAGCGGCTGGAGCCGCTCTACGACCGGGTCCGGGAGTCGGTCGCCGACCTCTCCGGCGCGCTCGGGGCGAACCTCGCGGGCATCGCCACGATCAAGGCCTTCACCGCCGAGGACCGGGAGCGCGACCGGATCGCGGCCGTCTCGGCGGCGTACCGGGAGGCGAACGTGGTGGCCATCCGCTCCTCGGCCGCCTTCGTCCCGCTCGTGCGGATGGCGATCCTCGCCGGCTTCACCTGCACGCTGCTGCTGGGCGGCTGGGCCACGCTCGACGGCGAGCTCGAGCTCGGGCTCTACTCGGTGCTGGTCTTCATGACCCAGCGGCTGCTGTGGCCGCTGACCGCCGTGGCCGAGGTGCTCGACCTCTACCAGCGCGGCCGCGCCTCGACGGCACGGATCCTCGCGCTGCTGGCCGAGCCGGTCGACGTACCCGCGGGCGAGTCGGTGCTGGCCAAGCCCGTGGGCGGCCGCGTCGAGCTGCGCGGGGTCCGGGCCGGGTACGCCGACGGGCCGGACGTGCTGCACGACCTCGACCTTCTCGTCCCCGCCGGGGAGACGCACGCGATCGTCGGGTCGACCGGCGCCGGCAAGTCCTCGCTGCTGCGCCTGGTGCTCCGCTTCGACGACCCGCGGGCGGGCCAGGTGCTGCTCGACGGCACCGACGTGCGCGACCTCGACTGGGACTCGCTGCGCGGCTCGATGGGGTACGTCGCCCAGGACGTCTACCTCTTCGCGGGCTCGGTCGCCGACAACATCGCCTACGGACGCCCCGACGCGACGCGCGAGGAGGTCCGGGCCGCTGCGGAGGCTGCCGCGGCCGCCGAGTTCGTCGAGCGGCTCCCCGACGGCTACGACAGCTGGGTGGGGGAGCGCGGCATCACCCTGTCCGGTGGCCAGCGGCAGCGGATCGCGCTGGCCCGGGCCCTGCTGCGCGACCCGGCGCTGCTGGTCCTCGACGAGGCCACGAGTGCCGTCGACAACGAGACCGAGGCGGCGATCCAGCAGTCGCTGCGGCGCGCCGGCGAGCGGTGCACCACGATCGTGGTCGCCCACCGGCTCTCGACGGTGCGGCACGCGCACCGGATCTGGGTGCTCGACGGCGGCCGCGTGGCCGAGGCGGGCACCCACGACGAGCTGGTCGCGCTCGACGGTGCCTACGCCGCGTTGTGGCGCGTCCAGACGGGCGAGGCCGTGGTCTGAGCAACGCCCCGCGACGACTATCCTTTGGCCGTGAGTGAAACGGCTGCATCCCCCGAGGTCCACTACGACGCCCATGCCGTCGAGGAGAAGTGGCTTCCGGTCTGGGAGCGCCTCGATGCCTTCCGCGCGGACGACGCGGTCGTGCTCGCGGGGGAGCGGCCCAAGTTCTACGGGCTGACGATGTTCCCCTACCCCAGCGGCGACCTCCACATGGGCCACGCCGAGGTGATGGCCCTGCACGACGTCCTGTGCCGCTACAAGAAGCTGCGCGGGTTCGAGGTCCTCAACCCGATGGGCTGGGACTCCTTCGGCCTGCCCGCCGAGAACGCCGCGATCAAGAACGACGAGCACCCGGCGACGTACACCTATGCCAACATCGAGACCCAGTTCGGCTCGTTCAAGAAGTACGGCCTGAGCTTCGACTGGTCGCGCCGGCTGCACACCTCGGACCCCGAGTACTACCGGTGGACGCAGTGGCTGTTCCTGAAGCTGCGGGAGCAGGGCCTGGCCTACCGCAAGAACTCGCCGGTCAACTGGTGCCCCAACGACCAGACCGTGCTGGCCAACGAGCAGGTGCTGGCCGACGGCACCTGCGAGCGGTGCGGCGCGGAGGTCACCAAGAAGGAGCTGACGCAGTGGTACTTCAAGACCACGCAGTACGCGCAGGAGCTCTACGACTCGCTCGATGACCTGCAGGACACCTGGATCCCCAAGGTCGTCAACGCGCAGCGCAACTGGATCGGACGCTCCGAGGGAGCGCACGTCGTGTTCGACATCGAGGGCCACGAGCCGATCACGGTCTTCACGACGCGTCCCGACACCCTCGTCGGCGCGACCTTCATGGTGGTCGCCGCCGACGCCAAGCTGGCCCAGGAGCTGGTCGCGCCCGAGCGGGCGCAGGCGCTGGAGGACTACCTCGCCGACGTACGCAAGGCCTCGGACATCGACCGCCTGGCCACCGACCGGCCCAAGACCGGCATCGACCTCGGCGTCACCGCCACGAACCCGCTGACCGGCGAGCAGATCCCGGTCTGGGCGGCCGACTACGTGCTCGCCGACTACGGCACCGGCGCGATCATGGCCGTGCCCGCCCACGACGAGCGCGACCGCGAGTTCGCGGAGAAGTTCGGCCTGCCCATCGTCCCCGTGTACGACGACGAACAGCCCTACGACAAGGCCGCCGAGGTGTCGAGGGCGATCGCCGCGATCGAGGCCGGTGGCCACGGCAGCGGCACGGTCAACTTCCGCCTGCGCGACTGGCTGCTCTCGCGCCAGCGCTACTGGGGCGCCCCGATCCCGATCATCCACTGCCCGGTCGACGGCGAGGTTCCGGTTCCCGAGGACCAGCTGCCCGTCGAGCTGCCCGAGCTGCGCGGTGCCGACCTGAAGCCCAAGGGCAGCTCGCCCCTGGGCGCGGCGACCGAGTGGGTCAACGTCAGCTGCCCCACCTGCGGCGGCCCGGCGACGCGGGACACCGACACCATGGACACCTTCGTGGACTCGTCCTGGTACTTCTTCCGCTACCTCTCGCCGCACGACGACACGCAGGCCTTCGACCCGGCGCTGGCCAAGGCGTGGGGGCCGATCGACTTCTACCTCGGCGGCGCGGAGCACGCCGTCCTGCACCTGCTGTACTCGCGCTTCTTCACCAAGGCGCTGCGCGACATGGGCCTGATCGACTGGGACGAGCCCTTCTCGGCGTACCGCTCCCAGGGCACGGTCATCAACAACGGCCACAAGATGAGCAAGTCCCTGGGCAACGGGGTCAACCTCGGCACCCAGCTGGACGAGTTCGGCGTCGACGCCGTGCGCCTGACGCTCGTGTTCGCCAGCCCGCCGGAGGACGACATCGACTGGGCCGACGTGTCGCCGGCCGGCTCGCTCAAGTTCCTGCAGCGCGCGTGGCGGCTGTCGGGCGACGTCACCTCCGTGCCGGGTGTCGATCCGGCGACGGGCGACGTCGCGCTGCGCAAGGTGACCCACAAGACGGTGCACGAGGCCGCGCACCTGCTGGAGACCTACCGCTTCAACGTCGTCGTCGCGCGCACGATGGAGCTGGTCAATGCGACCCGCAAGGCGATCGACTCCGGTTGCGGCCCGGAGGACCCGGCGGTCCGCGAGGCCGCGGAGACCGTCGCGATCCTGCTGTCGCTGGTGGCGCCGTACACGGCCGAGGAGATGTGGGAGCGGCTCGGCCACGAGCCGAGCGTCGCCCAGGTCGC
This sequence comes from Nocardioides sp., assembly GCA_035539555.1. Lineage (GTDB taxonomy): Bacteria > Actinomycetota > Actinomycetes > Propionibacteriales > Nocardioidaceae > Nocardioides. The sequence goes on along the minus strand of DATLIG010000110.1, from coordinate 23,153 downwards.
GTGGCCGGAGGTCGACGAGGCGCTGCTGGTCGAGGACGCCGTCACCGCGGTCGTCCAGATCCAGGGCAAGGTGCGCGGTCGGCTGGAGGTCTCGCCCGACATCAGCGAGGCGGACCTGGAGGCGGCGGCGCTGGCCGACCCGGCCGTGCAGAAGGCCATCGACGGCCGCGAGGTCCGCAAGGTGATCGTGCGGGCTCCCAAGCTCGTCAACATCGTGGTGTGATCGGACCGTGTCCGTAGCAGTCGTCACCGACTCGGCCTCGACCATCTCCCCGGAGGTCGTGGACTCGGGGCTGGTCCGGGTGGTCCCGCTCCAGGTGATCATCGACGACGAGGCGCTCGACGAGGGATCCGAGGGCGCCACGCCCGAGAAGGTCGCCGCCGCGCTGCGCGAGAAGCGGGCCGTCAGCACGTCGCGCCCCGCGCCGGCCGTGTTCGGCGAGCTCTACGCGCAGCTGGCCGACGAGGGTGTCACCGAGATCGTGTCGGTGCACCTCTCGGCCGAGGTGAGCGGGACCTTCGAGTCCGCGCTCGTCGCCTCGCGCACCGCGCCGGTGCCGGTGACCTGCGTCGACTCGCGACAGGTCGGGGTGGCGACCGGGTACGCCGTCGAGTCGGCCTGCGCCGTCATCGCGGCCGGTGGCACGGCCGCCGACGCCGCGAAGGCCGCCCGGGCACGTGCCGAGGCGGCGACCTCGCTCTTCTACGTGAACACGCTCGAGTACCTCCGCCGCGGTGGCCGGGTCGGTGCCGCGGCCGCCGTCTTCGGCGGGGTGCTCGCCGTCAAGCCGCTGCTCGGCATCGTCGACGGCGTGATCGCGCCGCAGGCGAAGGTGCGCACCGCCGCGAAGGCGATCGCGCAGCTCGAGGCGATGGCGGTCGCGGCCGCGGGGGAGCAGCGGGTCGAGGCCTGCGTGGCCCACCTGGCGGCCGAGGAGCGGGCGACGGCGATGGCCGAGCGCCTGGCCGAGCAGCTCGGCGACCGGCTCGCGCCGGCCGGCGACGGCAGCCCCGTGCGCTGTGTCGAGCTGGGCGGCGTGCTCGGCGCACACGTCGGCCCGGGGATGCTCGCCATCTGCGTGGCGCCGGTGCTCGACGCCTGACGCTCGGGGCGTTCGTCCCTTCTGCCCCGGGAACGTCCGGGAGCTGTCCACGGGCGGGTCGGCCGGGTGGGTCGTCCACAGGTCCTCGCCAGGGCCCGGCGCTCCCGCGGCGGGGCTGCCTAGCGTGCCGGCATGCACTCCCGACGCCCGTCCGTGGACGACACCGCCGCCCGCCGCCTGGCCCTGATCGCCGCCGGTGCCGGCGGTGGCCGGGTCGAGCCGGCCGACCGTGGGGTGGCCGACCGCGGGGCGGACGAGGACACCGTCGACACGGCGGCGCCCTGGTGGGCGGACCACACCCGGGTGGCCGACCGGGGCGTGCCCCCGTCCCCGGCCGACCTGACGGAGCCGGCTCCCGCGCCGCAGCCACCCCCGGAGATCCCGGTCCCGGGGCGGCATGCGGCACGGCGTCGTACCTCCTGGGGGGTGGTGGGTGCGGTGCGTGACCGGGTCCCACCGCTGGCTCCGGTCCACGTCGCCGTGGTGGCGCTCGTCGTCGCGGTCGGTCTGGCCGTCACGACCTGGTGGGTGGTGCGCGACGACCCCGCGCCGCCCGTCGCGCCGGTCGGCGCCGAGGCGGTCGAGCCGCTGGTGCCGGCCGGCCCGGCCTCGGCGGGTGCGGCTGACGGGCAGGCTGACGGGGAGGCTGACGGGCGGGCCGGCGGCACCGTGACCGTCGACGTCGCCGGCAGGGTACGACGCCCGGGGATCGTCGAGCTCGATGCCGGTGCCCGCGTGACGGATGCGCTCCAGGCCGCGGGTGGCGCGAAGCCCGGCGTCGACCTCACGTCGATCAACCTCGCCCGGTTGCTCGTCGACGGCGAGCAGATCGTGGTCGGCGCGCGGGGTGCGCCCGGCGGCGTGGCCGGAGCCGCCAGCCCCGACGGCACGGCCGGCTCCGGGCCGGGCGCCGCTCCGGTGAACCTCAACCTCGCCACCCGGGCCGAGCTGGAGGCACTGCCCGACGTCGGTCCGGTCACGGCGCAGTCGATCATCGGCTGGCGCGAGGAGCGCGGCGGGTTCACCAGCGTCGACGAGCTGCTCGAGGTCGACGGGATCGGCGAGAAGACCCTCGCGAAGCTCGCCCCGTACGTGACGGTGTGAGGGATGTCGATGGTGAGGAGGCAGGGGTCAGGACGCGCCGAGCAGGGCCCGGTGCAGCACGGCGATCAGCTCGCCGCGGGTGATCATCCCGACGAGCCGGTCCTCGGCGTCGACCACCGGCACGTTCTTGTAGCCCTCGGTGGTCATGGCGGGGACGAGCTCGGCCACGGGGGTGTCCTCGCGGATGGTGGTCACGTCCGTGCGCATGATCGAGTCGACGGTCTCGAGCTCGACCAGGTCGCGGGTGAAGAGATCGATGATCGACACCACGCCGATCACGTGGCGCTCGTCGTCGACGACCGGCAGCGTCTTGACCTGCCGCTGGACGAGGAGGGTCCGCGCCCGATAGATCGACTCGAACGGGTGGGCCACCACGACGTCGCGGTTCATGACCCGCGCGACCGGGATCGACCCGAGCCGGCGGTCGAGGGCATGGGTCTCCGCGTCCCGCACGATCGCCACGATGTCGGCGGGCAGCACGTCGAGGCGGTCGGCGAGCCGCTTCATCGCCTGCTCGACGTCGGGGGTGGTGATGCCCAGCTCGGCGGCTGCGCTCGGGGGCGCGGGCGGCGGCGGGCGGTGCGGGTAGCGCTTCCCGGTGAGGTTGTTGACCGCGATCGCCACCACGAGGAGCACGAGGGTGTTCACCGCGACCGGGGTGAGGGCGAACAGGATGCCCTGCTCGTGGATCTCCGGGGTGGCGGTGGCCGCGAGCAGAGCGCACGCGCCCCCGGGCGGGTGGAGGCAGCCGAGCAGCATCATGGTGCCGATCGCGGCGCCGACCCCGATCGCGGCGGCGAGCAGCACGTCGTCGACCAGCCAGTGCGCGCTGAGGCCGACCGCGGTCGAGATGACGTTGCCACCGAGCACCGGCCACGGTTGCGCGAGCGGGCTGGCGGGGACGGCGAAGAGCAGCACCGCACAGGCGCCCATCGGCGCCACGATGAAGGGCAGCATCTCCGGACCGCCCGGCACGGCCCGGGCGGTCGCCCCGGCCACGGCGATGCCGACCAGGGCGCCGAGCGCGCCGCGGGCCAGCTCGGGCGGGGTGTAGCGACTCACGACGATCACCCTAGGCCGACGGACCATGGCTGAGCCGGAGCCCCCGGGCCGCCCTCGCCACGACTTCCGGATGCCCGTGCTGGGCGGCGCGGCGTGGCTGGGCGGGATCGCGGCGATGCGTGCGGGCGACCTCGCGGGGGCCGTGCTGGGCCTGCTGTTGGTGGTCGCGGTGCTGCTGGTCTGGTCCGGTCGCGGCGGTCGGGCGTCGCCCCGCCAGCGGCTGGCCCTGGCGGCCCTGCTGCTGGGAGCGGCCGTGCTCGCCGGTTCGCTGCTGCGGCTCGAGGCGGTGGCGACGAGCCCGCTGGCCAGGTGGGCCGACGAGCGGGCCACCGCCGACCTGGTCGGCACGGTCGTGTCCGATCCGCGGCTGGTCGAGGGGCAGTGGGGCGACCGGGTCGTCGTCAGGCTGCGGGTGCGGGAGGTGACCGCACGAGGTGAGCGCCGGCGGCTCGGCGGGTCGGTCGTCGTCCTCGGTGACCCGGCCTGGCAGCAGGTGGAGCTGGGGGAGCGGGTGCAGGCGGAGGGCCGGCTGGCGCCGTCCGACAGCCCGGAGGTGGGCGCGCTGCTCACGTCGGGCCGTCCACCGGTGCGGATCCGCGGCCCCGACCCGTGGTGGCGGGCCGCCGGCGCCGTGCGGGCCGCGATCCGCGACTCCGTCGCCCACCGGCCGCCCGCCCAGGCGGGTCTGGTGCCGGCGCTGGTCGACGGCGACGACGCCGGCCTGCCGGACGATGTCGAGGCCGACTTCCGCACCACCGGCCTGACCCACCTGACCGCCGTGTCCGGAACCAACCTGACCCTCGTCGTCGGCGCGCTGCTGCTGGCGGCGCGGTTCGTGGGCGTGCGCGGCCGGTGGCTCGCCCTGGTGGGCCTCGTCGGCATTGTCGGCTTCGTCCTGCTCGCCCGTACCGAGCCGAGCGTCCTGCGGGCGGCCGCGATGGGAACGGTCGGGTTGTTCGCGTTCGGACCGGACGGACGGCGGCGCGGCCTGCGTGCCCTCGGTGTCGCGCTGGTCGCGCTGGTGCTGGTCGACCCCGCGCTGGCGACCTCTGCGGGCTTCGCGCTGTCCGTGCTCGCCACCGGCGGGATCGTGCTGCTCGGCCCGCCCCTGACCGAGGCGCTGGCGCGGTGGCTGCCGCGCGGACTGGCCGAGGCGGTCGCCGTGCCGACCGCGGCGCAGCTGGCCTGTACGCCGGTCGTGGCGGTGCTCTCCGGACAGGTGAGCCTGGTCGCGGTGCTGGCCAACCTGCTGGTCGGCCCTGCGGTGGGGCCCGCCACCGTGCTCGGCCTGCTCGGTGGGCTCGTCGGCCTGGTGGCGCCGGTCGGCGGGCGTCTGCTGGGCACCGGAGCCGCCTGGTGCGTCGCCTGGATCATCGCGGTGGCCCGGCACGGCGCGGCGCTGCCCGGCGCGGCGATCGCCTGGGGGACCGGCCCGCTGGCGGTGCTGGTGCTCGTCGCGCTGTGCGTCGCGGTGGCCGTCCTGCTGCCACGGATCGTGCGCCACCGGGTCTGGGGTGCGTCGGTCGCCGTGCTGCTCCTCCTGGTCGTGCTCGGGGTGCCCGACCGGATCTGGTCGGCACCGTCCCTCGGGTGGCCGCCGGAGGGGTGGGTGCTGGTCGCCTGCGACGTCGGGCAGGGCGACGCCCTCGTGGTGTCCGTCGGTCCGGGGGCAGCAGTCGTCGTCGACGCCGGGCCCGACCCGGACGCCGTCGACGGCTGCCTCGACCGGCTGGACGTCGGGCAGGTGCCGCTCGTGGTGCTCACCCACTTCCACGCCGACCACGTCGACGGGCTGTCCGGTGTGCTGCGCGGCCGGCGGGTCGGGGCGGTCGAGGTGACCCCGGTCCTCGATCCGCCGGGCGGGGTGGAGGAGGTCCAGGAGGTCGCGGGTCGCGCGGGCGTGCCGGTGCGGACGGCGTCGTACGGCTCGGCCCGGAGGGTCGGCGCCGCGACGCTCCAGGTCGTGCATCCCGACGTCCCGGTCCCGGTGCCCGGCGCGGGCGACGGCAGCTCGGCCAACGACGCGAGCGTGGTGCTGGTCGTCGATGTCGACGGCCTGCGACTGCTGCTGACCGGCGACGTGGAGCCACCCGGCCAGGCCGAGCTGGCCCGCCTGCTGCCCGGCCTCGACGTCGACGTGCTCAAGGTGCCCCACCACGGCAGCCGCCACCAGGACGAGGACTGGTTGGCCTCGCTCCGGCCCGAGATCGCGTTGGTCTCGGTCGGCGCCGGCAACGACTACGGTCACCCCGCCGCGCCCCTGCTCGACCACCTGCGTGCGGCAGGAGCGGACGTGCACCGCACCGACGAGGAGGGCGACGTCGCGATCGTCGCCGGGGGAGCCGGACCGCGGGTCGTCGACCGGTGAGCGCCGCCGGCGCGAGCGTGTGGGAAGGTGGGTCCCATGCGGGCCGCTGACGTGTTGGGACGGGTCATCCTGGTCACCGGCAAGGAGGAATTCCTCGGCGCCCGCACGGTCGACGAGGTGAAGGCCGCCGTGCGTGAGTACGACGCCGAGGCCGAGTTCTCGGATGCCGCCGCGGCCGACCTGACCCTCGCCTCCCTGGGCGAGATGTCGGCGCCGTCGCTGTTCTCCGCGGTGCGCTGCGTCGTGGTGCGCGGGTTGGAGAACCTGCCGGACGAGTCCGTCGACGGCCTTCTCGCGTACGCCGGAGCCCCGGTCGACGACGTGGCCCTCGTGCTCGTCCACGGTGGCGGCCAGAAGGGCAGCGGGGTGCTCACCAAGCTGCGCAAGCTCGGTCCCGTGACGGAGCACAAGTCCGAGGAGCTGAAGCCCTCCGACTTCCCGGCCTTCGTCGCCCATGAGGCACGACGCCACGGCGCCACGCTCGACCGCGACGCCGCCGACGTCCTGATCGAGGCGATCGGTCGCGACCTGCGCTCCCTGGCCGGCGCCGCGAGCCAGCTCGCCAACGACTTCCCCGGCGAGCGGATCGGGGAGTCCCAGGTCAAGCGCTACTTCGGCGGCCGCGCCGAGGCCAAGTCCTTCGCGGTCGCCGATGCGGCGTTCGCCGGGCGCGGCCAGGTCGCGCTGGAGGAGCTGCGCTGGGCGCTGGACGCCGGGACGGCGGCGGTGCTGGTCACCTCGGCCTTCGCCGGCAGCGCCCGCGGCCTGGCCCGGCTGGTCAGCGCGCCGCGCGGGATGCGCGACGCCGACCTGGCCCGCGAGGTGGGCGTGCCCCCGTGGAAGCTGCGCTCGCTGCGTGAGCAGGCCCGCGGCTGGTCGGAGGCGGGTCTGGCCCGCGCGATCCGGGCGGTCGCACAGGCTGACGCCGACATCAAGGGCGCGGCCAGCGATGCGTCGTACGCACTGGAGCGGCTGGTGCTCACCATCACCGCCCTGCGTCGCGGCTGACCACGTCCGACAGGGGACCGCGGGGTCTCCAGGCGCGCGCCGCGGCTGAGGAACGAAGCTGCGGCGGCCCGAGAAGTCACGAAAGGGAGCCCCCGAACCGGGGACTCCCTTGACGTGATGGCTCCGGACCGGAGCCAGAGCAGGGGAAGCTCAGAGAGAGGCAGCCTGCTTGGAGATCGAGGACTTGCGGTTCGCCGCCTGGTTCTTGTGGATGACGCCCTTGGACGCAGCCTTGTCGAGCTTCTTGGTGGCGTCCTGGGCCAGCGCGAGGGCGTTGTCCTTGTCGCCGGCCTCGGCGGCCTCGCGGAACTTGCGGATCGCGGTCTTCAGGCCCGACTTGACGGCCTTGTTGCGCTCGTGGCGCTTCTCGTTCTGCTTGTTGCGCTTGATCTGGCTCTTGATGTTCGCCACGGGTGATTGCCTCTACGTGTTCGGGTGGATGTCTGGACTGGTCCGGAGCGCGGATCCGCGGGAGCGGGCCGACCCTCGAGGGCAGGCGCAGGCACGCGGGAGACGCGACCAGCAAGGCTAACAGCGCGCGAACATCGGCCCCAAATCGCCAACCGGCCGGAATCGTTGCCAGCGCCGGCCCGACCTGCTGGGATGACCGCCGTGACCCCGCCCGCACAGCCCTCACAGCCGCAGTTCCCGGTCGGCGTGATCATGATCCTGCCCACGATCGCGTTCTGGACGCTCGTCATCATGGGCGCGACCCGCGACGACGGCAGGCACGCCGGCACCTACGCCGCCTACGCGTTCGCCGTCGCCGGTGCCGGCCTGGCGGTCTTCGCGTTCTTCAAGATCCGGCAGGTCCGCGCCCGCAACGCCCACCGGCGCCGCGCGATGGAGGAGGGGATCCGGACCACCGCCCGGGTCGTCAGCGCACGGGTCCGTGGGCACCTCAACCAGGACCCCTACGTCGTGTTCACGCTCGAGGTGAACCCCGAGACCGGGGACCCCTACCGCGTCACCGTCGACGAGCTGGTCTCCCAGCTCGCGATCCCGCGGATCCAGGTCGACGCGGTCCTCGACGTGCACGTCCACCCCGACGACCCGCAGTTCGTCGTGATCGAGCCCGAGGCGATCGGCCGCGGCTGACCGCTCATCGGTCCCAGCCGCGCCGCTCGGACAGCCACTGGTCGATGACGTCGCGCTGCCACGCCTGCGCCGCCCGGATGTGCGGTGAGGTCGGCGGCACCGGCTCGTTGGCCGAGGCGGCGAAGTAGCCCAGGATCAGCGCGAGTACGACGTCGACGTGCTCCGCGGGGACGCCACCCAGCAGCGGGTGCCCCGCGATGTGCGCCTCGACGTCGAGCCCGTCGCCCCGCGGGCCGATCAGCAGGAACAGCGAGTCGAGCCAGGGTGCGCCGACGACCGGCCAGTTCCAGTCGCAGAGCAGGGTCCGGCCGTCGTCGAGCACGAGGAGGTTGTCGTCGCGGATGTCGGTGTGCACCAGGGTGTCGCCGGTGACGACCTCGGCGTAGCGGGCGGCCAAGGCACCGATCTCCGCTGCGCGCGGGTGGTCGAGGACCGCCCACAGCCCGGGCCAGGAGGCGAACTCGTCGGTGGCGGAGCCGAGCCCGTCCGGTGCGGGCGTGAGCTGCGCCGCCATCTCCACCGCCATCGCCGACGCGGAGGCGAGGTCGGCCTCGGTCCACGGGCGGTGCGGGGCCCGCGCCTCGACGTACTCGATCCCGAGGAGGAACCACTCGGCGACCTCGTCGGTCCACAGCAGCCGTGGCGCGGGGGTGCCCGCCGGCAGCATCCCGAGCTTGCGGGCCTCCTCGCGGTAGGAGTCGGCGAACAGTCGCTGCGCCCGGACCGACGCCGCCTTCACGAAGTGCCGCGACCCGTCCGTGCAGGTGAGGACCGATGCGAAGCCTGGGGTGAAGCCCGCGCCCTGGGACACCGCCTCCGCGACCGGTGCGCCGAGGCGCGCCTCGACCGCATCGCGCACCGCCGGCGGCAGGTGCGCCCACTCGACGCGTCGGGCGGTGCGGCCGTGGGGGATCCGGGTGGCGATCACGCCCACATGATGGCCCAGGTCGCAGGACTCACCGAGGTTCCGGGTCCAGGGTCCGCGTGTAGAGCGCCGCGCCCTCGACGTCGCGCAGCGTCACCGTGAGCCGGCCGGTGCCTCCGTCGACCTCGACCTCGCCGAAGTACTGGTGCCCGGCCGCCGGGGAGGCGTTGGGGGCGGGCGGCGCGGCGACGAAGTCGGCGACCGGACCGAACGTCGCGTCGAGCCGGTTCGGCCCGAACCCGCCGGCGTTGAGCGGGCCGGAGACGAACTCCCAGAACGGGTCGAAGTCCTGGTAGGCAGCGCGGTCGGGGGAGTAGTGGTGCGCGGCGGTGTAGTGGACGTCGGCCGTGAGCCAGACGTGGTTGCGGATGCCGGCGCGGGACAGGGCGGTGAGGACCTCCGCGATGTCGGCCTCGCGGCCGAGCGGCGCGCCCGGGTCGCCCTGGGCGAGGCCCTCCTGCAGCGTCCCGTCGGGTACGACGAGGCCGAGCGGGAGGTCCGCGGCGATCACCTTCCAGGTGGCGCGGGAGCGGCGCAGGCCGTCGATCAGCCAGGCGGTCTGGCGTCGCCCGAGCACGCCGCCGTCGGAGTCCGCGGCGGGCTCGGTGTTCGCGGTGTTCGGGTCCTTGTGGGTGCGCATGTCGAGCACGAACAGGTCGAGGTGCGGGCCGTAGGGGATCACCCGGTAGACCCGGCCCTCGGGGTCGGGGGAGATGTCGGCGACCGGGGTGTACTCGTGGAAGGCCCGCGCGGCCCGGGCGGCGAGCACGTCGACCCGCTTCTCGGTGTAGCGGGCGTCCTCGAGGATCTCGCCCGGGTACCAGTTGTTGGTGACCTCGTGGTCGTCCCACTGCACGACCTGGGCGGTCTCCGCGAGGAAGGCCCGCCAGTTGTCGGCCATCAGGTTGTAGCGGTACTGGCCCCGGTACTCCGCGAGGGTCTCGGCGACCTTGGCCTTCTCCGGGATGACCAGGTTGGTCCAGGTCGACCCGTCGGGCAGCGCCACGGAGGACTGCACCGGCCCGTCGGCGTACACGTTGTCGCCGCTGCAGAGGAAGAAGTCGGCGTTGCGGGCCCGCATCGCCTCGGCGATCCGGAAGCCGCCGTACGCCGGGTTCACGCCCCAGCCCTGACCGGCGATGTCGCCGGACCACAGGAAGCGGACGTCGTCGCCGCGACCGGGCGCCGTGCGCAGGCGGCCGGCGGTCGGCTCGCTGGCGGCGCGGGCATCGTCGAGGTCGACCGCCCGGATCCGGTAGTGGAGGTCGGTGCCCGACGGCAGGCCGCGCAGCGCGATCTGCCCGGTGAGGTCCGTGGCCGGGGTCACGACCGGGCCGGGGATCGTGCGGGCGCCCCGGAAGGAAGCGTCGCGGCTGACCTCGGCGACCAGGCGGGAGGGCCGGTCGGCCTTCGCCCAGAGCACGGCGCCGCTCCCGCGGACGTCACCCGACTGGACTCCGAGCGGGAGCAGGGGACGGTCGCGGCGGACGAGCAGCGGGGCGGCGGAGGAGCGGCCGGCGAACAGGCCGGAGGCGGCGGCCGTGCCCGCGGTCAGGGCGGCGCCGCGCAGCAGGCTGCGGCGGGAAGTGGGGTGCGGGGAGTCCGGGAACATGGCGCCACGCTGCCGTCGTACGGCGAACGACAGGGGACACCGGGGATGAACCGCGGACGGCGAATTCCTGAACCCGACCGGCTCAGGGAGAATGGCACCACCATGTCAGCCTCCGCCCCGCAGCCGGGTCACACCGACCCCGCGATCATCCGCAACTTCTGCATCATCGCGCACATCGACCACGGCAAGTCGACCCTCGCCGACCGCATGCTGCAGCTGACCGGCGTCGTGGGGGAGCGCGAGGCGAAGGCGCAGTACCTCGACCGGATGGACATCGAGCGCGAGCGCGGCATCACGATCAAGTCGCAGGCCGTGCGGATGCCGTGGACGGTGAAGGCCGACAACGAGGCGGGCGCCGAGCCGGGCACCTACATCCTCAACATGATCGACACCCCCGGCCACGTCGACTTCACCTACGAGGTGTCGCGGTCGCTGCAGGCGTGCGAGGCGGCGATCCTGCTCGTCGACGCCGCCCAGGGCATCGAGGCGCAGACCCTGGCGAACCTCTACCTCGCGATGGGCGCCGACCTGCACATCATCCCGGTGCTCAACAAGATCGACCTGCCCAGCGCCAATGTCGAGAAGTACGCCGCCGAGCTGGCCAACCTGGTGGGCTGCGAGCCCGAGGACGTGCTGCTCACCTCGGCCAAGACCGGCGTGGGCGTCGAGGCCCTGCTCAACGAGATCGTGAGGTCGGTCCCGGCGCCCGTCGGCGACGCCAACGCCCCCGCCCGCGCCCTGATCTTCGACTCCGTCTACGACACCTACCGCGGCGTGGTCACCTACGTGCGGGTGTTCGACGGCGAGCTCTCCCACCGCGACAAGATCAAGATGATGTCGACCGGTGCACTGCACGAGATGCTCGAGGTCGGCGTGATCAGCCCCGAGCCGATGAAGGCGGCCAAGCTCGGTGTCGGCGAGACCGGCTACCTCATCACCGGCGTGAAGGACGTCCGCCAGTCCCGCGTCGGTGACACGGTGACCGTCAACGGACGCCAGGCGGCCGAGCCGCTGGGCGGCTACGAGCACCCCAAGCCGATGGTCTTCGCCGGCCTCTACCCGATCGACGGCGACGACTACCCGACGCTGCGCGACGCGCTGGAGAAGCTCCAGCTCAACGATGCCGCGCTCACGTTCGAGCCGGAGACCTCGGGCGCGCTGGGCTTCGGCTTCCGCTGCGGCTTCCTCGGCCTGCTGCACATGGAGATCACCCGCGAGCGACTCGAGCGCGAGTTCAACCTCGACCTCATCTCGACCGCCCCCAACGTGGTCTACGAGGTCGTCATGGAGGACGGCTCCCAGCTCACGGTCACCAACCCGAGCGAGTACCCCGACGGCAAGATCGCCGAGGTCCGCGAGCCGATCGTCGACGCCACCGTCCTCGCGCCCGCCGACTTCATCGGCACGATCATGGAGCTGTGTCAGAACAAGCGCGGCACCCTGCAGGGCATGGACTACCTGTCCGAGGACCGGGTCGAGATGCGCTACGTGCTGCCGATGGGCGAGATCGCCTTCGACTTCTTCGACCAGCTCAAGTCCAAGACCAAGGGCTACGCCTCGCTCAACTACGAGTTCTCCGGGGACCAGGCCGCCGACCTCGTCAAGGTCGACATCCTGCTCCAGGGCGAGCCGGTCGACGCGTTCTCCGCGATCGTGCACAAGGACGCTGCCTACTCCTACGGCGTGATGATGGCCGGCAAGCTCAAGGAGCTCATCCCGCGCCAGCAGTTCGAGGTGCCCATCCAGGCCGCCATCGGTGCCCGGGTGATCGCCCGCGAGAACATCCGCGCCATCCGCAAGGACGTCCTCGCCAAGTGCTACGGCGGTGACATCACCCGCAAGCGCAAGCTGCTGGAGAAGCAGAAGGAAGGCAAGAAGCGGATGAAGATGGTCGGCCGTGTCGAGGTGCCCCAGGAGGCCTTCGTCGCTGCGCTGTCCAGCACCGGGCCGGCGGGCGACAAGCCGAAGAAGTGACCAACGGGCCGGTCCACGTCCCCTCCGAGCTGGATGCGCAGCGCGCGCTCGGACCGGAGTGGGCCGCCTGGCTGGACCTGCTGCCGGCCACCACGCGGGCGGTCCTCGACGAGTGGGACCTCACGCCGGAGGGCGAGAGCTGGCACGGGTTCTGCTCGCTCGTCCTGCCGGTCACGACGGCGGACGGCGTCGCGGCGGCGTTGAAGATCGGGCTTCCCGACGACGAGTCCGAGCACGAGCACCTCGCCCTCCAGCACTGGCGCGGCCGCGGGGCCGTGCGGCTGCTGCGCGCCGACCCGGGCCGTCGGGCCCTGCTGCTGGAGCGGCTCGACCGCGCGGACCTCACCGACCTGTGGGACGTCGAGGCCTGCGAGGTCGTCGCCGGGCTCTACCCGAACGTCCACGTCCGACCGCTCCCGCAGCTGCGCACCCAGGCGTCGTACGTCGAGCGGTGGGCCGCCGCGCTGCGCCGGGACGCCGCGGCGGTGCCGGTCCCGCGCCGGCTCGTCGAGCAGGCCCTGGGCCTGGCCGCGGAGCTGGCCGCCGAGCCGGCGACCGCGGTGGTCCACGGCGACCTGCACTACGGCAACGTGCTGCGCGGGCAACGGGACGGCGAGCCCGCCTGGCTGGTGATCGACCCGAAGCCCACCAACGGCGACCCGCACTACGAGCTGGAGCCGATGCTGCGCGACCGCTTCGAGGAGTACGCCGCCCCCGGCGCCCTCGGCTCGGTCCGCGACGGCGTCCGGCGCCGGTTCCACACGCTGGTGGACGTGGCGGGCTTCGACGAGGACCGGGCCCGGGGTTGGGTCGTGGTGCGGTCCGTGCTGAACGCGCACTGGGCGTTCGAGGACGCCGTCCGCGCCGGTCGGCCGCTCGATGCCGGCGAGCGGACCCACGTGACGGCGTGCATCACGATCGCCAAGGCGGTCCAGGACTAGGGCGCGGGAAAAATCCGCTGCAACCGGCTGGTGTGCCCTGTGAGAATGCTGGGTGTGACCACCCTCGCCTCCGTCCTCACCGTCAGCGTCGGCCGTCCGCAGGACAAGGAGTGGGCCGGCATCGGTCGCACCTCGATCCACAAGCGGGCCGTCGCCGGCCCGGTGGCCGTCCACGAGCTCGGCATCGACGGTGACCAGGTCTCCGACACGCGCCACCACGGCGGCCCGGACCAGGCGGTCTACGCCTATGCACGTGAGGACCTCGACTTCTTCGAGGGTCTGGTCGGTCGACCGATCCGCGACGGGCAGTTCGGCGAGAACCTCACCACCGAGGGCATCGACCTCAACGCGCTCGAGGTCGGCACCCGCCTCCGGATCGGTGACGAGGTCGACGGCGTGCTCCTCGAGGCCGTCTGCGTGCGCACGCCCTGCAACGACTTCAAGTGCTGGATGGGGGAGTCCGGCTACGACCCGAGGGCGTGGGTGAAGAGGTTCACCGCCGAGGCCCGGCCCGGCCCGTACCTCCGCGTCCTCGAGACCGGCACGATCGAGGCCGGTGCACCGATCGAGATCGTGCACCGCCCGGGCCACGGCGTGACGATCCGCGACATGTTCGTCGCGCTGAACACCGACCGCAGCCGCCTGCCGGACCTGCTCGTCGTCGACGGCCTGCTGCCCAAGGTCCGCGAGAAGGCGGAGGAATTCGTCCGTCAGGTGGCGCCTTCGCTACCACCGCTTGAGCCGTTGATCTAGGTTACTGCCCAGTTACGCCGGTCTCGGACGAGCATGCAGGGAGCGTCATGCCCATCAATCACGACACGAGTTTCCTCCAGGACCTGCCGAAGAACTGCGCCGTGCAGTTCCTCGACAGGGTGGAGCAGAGTGCCAACCGGGAGGCCTTCCGGTTCCCGCGCGGGGAGGCGTGGGAGTCCGTGACGTGGCGCCAGGCCGGTGACCGGGTACGACGCCTCGCGGCCGGCCTGCTCGCCCTCGGCCTCGAGCCCGAGCAGCGCGTCGGCATCGCGTCCTCGACGCGCTACGAGTGGATCCTCGCCGACCTCGCCGTCATGTGCGCCGGCGGCGCCACCACGACCGTCTACCCGTCGACGGGTGGTGAGGACACGGCGTACATCGTGGGCGACTCCGAGTGCCGGATCGTCTTCGCCGAGGACGAGGCCCAGCTGGAGAAGCTCCGCGACCACCGTGCGGAGCTGCCGGCGCTGGGCAAGGTCGTCTCGTTCGACGCCGCGCTGGCCGACGGCGACTGGGTCATCTCGCTCGACCAGCTCTCCGAGCTCGGCGACGCCCACCTGGCCGCCGACCCGGCTGCCGTCGACGACGTCGCCCAGGCGATCGAGCCCGACCAGCTGGCGACGCTGATCTACACCTCCGGCACCACCGGCAAGCCCAAGGGCGTGCGCACGCTGCACAAGGCGTGGGTGTTCGAGGGCGAGGCGATCAAGGCGCAGGACATCCTCGGCGAGGACGACCTGCAGTTCCTGTGGCTGCCGATGGCCCACTCGTTCGGCAAGGTGCTGCTCTCCACGCAGCTCGCCTGTGGCTTCGCGACCGCGATCGACGGCCGGGTCGACAAGATCGTCGACAACCTGGGCGTCGTGAAGCCGACCTTCATGGGTGCCGCGCCGCGCATCTTCGAGAAGGCGCACGCCCGCATCGTCACGATGCAGGCGGCCGAGGGCGGCGCCAAGGAGAAGATCTTCAAGAAGGCCTTCGAGGTCGGCGCCAAGGTCGACGAGCTCCGGCTCGCCGGCAAGTCGGTGCCGCTGCCGCTCAAGGTGCAGCACGCCTTGTTCGACAAGCTGGTCTTCAGCAAGGTGCGCGAGCGCTTCGGAGGCCGGGTGAAGTTCTTCATCTCCGGCTCGGCCGCGCTCAACGCCGACATCGCCGCGTGGTTCCACGCCGCGGGCATCCTCATCCTCGAGGGCTACGGCATGACCGAGAACGCCGCCGGCGCCACGGTCAACCACCCCGACGCCTACAAGCTCGGCTCCGTCGGCCAGCCCTTCCCGGGCACCGAGGTCCGGATCGGCGAGGGCGGCGAGGTCCAGCTCAAGGGCCCGCACGTGATGGCCGGCTACCACAACCGTCCCGATGCCACCGCCGAGGCGCTGACCGAGGACGGCTGGCTGCGCACCGGCGACAAGGGGGAGCTCGACGACGAGGGCTTCCTGCGGATCACCGGCCGGATCAAGGAGCTCTTCAAGACCTCCGGTGGCAAGTACATCGCCCCGCCGGCGATCGAGGCGAAGTTCAAGGCGATCTGCCCCTACGCCAGCCAGTTCATGGTCTTCGGCGCGGAGCGCAACTTCGTCTCCGCGCTGGTCACGCTCGACCCCGACGCCATCGCGGGCTGGGCGGCGGAGAACGGCAAGGAGGGCAAGGACTACACCGCCCTCGTCAACGACGACGCGGTGCAGGCCATGGTCGGTGAGTACGTCGACCAGCTCAACGCGCAGCTCAACCGCTGGGAGACGGTCAAGAAGTGGAAGCTGCTCGACCACGACCTCTCCATCGAGTCCGGTGAGCTGACCCCGTCGCTGAAGGTGAAGCGCAACGTGGTCGAGGCCAACAACAAGGACCTCATCGCCTCCTTCTACGGCTGACACAGCGAGCGCACAGGTTCGGTCCCGAGACTCGGGGCATGAGCCACCACGGATCCACCGACGAGACCGAAGAGCACGACCTCGGGCTGTCCCACGACCTGCCGCGGATCATGGCGCGTCGTGGGCTGCTCGGCCTCCTGGGCGGGGTGGGCGCGGCTGCCGCACTGACCGCGTGCGGCAGTGACGACGGCGCGTCCTCCACCTCGGGGGCCTCGACCTCCAGCGGTACGACGCAGGGCGGCCCGCCCGACGGCAGTCCCCCCGACGGGGGCGCGGGCGGCGGCATGGGCGGCGACTCCAGCGTCGAGGTCGCCGAGGGCGAGATCCCCGAGGAGACGGCCGGCCCCTACCCGGGCGACGGCAGCAACGGCCCCAATGTGCTGACCGAGTCGGGCGTCGTGCGCAGCGACATCACGTCCAGCTTCGGCGACGCCTCGGGCGTCGCGGAGGGCATCGCGGCGACCGTCAGGCTGAAGGTCTACGACCTCAACGGCGACGCCATCACCCCGCTCGCCGGTGCCGCGATCTACCTGTGGCACTGCGACCGCGAGGGCCGCTACTCGCTGTACGACGACGCGATCGCGAGCGAGAACTACCTCCGGGGCGTCCAGGAGGCCGACGACGAGGGCAACCTGACCTTCACGACGATCTTCCCCGCCTGCTACTCCGGCCGCTGGCCGCACATGCACTTCGAGGTCTACGAGAGCCTCGAGAAGGCCACGAGCGCCGAGAACAAGCTGCGCACCTCGCAGCTCGCGCTGCCCGAGGACGTCTGCAACGACGTCTATGCCACCGAGGGCTACGAGCAGAGCGTCAGCAACCTGTCCGAGCTGAGCCTCGACTCCGACGGCATCTTCAGCGACGGCTACTCCCTGCAGATGGCGAAGGTGACCGGCTCGGTCGATGAGGGCTACACGGTCTCCCTGAACGTGCCCGTGTAGCGGGCGGCTGGGAGACTGGGTGGATGCCGTCCGCTCTGCCCGAGGGTGATCCCGCCCCGACCGACGGGTCCCTCCCGGAGCAGGCGCTCGCCGCGCTCGGCGAGGGTCCGTTCGGGTTCTACGTCCACGTGCCGTTCTGCCGCGTCCGCTGTGGCTACTGCGACTTCAACACCTACACGGCCGAGGAGCTCGGTCCGGGCGTCTCCCGGTCGTCGTACGTCGACCAGGCGATCCACGAGGTCCGGCTGGCCCGTCGCGTGCTGGGCGCGGCGCAGCGCCCGGTGGACACGGTGTTCCTCGGCGGAGGCACCCCCACCCTGCTGCCGGCGGGCGACCTGGGCCGACTGCTGCGCGCGATCGACGACGAGTTCGGGCTGGTCCCGGGCGCGGAGGTCACCACGGAGGCCAACCCCGACTCGGTCGACCTCGCCTACCTGAGCGAGCTGCGCGAGGCGGGCTACACGCGGGTCTCCTTCGGTGTGCAGTCGGCGGTGCCGAAGGTGCTGGCGGTGCTCGACCGCACGCACGACCCGCTGCGGGTCCCGGGCGTCGTCGACGCGGCCCGCGCGGCCGGGTTCGACCAGGTGAGCCTCGACCTGATCTACGGGACGCCGGGGGAGAGCCCGGAGGACTGGGAGACCACGCTGGAGGCCGCGCTGGCCTGCGCACCCGACCACGTCTCGGCGTACTCCCTCATCGTCGAGGACGGCACCGCGCTGGCCCGCCGGGTGCGTCGTGGTGAGCTGCCGATGCCGGACGAGGACGATCTCGCCGACAAGTACGTGCAGGCCGACGAGCGGCTGACGGCGGCCGGGCTGGGCTGGTACGAGGTGTCCAACTGGGCGCGTGAGGATGCCGCGCGGTGTCGCCACAACCTCGGCTACTGGGCGGGCGCCGGCTGGTGGGGGGTCGGGCCCGGCGCGCACTCCCACCTGGGCGGGGTGCGCTGGTGGAACGTCAAGCACCCGGCGGCGTACGCCGGACGGCTGGCCGCGGGGGAGAGCCCGGCCCATGCCCGGGAGGTGCTGGACCCCGGCACCCGCCGCGTCGAGCGGGTGCTGCTGGAGCTGCGGCTGCGTGCGGGCCTCGACGCCGCGGTGCTGGACGACGACGGCCGGCGGGCGCTCGGGGGCCTCGTCGCGGACGGCCTGGTCGAGGACCGCAGCGACCGTGTGGTGCTCACGCTGCGGGGTCGGCTGCTCGCCGACGGCGTCGTGCACCGCCTGCTGGAATGAAACTTAACTAAATGCAGTGTTACACTCGACTTTATGAAGAAGTCGGGACCTGTGATCGGCTACGTGCCGGGCGCCTTCGACCTGTTCCACATCGGTCACCTCAACGCGCTGCGCCAGGCGCGGCAGTGGTGCGACGTCCTGGTGGCCGGCGTGGTCGCCGACGAGGTGTGCCGGGACACGAAGGGCGTCCAGCCGACCGTGCCGCTCTCCGAGCGGCTCGAGATCGTCGAGGCGATCGGCATCGTCGACGCCGTCTACGCCGAGAACACCGCCAGCAAGATCGACTCGTGGCGCGACGTGGGCTTCCACCGGATCTTCAAGGGTGACGACTGGAAGGGCACGGCCAAGGGGCTGCGCCTCGAGCAGGACATGTCCCCCCTCGGCGTCGAGGTGACCTACTTCCCGTACACGCTGCAGACGTCCTCGACCGCGCTCCGCAAGGCCTTGGCGCACCGCGGGGCGTCATGACCACCGTCGTCTCCGACGACGGCATCCTCCTCCCGGCCGCATCGCGGCCCTTCCTCGTCGAGATCGACGGGCACTACGTCTGGTCGCTCACGCCCGAGCGCGACGGCGTGCGGCGCGCCGGGGGAGTCCTGGTGCCGTGGCCGGGCGTGCTGCGTCCGTACCTGTCCGGACGTGGCCGGGTGCGGGTCACCGACGCCACCGGCGCCGAGGTCCTGTACGACGCCGAGGTCGGCCTCGGCGCGGGTGAGGGGCCGCTCGCGGTCGTGGACCGCGCCGGTCACCGGCTGTGCGTCGACAAGGTGGGGCACCTGACCCGGTCGTTCGCGGCGACCGCCGAGGAGGTGCGCGAGGAGATCCTGGCGGGCACCGCGCGTGCCATCGCCGACCTGCGCGAGCACGCCGGGGTGAAGGCCTACCTCAACTACGGCGCCCTGCTCGGTGCGGTCCGCGAGGGCCGGATGCTCGCGCACGACTCCGACACGGACCTCTGCTACCTCTCCGAGCACTCCTCGCCGGCCGACGTGATCGCCGAGTCCTACCGGATCACCCGCGCCATGCGGGAGCGGGGCTGGAACCTCCTGCGCATGTCCGGCGGCGACATCAAGCTGCTGCTGCCGCTCTCGGACGGCCGGCTGTGCCACATCGACGTCTTCGTGGCCTTCCACGTCGGCGACACGTTCTTCCAGCTCGGCAACCGCAGCGGTCCACTGCCACGCAGTGCGATCGAGCCGTTCTCCACCATCGAGCTGCACGGGCACGAGTTCCCGGCTCCGCGCGACCCGGAGGCGATGCTGGCGTTCCTCTACGGACCGCACTGGCGCACCCCCGACCCTTCCTTCCGCTACGCCGACCCGCCCGAGGGCGTCCGCCGCCTCGACGGCTGGCTGCGCGGCTTCCGGACCGAGATGGGCCTGTGGACCGGGCTCTTCAACGGGCCCGGCCAGCGTGAGGTGCCCGCTGGCCCGTCGGCGTTCGCGCGGTGGGTCGCCCCGCAGCTCGGCGAGCTGCCCGTGCTCGACGTCGGCACGGGCACCGGCCGCGACGCGCTCTGGTTCGCCCGGCGGGGCGTGCGCACCGGCGCCGTCGACTTCTCCCGCGGCGGCCTCGGCGTCGTGCGGCGCAAGGCCACTCGGCGCGGGCTCGACGTCGACGCCGGCCAGCTGATCCTCGGCGAGTTGCGCTCCACCCTGCTGCACGGCACCCGCCTGGCGCGCGACCCGCACCACCTCTACGCCCGTCACCTCGTCGGCTGTCTCGACGCTGCCGC
The DNA here is from genome assembly GCA_035539555.1 of Nocardioides sp. Classification (GTDB taxonomy): domain Bacteria; phylum Actinomycetota; class Actinomycetes; order Propionibacteriales; family Nocardioidaceae; genus Nocardioides. The sequence goes on along the minus strand of DATLIG010000110.1, from coordinate 3,423 downwards.
CCTCGACCAGCTGTGGCTGCTCGCCCGGATGGCGTTGCGACCCGGCGGCGGCCGGCTGTTCCTGGAGTTCCAGGCCAGCCACGACGCGCCCGGCGGTGCCACCGGCACCCCGCTCGAGCCCGACGGGCTCGTACGCCGCGTGGACCCCGAGACGATCCGGGCCGCGATCGAGGCCGCCGGCGGCGTCGTGGAGCACCTGGTCGTCGTACCGGGGGAGGACATGCTGGACCGCCCCGACCCCGCCGTCTGCCGGATCCGCGCCTCGTGGCCCGCCACCCGTACCCAGAAGGAGAACCGATGAACCACCCCACGAAGTTCTACGCTTCCCCCGCTGCGCTCCTCCAGCGCACAACGTCGCGGGGACCCCGATGAGCACCCACGAGCTGAAGGCCCGGCTGCGCGAGCAGGCCCGCGACCGCCTGCCCGCCCCCGTCGTCGACCGGATCCGCGCGCGGGCCAGCCTGCGGGAGCGCGTGCGCGTGCTCGAGGCCGAGGTCCAGGAGAACCGCCAGCTCAACCGGCGCATCGCCGAGCTGACCGACGTCGTCGCCGAGCTGCTGATCCCGCTCGAGGCGCGCGACCAGGACCGGGTCGACGAGGTCCTGGCCCGCTACCGGCAGGGCCTGTAGGTCCTCAGGAGCCGGGCGCGGTCACGAAGTCGATCAGCTCCTCGACCCGGCCGAGCAGCTGCGGGTCGAGGTCCTGGAAGCCGCGCACGCCGCCCAGGACGTGCTTCCACGCGCGGGCGATGTCGGCCTGGTCGCGGTGCGGCCAGCCGAGCTGCTGGCAGGTGCCCTTCTTCCAGTCGATGCCCTTGGGGACCTTCGGCCAGGCCTCGAAACCGAGCCGCTCGGGCTTGACCGCCTGCCAGATGTCGATGAACGGGTGGCCGACGATCAGCACGTCCTTGCCGACCGGCGACCTCATGATGCCCTGCGCGATCCGGCTCTCCTTGGAGCCCGCGACGAGGTGGTCGACGAGGACGCCCACGCGGCGGTTCGGCCCCGGCTTGAAGTCGCGCAGGTGGTCGGCGAGGTCGTCGACGCCGCCGAGGAACTCCACGACGACGCCCTCGATGCGGAGGTCGTCGCCCCACACCTTCTCGACGAGCTCGGCGTCGTGACGGCCCTCCACGAAGATCCGGCTGGCGCGGGCGACCCGCGCCTTGGCATCGTGCACGGCGATCGAGCCGCTGGCGGTGCGGGTCGGCTTCGCGGGCGCCGCCCTCGTGACCGGCGGGGTCAGGATGACCGGCTTGCCCTCGAGCAGGAAGCCCGTGCCGAGGGGGAAGGTACGCCGCTTGCCGCGCCGGTCCTCGAGGGTGACGGTGTGCAGGTCCCGGTCGACGGCGACGATCTCGCCGCACCAGTCGGTGGTGACCTCCTCGACGACCAGGCCGTGGTCGGCCGGCGTCTCCACCGCGCGGCCCCGCTTCGGGACCTTCCAGTCCCCTGACAGCACATCGGTCCCGTAGCGATCCACGACCGACAACCTTAGGTCGGTCAGATCAGCGGCAGCTGGCGGCGCGCCCGGGGCAGTTGCGCGTAGCCCCGGGGAATCGCGTGGTGCAGTGCGTCCGCCGGGAACGGCCAGTCGGCGGCGGCATGGGCCTCGGCCTCGGGGACGCCGCGGCCGGCGAGCTCGCGGATCGTCTCGGCCACCGCGCGCAGGTCGTCGCACTGCTGCTCGACGAAGCGGCGGTCGACGACGGCGCCGTGGCCGGGGACGACCACCGTGTCCGGTGTGGCCAGCCCGAGGACGAGGTCGAGCGTCTGCGGCCACTCCAGCGGCCACGAGTCGCTGCCCAGGGCCGGGGGAGCGGACTCCTCGACGAGGTCGCCCACCAGCAGGACGTCGGCGTCGGGCACTCGGACGACCAGGTCGCCCGCGGTGTGGCCGCGGCCGGGGTGCACGAGCTCGAGCTGGCGGTCGCCGAGGTCGATGACGGCCGCACTGGAGAAGGTCCGGTCGGCGGGCGGTGCCGCGGGGTCGGTCGCGGCTGCGGCGGCCTCGGTCGCGTGGATGGGCAGCGCGGCGTCGTACCTCTCGCGGAACGCGGCGTTGCCGAGCACGTGGTCGAAGTGGTCGTGCGTGTTCACCACCGCCACGACCGGGCCGGCGCGCAGGTCGCCGATGCCGACGATCGCGGCCCGTGCCTCCGCGGCGGTCGCGAGCGTGTCGATGACGACGACGCCGCGCTCGCCGCCGATGACGGTCAGGTTGACGTCGTACGACGGGACGCGGCGGACCCAGACGCGGTCCGCGACCTCGATGAACGGCACGCGGTCAGGCTACGGGGGGCTCGTGGCGCTCGCTGTACGACCTCCTCGACCACCGCGGTCAGCAGAGGCCGGCGTGGAGCTCCTCGCGCAACAGCTCGCCGAGGTCCGGAGCGGTGCGCGCCGCGCGGGGGAAGGTGAGCTCGCTCTCGTAGGAGCCGGTGGTGTCGACCCACTGCAGGACGACGCCGTCGGGACGCAGGCCCGCGAGGTGGACGCCGACGACGTCGCCGAGGCGGGTGCCGGTGCGGGTCGAGATCGCGCGGCGCAGCTCGTCCTGGTGGCACTGGTTGGCGTGCTCGACCGAGCGTTGGAGGAAGCCGCGGTTGAGCTCGTGGGCGGGGGAGGTGAAGGCGGCCAGCGGGACCCGGATCCGCGCCTCCTCCGGGCCGTGGCCCGTGCGGGAGAGCAGGGCGAAGTCGAGCCGCAGCAGCACCCGCATCCGGACGTCGGTGCAGCACTCGCACTCCTCGAGACCGGTCGCCTCGAGCCGCCCCGAGAGGGTCAGGGTGGCGTCGCGGTCGGCGGAGCCGGGGCGGCCCAGGCCGCTGTGGAGGGTGAGCAGGGCGCCGCGGCCGTCGGTGGCGGCGACCGCGAGCGCGGCGTCGGCCGGGCAGGCGAAGAGCGGGCGGCCGCCGTGGTCCTGCATCTCCAGGTGGGCGTCCTCGAGGCCGGCGGTGACGTCGTCCACGCCGTCGACGACGAGCTGGACGTCGGCCGGGCAGGCGAGGATGCTGCGTGCCGCGGCGGCCAGGCGGTGGACGTCGGTGCGACCGGCGTCGAGACCGGGGTCGAGGGACATGCCGGCTCCTTGGGATCGGTTCCTGTTGCTTAGGTGAGCCTAACCTATCTGTTCCTCGTGGTTCGCGGAAGCCCGTGTCGCCGGTCCCGCCGATCCGGGGGTGCGCGGGTAGCATTGGCACTCCCGCGGGTGGAGTGCCAAGCCCAGCGGGCCGTCAGCGGGATCGTCAGCGAGTCGTCAGGAGGTGGCCATGCAGGAGGAGCGCAGGCTCGCCGTACTGCGGGCCATCGTCGAGGACTACGTCGCGACCGAGGAGCCGGTCGGCTCCAAGGCGCTCGTCGAGCGGCACAGCCTCAACGTCTCGCCGGCCACGATCCGCAACGACATGGCGGCGCTGGAGGA
>DATLIG010000109.1:0-13410 GCA_035539555.1 Nocardioides sp. | reverse complement strand
GGCGCCCACCGCGCGCCGGCGCCCGCGCCGGCACCCGCCCCGGCTCCGGCGCCCGCGCCGGCACCCGCCCCGGCGCCGAAGCCACTGGCCGAGCAGACCCGGGTCCGCCCGGACCCCGGCGGTGCCGGCCAGGCCGAGGCGACCCCCGCCCGCTGGCGGGTCGCCTTCGACACCGGCGAGTCCTTCGTGGTCGAGGGCCTGGCGCTGGTCGGCCGGCGCCCGGAGCCGCGCGAGGGCGAGCCGGTGCGGCACGTCGTCCCCCTGCGGTCCTCGGACATGTCGCTCTCCAAGACGCACGCCCAGTTCCAGGTGGCGCCCGACGGCGCGCTGGTCGTCATGGACCGTGGCTCGACCAACGGCTCCTACGTCGTGCGCCGCGGGATGTCGAAGGCACTCACCGCCGGGCGGCCCAGCACGCTGCTGCCCGGCGACGAGGTGCGCTTCGGCGACCGCACGATGACGGTCGAGCGCGACGCCTGACGGCCGCGTCCGTCGGTCGGGTCGACCGCATCCACCGGTTCGGTGGGTGATCGGTCGAGTGGTCGAGTCTCGGGCGCCCGCGCGCTTGTCCGCCCACCCGCCGTCAAGGAGCTCGCTTCGCCCGGGAGTGCCGTTCGACGCCATCGGGACCGCCTGTGCCCACCGCTGACCCGCAGCCCGCGCAGGCCACCCACCGAACGAGTGGGCTCCTGACCTCAGCCCGCCTGCGAGCCCTCCCACTCGCGACGCAGCAGGCCGTACACGGACGTGTCGCTCCAGCCGCCCTCGCGATCGGGGTAGTCCTCGCGGGTGTGTCCCTCGTGGGTCATCCCGAGCCGCTCGCACAGCCGCGCCGACGCGGTGTTGCGGGGATCCAGCTGGGCCATCAGCCGGTGCAGGGGATAGGTGCCGAACGCCAGGTCGACCAGCGCGCGGGCGGCCTCGGTGGCGAATCCGCGGCCGGCGTACTCGGGCGCGAACACCCAGCCCAGCTCGGCGATCGACGGTGGTTCGCCCTCGGCGTGGGCGGCGCTGAAGCGCAGCATGAGGTCGCCGACGAGGACGCCCTCGTGCTCCACGGCCAGGCCGAGGAACTCGCCGACCTCGACCGGGCCGGTCGCCGCGACCAACCGCTCCATCCGCTGGGCCACCCCGTCGGCGTCGAGGGCCGGGAACGGGAGGTAGCGGGTGACCTCGGGGTCCGCGCAGTAGGCGCCGATCGCGGTCGAGTCCTCGGCGACGACCGGCCGCAGGACCAGCCGCTCGGTCCGCAGGGGCACGGGTGGCGTGATGCGTTCGATTCCCACGGCCAGACCCTACGAGCCTGTCGTGACGGGGGGAAACTGCTTTCCGGGCCGTCGGAGCACTCGTCTAGCATGTGCGGTCGCGGGCGTCCGAGGGCGCACGCAGCCTGCAGATCAACGAGGAAGGCAAGACCGTGCCGACTGGCAAGGTGAAGTGGTACGACGCGGAGAAGGGCTTCGGCTTCCTCTCCCAGACCGACGGGGCGGACGTCTACGTGCGTTCCGACGCGCTGCCCGAGGGCGTGACCACGTTGAAGGCAGGCACGCGCGTCGAGTTCGGCATCGCCCAGGGGCGCCGCGGTGAGCAGGCGCTGCAGGTCAAGCTCCTCGACGCCCCCGCCTCGGTGTCGCGCAACCAGAAGGAGGCGCGCCGCAAGAAGCCCGAGGAGATGGTCCCGATCGTCGAGGACCTCATGCAGCTCCTCGACGGCGTCGGCGAGGCCTACCGTCACGGCCGGCACCCGGACCGTCGTACGTCCCAGCCCGTCGCCAAGCTCCTGCGCGCGCTGGCCGACGAGCTCGAGGCCTGAGCGCCTTCGTCGGCCGGCGGCTCAGGCCGTGACCGGCCGCTCGGCGTGCGCCTTGTTCCGCCGCGACGGCGCGCTGCGCAGCACGAACACCGCCCAGGCGGTGAGGAGCACGGCGGCGAACGCCAGGCCCACGCCGTTGACGGCCGGGTAGGACAGGATCACGCCGAGGAACCCGCCGATCACCCAGGCGAGCTGCAGCGTGGTGTCGCCCTTCGCGAACGCGCTCGCGTGCGCCCGCACCGGCACGCCGCCCTGGATGGTCGAGTCGAGGGAGACCTTGGCGAGGTACTGCATCAGCCCGACGGTCAGGCCCAGCACGACCAGCGGCAGCAGGCCGTAGAAGATCGTCGCGAACACCAGCGCCGCGATGTCGGCCAGCAGCGCGACGACGACCATCACCGCCGGGTTGATCTTGCGCACGAGCGATGCGACGACGATGCCGATGGTGTTGCCGAGGCCGGCGGCGCCGACGACGAGGCCGACCAGCAGCGTCGACTTGGTCTTGGTCTCCCAGCCGTCCAGCGGCTCGGTCGCGAGCACGAAGGTCATGAACATCGTCAGGAACCCCGACAGCAGGCGGGGGCCGCAGTTGGCGCGCAGCGCGAAGGCGACCTTGGGCGGCAGCCCGCTGCGGCGGGCTCCGGCAGCGGCGCGCGGGGCGTCGATGGACTCCTCGCCGGTCGATGCGTCCACCTGCCCGGGCAGCAGGATCGCGGCGACCGTGCCGACGGTGAACACGAGGAACGCGTACCGGCAGGCCCATTCCGGCCCGATCCAGTAGGCGAGGCCGGCGAGCGGGGCCGACGCGCACGCACCCACGACGCCCGAGAGCGCGACCCGCCCGTTGGCCTTCACCAGCGTGATCTCGTGGGGGAGCAGGCGGGGGACCGCGGCGGCCTTGGCGACGCCGTACGCCTTGGAGGAGACGAGTACGCCGAGGGCGGCGACGTAGAACCACGGCGAGCCGTCGCCGAGGGTTCCCGCCAGCACCCAGCAGAGGAAGGCGCGGAGCGCGAAGGTCGCACCGATCGCCCAGCGCCGGCCGTGGCTGAACCGGTCGAGGAACGGGCCGATCAGCGGGGCCACGATCGCGAAGGGCACCATCGTCAGCCCGAGGAAGAGCAGGACCGGGCCGCGCTGCCCGCTGGTGGCGCCCGCGAAGAACACCGTGCCGGCCAGGGCGATCGCGAACGCGGAGTCGCCCGCCGCGTTGGCGGCGTGCAGCTCGATCAGCCGGTTGAGGCCCGAGCGCTCGGCGCCCTGGGCGGCGGCCGCCTTGCGCGCCGTGCGCACCGTGGCGCGGCTGGCCCGGCCGGTGACCCGGGCGAACCCGGCGACGCCGCGGGCCGTGGCCTTCGCGGCCCGGATCGAGCCGGTGTCGCCGGTGCCGTCTCCGGTGGGGTCGCCCGGCGCCTCGGCGCCCGGCGGGGGAGGCGGCGGAGGAGGCGGCGGATAGGCGGCCCCGTCGGGCCGCGGGTGGCCACCGGAGGGGCGCGGCTCTGCTCCGTCGGTGCTCACCCTGCCTATCTTGCCTGCTGGGCCCGACGCGACACCCGCGCGCCTCGCGGGGCGGCCCCGACGTGACGGACGTCGCCGTCATGGTGGATGCTGTGCCGGTGTCCACCCTGGAGCGCAAGCTGACCGACGCCGCGACCGCTGATGCGGTCGCCGCCGCCCGCGCGGCCCTGCTCGACGAGGTCGACGCCGCCGACGTGGGCGACTACCTCGGCCACCAGGTCGACGGGCTCCGGGTGGTGACGCACCTCTTCGCGTGCGCCAGCAAGGGCTACCGCGGCTGGCAGTGGGCGGTCACGCTCACCCGCGCCTCCCGGCAGAAGAAGGTCACCGTCGTCGAGGTCGTCCTGCTTCCGGGCCAGGACGCCATCGTCGCGCCGGCGTGGGTTCCCTACCGCGACCGGCTCCAGCCGGGTGACATGTCGCCGGGCGACCTGCTGCCCGTCGCCGACGACGACGCGCGGCTCGTCCCGACGTACTCCTTCGGCGACGACCCGCTCGACACCGACGAGAAGGCGCAGGTCCGCCAGGTCGCCAAGGACCTCGGCCTCGGCCGGGTCCGGGTGCTCTCGCCCGAGGGCCGCGACGCCGCCGCCGAGCGCTGGTACGACGGCGAGGCCGGCCCCGACGCGCCGATCGCCAAGTCCGCGCCGCACCAGTGCTACTCCTGTGGCTTCCTCGTCCGTCTCGCCGGCCCGCTGGCGGAGACCTTCGGCGTCTGCGCCAACGGCGACGCCAACGACGACGGCCGCGTGGTCGCCTTCCAGCACGGGTGCGGCGGCCACTCCGAGGTGCGCCTCACCAAGCGGCAGCAGCCGCTCCCGCCGGCGCCGCCGGTGCTCGACACCGTCACCCCCGACGACCTCGACAAGCTCTGACGCTCCCGGCGTCCCCGGTCGCGGGCGTCAGGCGCGGCTGAGCACCCAGACGGCGTACACGTCGTCGACGGGGCGCAGGTCGTAGCCGCCGAAGCGGTGGTCGACCCGCAGGCCGGCTGCGGCCACGTCGGCGACGAACTCGTCGGGCGGGTAGCTGCGCGCGCTCGCCGGACCGCCCTGCAGGTGGAAGCCGGCGAGGATCCGGCCGCCGGGTGCGAGCAGCGAGCCCAGCCGTGCGAGCACGGCGACCTCGGTGTCCTCGGCGAGGAAGGTCAGCACGTTGCCGACGCAGACCACGAGGTCGTAGGCATCGGGGACGCCGGCGACGGCCAGCGCGTCGGGCGTCAGCGCCAGGATCTCGAGCGGCAGGACCTCCAGCCCCGCCCAGGTACGACGGGCCTGCTCGACGAGCGCGGGGTCGGGTTCGGCCGCGACGACCTGGTGGCCCTGGTCCTTCAGGTACGCGCCGACCCGTCCCATGCCGGCCCCGGCGTCGAGCACGCGGGCGCCGCGGGCCAGCATCGTGTCCGCGAGCCGGGCCTCGCCGAAGACGTCCTCGCCCTGGGCGATCAGCTCGGCGAAGCGCTCGCCGTACCCGACGTTCCTGGCCCCGCCGAGGGCCCAGCGGGTCGGGGGGAGCGCGTCGCTCACGATGCTTCGTGCTCGCGCTCGGCACGCACCTGCCGGCGGCGCTTGCAGTACTCCATCCCGAGCAGGCCGAGGCCGACACCGGTCAGGCACATCCACAGCAGCCAGGTGCGGTCGTCCTCCTCGAGGCGGCCGTAGAAGGGGAGCAGGGCGACGAACGCGACCGCGAACAGGGCGGTGCCGACCTGGACGGTCCGCACGCCGTCGACGTCGAGCGGCTCGACGGGCGCGATCAGGTAGGTCCGTCTGCCGATCTCGTGCTGGGTCGGCTGGTCGTCGCGGAGCTCCACACCATGATCGTACGGCGGCGTCCGCGCCCGCGCCCAGCCCCATCGGCCCGCGGTCGGAATAGTTACTTGAGGTAATGACTTAGACTAACGACATGCCGACGACCGAGCAGCAGGTGCGCACGAACGCGGGGCTGGCGACCGAGCTCCGCTTCTCGGTGATGCGCCTGCGGCGCCGCCTCGTCCGCGAGCGGCATCCCGACAACGACCTCAGCCTCTCGGCCATGGCCGTCCTGTGGGCGCTCCACCGGCTCGGCGACCTCACGGTCGGCGCCCTCGCCACCCGCGAGCAGGTGCGCCCGCCGAGCATGACCCGCACCGTGAACTGCCTGGCCGACGCCGGGCTGGTCGAGCGGCAGCCCCACCCGACGGACGGCCGGCAGGTCGTCGTACGACTCACGGAGGAGGGGCGCGCGGTGGTCCATGCCGACGCGACCCGCCGTGACCGGTGGCTCTCGCTCCGCCTCGAGGCGCTGACCCCGGCCGAGCGCGACGTGCTGCGCCGGGCCGCCCCGATCCTGCAGCGCATCGCCGCTGCCGACTGAACCGACCGACCCGCTGACCGAAGGAGCCACCACGAGCCCCCGCTTCCGATCCCTGGCCCACGCCAACTACCGCCTGTACTTCGCCGGCAGCCTCGTCTCCAACGTCGGCACGTGGATGCAGCGCGTCGCCCAGGACTGGCTGGTCCTGACCATCCCCGGCAACGGCGGCACCGCGCTCGGCATCACCACCGGGCTGCAGTTCCTGCCGGTGCTCCTGCTCTCGCCGTACGCGGGCGTCGTGGCCGACCGCTTCTCCAAGCGGCGTCTCCTGCAGGTCACCCAGGCGGTGATGGCGGCCGCCGCCCTCGCCCTCGGCGCCATCGCGGCGTTCGGTGTCGCGGAGACCTGGCACGTCTACGTGCTCGCCTTCGTCTTCGGTATCGGCGCCGCCTTCGACGCGCCCGCGCGACAGGCCTTCGTCTCCGAGATGGTCGGCGCCGACGACGTCGCCAACGCCGTCAGCCTCAACTCCGCCGCCTTCAACACCGCCCGCCTCGTCGGGCCCGGGATCGCCGGCCTGCTGATCGGGCTCGGCGGGGGCGGCATGCGCGCGACCGGTTGGGTGATCCTCGCCAACGCCGTCTCGTACGCCGCCGTCATCCTCCAGCTGCGGCGGATGGACCCGGCCGAGCTCAACACGCCTCGACCCGCCGGTCGCGAGCCCGGGATGCTCCGCGCCGGGGTCGGGTACGTGCGCGCTCAGCCGAAGATGCTGATGATCCTCGTGCTGGTCTTCTTCGTCGGCACGTTCGGCATGAACTTCCAGCTGACCTCGGCGCTGATGGCGACCGACGTGTTCGGCAAGGGCGCCGAGGAGTACGGCGTCCTGGGCTCCTTCCTCGCGATCGGCTCGCTGAGCGGAGCGCTCCTCGCCGCCGGCCGCGTCCGGGTCCGCGTGCGCCTGCTGATGGGGGCGGCCGTGGTGTTCGGGGTGCTCGAGATCGCGGCCGGGTTCGCGCCGTCGTACCTCCTGTTCGTGCTGCTCTGCCCCCTGCTCGGCATCTCGGTCATCACCGTGCTCAACTCCTGCAACGCCCTGCTGCAGACCGAGTCCGACCCGGCGATGCGCGGTCGGGTGATGGCGATCTACATGACGATCGTGATGGGCGGCACCCCGATCGGCTCGCCGTTCATCGGCTGGATCGGCGAGGAGTACGGCGCCCGGTGGACCCTCGTCGTCGGGGGAGTGCTGGTCCTGGTCGGTGTCGGTCTGGCCGTCCTCGTCCGTGGCATCGCGAGCCGCGAGCCCTCTCCACAAGGGGCGCCCGCGCCTGCCATGCTGCCCTCGTGAGCTCTGCCCAGACCGCCCCCGGCAACAGCCCGGTCGATCGCTACTTCCGGATCAGCGAGCGGGGGTCCACGATCGGCCAGGAGGTGCGCGGCGGGGTCGTCACGTTCTTCACGATGGCCTACATCGTGGTCCTCAACCCGCTGATCCTCGGCTACGCGGCCGACGCCGACGGCAACTACCTCGGTGGCGGCTCGGTGCCGGGTGGCGGGCTCGCGGCGATCGCGGCCGGAACCGCGCTCGTCGCCGGCGTGCTGACGATCCTGATGGGCGTCGTCGCCAACTACCCGCTCGCGCTGGCGACCGGGCTGGGCCTGAACGCCTTCCTCGCGTTCTCGATCGCCGGCCAGATGACCTGGGCCGACGCGATGGGGCTGATCGTCATCGAGGGAGTGCTGATCCTCGTCCTGGTGCTCACCGGCTTCCGTACCGCGGTCTTCCGTGCGGTCCCGGCGGAGCTCAAGGTCGCGATCTCGGTCGGCATCGGCCTGTTCATCGCGCTGATCGGCTTCGTCGACGCGGGCTTCGTGACCCGGATCCCCGGCGGAACGACGGTGCCGGTGCAGCTCGGCAGCGACGGCAACCTCAGCGGCTGGCCGGTGCTGGTGTTCATCGGTGGCCTGTTGCTGATGGTGGCGCTGTGGGTGCGCAGGGTGCGCGGCGCGATCCTGGTCTCGATCGTCGTGATGACGGTCGTCGCCGTCGTCGTCGAGGCCGTCGGCGACCTCGGTCGCGTCTCGGAGAAGGCGGGCGGCTGGGCGCTGACCGTGCCCGCCTGGCCCGACAGCTTCCACGCCCCCGACTTCGGCACCCTCGGCGAGTTCGACCTGCTCGGGTCCTGGGACCGGGTCGGCGTGGTGACCGTGCTGCTGCTCGTCTTCTCACTCCTGCTGGCCGACTTCTTCGACACCATGGGCACCATGACGGCGATCGGCGCGGAGGCGAAGCTGCTCGACGAGGAGGGCATGCCGCCGAACGCCGCGCGGATCCTCGCCGTCGACTCGGTCGCCGCGATCGCCGGTGGCGCGGCCGGTGTCTCGTCGAACACGTCGTACATCGAGTCCGCCGCGGGCGTCGGCGAGGGGGCTCGCACCGGGCTGGCCTCCGTCGTCACCGGCCTGCTGTTCCTGGTGACGATCTTCCTGTCGCCGCTCGTGGCGATGATCCCGTCCGAGGCCGCCGTCCCGGCGCTGGTCCTCGTCGGGTTCCTGATGATGCAGCAGGTCACCGGCATCGCGTGGGACGACCTCGAGGTCGCGATCCCGGCCTTCCTGACCATCGTGCTGATGCCGTTCACGTACTCGATCACGGTCGGCATCGGCGCCGGATTCGTGTCCTACGCCTTCCTCAAGGCGGTCCGCGGCAAGGCCGCCGAGGTCCACGTGCTGCTGTGGGTCGTGGCCGCCCTGTTCGTGGTCTACTTCGCCATCGACCCGATCACCCGCTGGCTGACCTGAGAAGCCGGTCATTCGCCGCGTGATCCGGCATTTTGACCCGCCTTTGGACGGCCGGTAATCTCGATTCTCGTGTCTGGGGTGACCCCGGCACGTCCCGCATGCCCTCAGACCCAGCCCCGATCCGACGGGGCCACGCAGGGGAACCAGCATCCGGCACAGCATCAAGCTCCACCCCGAGCCCGGCACCTTGCCGGGCCGAGACAAGTTCGAGAGGGAAGCACAAGAGTGCCCACCATCAATCAGCTGGTCCGCAAGGGCCGCCAGGACAAGGTGTCGAAGACCAAGACGCCTGCCCTGAAGGGTTCGCCCCAGCGTCGCGGCGTCTGCACGCGCGTCTACACCACCACCCCCAAGAAGCCGAACTCCGCCCTCCGCAAGGTCGCCCGCGTGCGTCTGAGCAGCGGCGTCGAGGTCACCGCCTACATCCCGGGTGAGGGTCACAACCTCCAGGAGCACTCGATCGTGCTCGTCCGCGGCGGTCGTGTGAAGGACCTGCCCGGTGTCCGTTACAAGGTCATCCGCGGCGCGCTCGACACGCAGGCCGTGAAGAACCGCAAGCAGGCCCGCAGCCGCTACGGCGCCAAGAAGGAGAAGAGCTGACATGCCGCGCAAGGGCCCCGCTCCGAAGCGCCCCATCGACGTCGACCCGGTCTACGGTTCGCAGCTGGTGAGCCAGCTGGTGTCGAAGGTGCTGCAGGATGGCAAGAAGCAGGTTGCTCAGCGGATCGTGTACGCCGCTCTCGAGGGCACCCGCGAGAAGACCGGCACCGACCCCGTCATCACCCTCAAGCGCGCGCTCGACAACGTGCGCCCGGCGCTGGAGGTCAAGTCCCGCCGCGTCGGTGGTGCGACCTACCAGGTCCCCGTCGAGGTCAAGGGCAACCGTGGCACGACGCTGTCGCTGCGCTGGCTCGTGGGCTACGCCCAGGAGCGTCGCGAGAAGACGATGGCCGAGCGCCTGCAGAACGAGATCCTCGACGCTGCCAACGGCCTGGGTGCCGCTGTGAAGAAGCGCGAGGACACGCACAAGATGGCCGAGTCCAACAAGGCCTTCGCGCACTACCGCTGGTGACGTCGCTGGAGCGGGCCCGCCCCGGCGGAGCCCGCTCCGGCACCCCACCGCTCCATTCCCAGAACTAGCACCGACCTAAGGAACGCTGACTCACGTGGCAGTCGACATCACGACGGACCTCAACGTCGTCCGCAACATCGGCATCATGGCGCACATCGACGCCGGCAAGACCACCACCACCGAGCGCATCCTGTTCTACACCGGCATCACCTACAAGATCGGTGAGGTCCACGATGGCGGCGCCACGATGGACTGGATGGAGCAGGAGCAGGAGCGCGGCATCACGATCACGTCGGCCGCGACCACCTGCTGGTGGAAGAAGCACCAGATCAACATCATCGACACCCCCGGGCACGTCGACTTCACGGTCGAGGTCGAGCGCTCGCTGCGCGTCCTCGACGGTGCCGTCGCGGTCTTCGACGGTGTCGCCGGCGTCGAGCCGCAGACCATGACCGTGTGGCGCCAGGCCAACAAGTACGCCGTCCCGCGGATGTGCTTCGTCAACAAGCTCGACCGCACCGGCGCCGACTTCTACCGCGTCGTCGACTCGATCGTGGCCAAGCTCAACTCCACCCCGCTGGTGCTGCAGCTCCCGATCGGCGCCGAGGGTGACTTCATCGGTGTCGTCGACCTGGTCGAGATGAACGCCAAGGTCTGGCGCGGCGAGACCGCCCAGGGCGAGGACTACGTCGTCGAGGAGATCCCGGCCGACATGGTCGAGAAGGCCGCCGAGTACCGCGAGAAGTTCGTCGAGACCCTCGCCGAGGCCGACGACGACATCATGGAGGTCTACCTCGAGGAGGGCGACGTCTTCGACGTGCCGACCCTCAAGGCCGCCATCCGTCGCGCGACCCTGGCCGACAAGGTCAACCCGATCCTCACCGGCACCGCGTTCAAGAACAAGGGCGTCCAGCCCCTGCTCGACGCGATCGTCGACTACCTCCCCTCGCCGCTCGACGTGGACGCGATCGTCGGCCACAAGCCGGGTGCGGAGGAGACCGAGGAGAACGAGGTCGCCCGCAAGCCCTCCAGCGACGAGCCGCTTGCCGCGCTCGCGTTCAAGATCGCCGCTGACCCGCACCTGGGCAAGCTGACCTTCGTCCGCGTCTACTCGGGCAAGCTCGAGGCCGGCGGCACCGTGCTCAACACGAGCAACGGCCGCAAGGAGCGGATCGGCAAGGTCTACCAGATGCACGCCAACAAGCGTGAGGAGATCGCCTCGGTCGGCGCCGGCCAGATCGTCGCCGTCATGGGCCTCAAGGACACCCGGACCGGTCACACGCTCTCCGACAACGCCAAGCCGGTGGTGCTGGAGTCGATGACCTTCCCGGCCCCGGTGATCTCGGTGGCCATCGAGCCGAAGACCAAGGCCGACCAGGAGAAGCTCGGTGTCGCCATCGGGCGCCTCGCCGAGGAGGACCCGACCTTCGTCGTCAAGACCGACGAGGAGACCGGCCAGACCATCATCTCCGGCATGGGCGAGCTCCACCTGGAGATCCTCGTGGACCGCATGAAGCGCGAGTTCAAGGTCGAGGCCACCGTCGGCAAGCCGCAGGTCGCCTACCGCGAGACCATCCGCGGCACCGTGTCGAACCACAGCTACACCCACAAGAAGCAGACCGGTGGTTCGGGCCAGTTCGCGAAGGTCGTCATCTCGCTCGAGCCGAACATCGACCCCGAGACCGGTCTCGGCGCGGGCTACGAGTTCGTCAACAACGTCTCCGGTGGACGCGTCCCCCGCGAGTACATCCCGTCCGTCGACAACGGCGGCCAGGAGGCCATGGAGTTCGGCGTCCTCGCCGGCTACCCGATGGTCGACGTGAAGTTCAGCCTCGAGGACGGCGCCTACCACGACGTCGACTCGTCCGAGCTCGCGTTCAAGATCGCCGGCATCCAGTCGTTCAAGGAGGCCGCCCGCAAGGCGAACCCGTGCCTCCTCGAGCCGATGTTCGCCGTCGAGGTCACCACGCCCGAGGACTACCTCGGCACGGTCATCGGTGACATCAACAGCCGTCGCGGTCAGATCCGCGCGCAGGAGGAGCGTCACGGCGACATCGTCGTGTCCGCCCTCGTGCCGCTCTCCGAGATGTTCGGGTACGTTGGCGACCTGAGGTCCAAGACCTCTGGTCAGGCGTCGTACTCGATGGAGTTCGACTCGTACGCCGAGGTTCCCACGAACATCGCCGACGAGATCATCAAGAAGGCGCGCGGCGAGTGACCCTCGGGTCACCTCGACGTGCGCCCTCGGCGCAGCACCCTTTCAGTACGAGTCAAGTAACAATCCCAGGAGGAGCCAGCAATGGCTAAGGCCAAGTTCGAGCGGACCAAGCCGCACGTCAACATCGGCACCATCGGTCACATCGACCACGGCAAGACCACGCTGACCGCGGCGATCTCGAAGGTCCTGCACGACAAGTACCCGGACCTCAACGAGGCCTCGCCGTTCGACCAGATCGACAAGGCTCCCGAGGAGCGTCAGCGCGGCATCACGATCTCGATCGCGCACATCGAGTACCAGACCGAGGCGCGTCACTACGCCCACGTCGACTGCCCCGGTCACGCTGACTACATCAAGAACATGATCACCGGTGCCGCGCAGATGGACGGCGCGATCCTGGTGGTGGCCGCGACCGACGGTCCGATGCCGCAGACCCGCGAGCACGTGCTGCTCGCCCGCCAGGTCGGCGTCCCCGCCCTGGTCGTGGCGCTCAACAAGTGCGACATGGTCGACGACGAGGAGCTCATCGAGCTCGTCGAGATGGAGGTGCGCGAGCTCCTCTCCGAGTACGAG
This sequence comes from Nocardioides sp., assembly GCA_035539555.1. GTDB lineage: Bacteria > Actinomycetota > Actinomycetes > Propionibacteriales > Nocardioidaceae > Nocardioides. The sequence continues at coordinate 1,116 of DATLIG010000109.1, read as the reverse complement.
TACCCGGGCGACGACATCCCCGTCGTGCGCGTGGCGGCCTTCCCGGCCCTCAACGGCGACGCCAAGTGGGGCGAGTCGGTTGCCGAGCTCATGTCGGCCGTCGACGAGTACATCCCCCAGCCCGAGCGTGAGGTCGACAAGCCGTTCCTCATGCCCGTCGAGGACGTCTTCACGATCACCGGTCGTGGCACCGTCATCACCGGTCGCATCGAGCGCGGCATCGTCAAGGTGAACGAGGAGGTCGAGATCATCGGCATCCGCGACACCGCGATCAAGTCCACCGTCACCGGTGTCGAGATGTTCCGCAAGCTGCTCGACGAGGGCCAGGCCGGTGAGAACGTCGGTCTGCTCCTCCGTGGCACCAAGCGCGAGGACGTCGAGCGCGGCATGGTCGTGGTGAAGCCGGGGACCACCACCCCGCACACCAACTTCGAGGCGAGCGTCTACATCCTCTCGAAGGAGGAGGGCGGCCGTCACACGCCGTTCTTCAACAACTACCGTCCGCAGTTCTACTTCCGGACCACCGACGTGACCGGCGTCGTGACCCTTCCCGAGGGCACCGAGATGGTCATGCCGGGCGACAACACCGACATGTCGGTCGAGCTGATCCAGCCGATCGCCATGGACGAGGGTCTGAAGTTCGCGATCCGTGAGGGTGGCCGCACCGTCGGCGCCGGCCGGGTCACGAAGATCACCAAGTGATCTGACCTGCTTCGGGGAGGCCCCCTGCTGCTTCGGCAGCAGGGGGCTTCCTGCTTTTTGAGCGGCGGCACGGGCCCGGGAGAATGGCCGGGTGAACGACGAGCAGCACCCGGCCGGCGGCGTACGCCCGGCGCGACCGCACCACAAGCTGACCGAGGACGGACGGCGGGTGCGCGAGGTGCTGACCTACGCGCGGCGCGGGAGCCGGTTCACGCCGAAGCAGCAGGCCGCGTGGGACGAGTACGCCGAGCGGTGGGTCGTGCCCGACGAGGCGGTCGACGAGCCCGGGTTCAGCTGGACCGACTGGTTCGGGCGGGAGGCCCCGCTCATCGTCGAGATCGGCGGTGGCGTGGGCGAGGCGACCGCCGCGCTGGCGGCCGCCCGGCCGTCGTACAACATCCTCGCGCTGGAGGT
>DATLIG010000108.1:0-4217 GCA_035539555.1 Nocardioides sp. | reverse complement strand
GGCCATGGGGCTGGCGCGACGCGCGAGGATGACGGCTGCACTGACGACAGGGGTGTCGGCAGTGCTGGTCGCCACGCTGCTGTCCGGCTGCGGCGACTCCGGCAAGGGCGGCGCCGACGGGGGCGACCCCAGCGAGGCCGCCGCGTCCACGACGCCGATCCCCGACAACGCCCTCGACCCCGGGCACGCCGTCGCGGCGCCCGGGAAGTTCGACGGCACGCAGTACGGCGACGACCTGCTCCTCGTGAGCCAGGAGACCATCCCCGAGGACGACCTGAAGAAGCTGCTCGCGGTGAAGGTCAAGAAGAACAAGGGCGTCGCGGCGCACACGATGCTCTCCTACGGGAACTTCTCGGCCGACGGCCGGTTCTACAACATCGCCGCCGTCGACGGCGGCGCCTACCGCGCCTTCACCGGCACCCGCAGCGCCGAGTTCCAGGAGCAGTGGGACCGGATCGCCGGCGGCGAGGTCGCGGTCGACGACGGCCTGCAGCAGGAGCTGCAGGTCGACGGCGAGGGCTACCTGAAGGTCGGCAAGGAGCGCATCCACGTCGGTGCCTGGTCGCCCTCCGAGGTCGACAGCGTCGATGCGATGGTCAACGCGAAGTGGGGCGAGGAGCTCGGCCTCGAGAAGGACAACGCGATCCTGATCAACACCGGCATCGCCTCGCCGCAGGCGGTGCGCGAGGCGATCGAGAAGACCTTCGGCAAGAAGCGGTTCTCGATCACGGCGCTCGACATCGTGGCCTCCGAGGGCCTCGACCTCGGGACCTTCCAGAACGTCATCCCGGTCGGCGCCTTCCGCGACGCGGTGGGCGTCTTCCGCTACACCCCGATCGGCGGCGGCCGGATCGCGCCCGACCCGGCGTGGGTCAGGAGCCACATCGTGACCGAGCAGGTGCCGATCCTCGGCAGTGTCACCTGCAACAAGTTCATGATGCCGCAGCTCAAGGCCGCCCTCGGCGAGGTCGTCAACCGCGGCCTGGCCAAGGAGATCCACGCCAACGAGTACGCCGGCTGCTACTACCCCCGCTTCATCGCCGGATCGACCAAGCTGTCCAACCACTCGTTCGGCCTGGCCCTCGACTTCAACGTCCCCGGCAACCAGCGCGGCACCGTCGGCGAGATGAACCGCGAGGTCGTCTCGATCTTCAAGTACTGGGGCTTCGCCTGGGGCGGCGACTGGGCCTGGACCGACCCGATGCACTTCGAGCTCGCGAAGATCGTCAACCCCGGCTGATCCGGTCCGGACCTCGAGGAGGTCGCCCAGCGACCGCCACGAGACGCGGGGTCCGCTACTGGACAGTAGCCAACTGTGACAGCGTCACTGTCACGGTTGTGCCATGATCGGCCCATGACGTTCGCGCTGGGTCAGGGAACCGGTCCGCTCAAGGGCCTCAAGGTCGTCGAGATCGCCGGGATCGGGCCGAGCCCGCACGCCTGCATGATCCTGGCCGACCTGGGTGCCGACGTGATCCGCGTCGAGCGGCCCGGCGGCCAGATGCTCGCCGGCGGCTCGCACGACCTGCTCAACCGCGGCCGGCCGAGCGTCGCGCTCAACCTCAAGGACCCCGAGGCCGTGGCCACCGTGCTCGACCTCGTCGAGCAGGCCGACGTGCTCGTCGAGGGCATGCGCCCCGGCGTCGCCGAGCGGCTCGGCTTCGGCCCCGAGGCCTGCCACGAGCGCAACCCGCGGCTGGTCTACGGCCGGATGACCGGCTGGGGCCAGGACGGCCCGTGGTCGCAGGCCGCCGGTCACGACATGAACTACATCGCCATCACCGGCACCCTCCACGGCCTGGGCCAGGTCAAGGAGAAGCCGCAGTTCCCGACCAACCTCGTCGGCGACTTCGGCGGCGGGTCGACGTACCTGGTCATCGGCATCCTGGCGGCGATCTTCGAGGCGCAGGCGTCCGGCAAGGGCCAGGTCGTCGACGCCGCGATCGTCGACGGCACGGCCAACCTCAACGCGATGACCGCCGCCTTCCTCGCCGGCGGAGGCTTCAAGGAGGAGCGCGCGGCCAACCTGCTCGACGGCGGTGCGCCGTACTACGACATCTACGAGACCTCCGACGGCGAGCACATGTCGGTGGGCGCGCTGGAGCCGCAGTTCTACGACCTCTTCGTCAAGCTGCTCGGCATCGAGGGCACGGCTCCCGACCGCTGGGACCTGGACAAGACGGGCGAGCTGCGCGAGCTGATCGCCAGCACCTTCCTGACGAAGACCCGCGACGAGTGGTGCGCGATCTTCGACGGCACCGACGCCTGTGTCGCGCCGATCCTCAAGATCAGCGAGGCCAAGGACCACCCACACATCAAGGCCCGGGAGATCTTCGTCGAGCACGAGGGCATCGTGCAGCCGCAGCCGGCCCCGCGCTTCTCGCGGACGACCGCCACGCTGTCGCACCCGCCGGCCCCCGGCGCCGGCGCGCACACCCGCGAGGCCCTCGAGGCGTGGGGCGTCAAGGACGTCGACGGCCTCATCGAGCGCGGCGCTGCGGTGCAGCTGGCCGACGAGGCCTGACGCTGCGGCTCGCGAAGAGATGTAACACGCCGTCGGCTCGACTTCCGGGCGGTTGTCAGGCGCGACACGCCGTACGACGGCCGACTCGGCCCTGAGAAGCGCCGACCAGATGGGTGGACAGCGTGTTACATGCCGCCCTCGACGAGCCCACGATTGCGCTGGATCGGCAGCGCACCCCTAAACTGGACCCACCGATCCGGCCAGTCTTGCCCCGGGTCCCGGCGCACCGTCCGCGGCTGCGCCCCTCGCAGGAGGCACCGCTTCACCGCCTGTCACCGGACAGGCAGCACGGCGAGACGCCCAGTTGAGGGGATCGCCGCGCTCCGCGTCGCGCTCTCCGGAGAGAAACACCTTGTCTTCCACGTTCGCCGACCTCGGCGTTCCCACTGCCCTGCTCGACGTCCTTGCAGCGGACGGCATCACCGTGCCGACCCCGATCCAGGCCGCGACACTCCCCGACTCGCTCAAGGGCCGCGACGTCCTCGGCCGCGGCCGCACCGGCTCCGGCAAGACCTACGCCTTCGGGCTGCCGCTGGTCGCCCGGCTCGCCGCCGACGGTCGCACCCGGCCGGCGTCCCGGCGCCCGCGCGCCCTCGTCCTCGCCCCGACCCGCGAGCTCGCCTCGCAGATCGCCGCGACCATCACCCCGCTGGCCAAGGCCGTCGGCCTCAGCACGACCACCGTCTTCGGTGGCGTCGGCCAGGGCCCGCAGGTGACCGCGCTGCGCAACGGCGTCGACATCCTCATCGCCTGCCCCGGCCGGCTCGAGGACCTCATCGGCCAGGGGCACTGCAGCCTCGCCGACGTCCGCGTCACGGTCCTCGACGAGGCCGACCACATGGCCGACCTCGGCTTCCTGCCCGCCGTACGACGTCTGCTCGACCAGACGCCCAAGGGCGGCCAGCGGATGCTCTTCTCCGCGACGCTCGACGGCGCGATCAACGTGCTGGTCAAGCGCTTCCTCGCCGACCCGGCCGTCCACGAGGCCGACTCGGCCCAGTCGCCGGTGGCGAAGATGGACCACCACGTGCTGCACGTCGAGCGTGAGCAGCGGATTCCGGTGCTGCTCGACCTGGTCAGCGCGCCGGGCCGCACGGTCGTCTTCACCCGCACCAAGCACGGCGCCAAGGCGCTGGCCCGCCAGCTCAACAAGAACGGCGTGCCCGCGGTCGACCTGCACGGCAACCTCAGCCAGGGTGCGCGCACGCGCAACATGGAGGCCTTCCACAGCGGTGCGGCCACCACGCTGGTCGCGACCGACATCGCGGCGCGCGGCATCCACGTCGACGACGTGGCGCTGGTCGTCCACGCCGACCCGCCGACCGAGCACAAGGCCTACCTGCACCGCTCGGGCCGTACGGCGCGCGCCGGCGCCGAGGGCACCGTGATCACCCTGATGACTGACGAGCAGCAGCGCGACGTGCGCGACCTGACCCGTCAGGCCGGCATCAAGCCGACCACCACCAGGGTCAGCGGATGCTCTTCTCCGCGACGCTGGACGGCGGTGTCGGCCAGAACCCGCAGGTCCGCGGATTGCGCAACGGCGTGGACATCGTGCTGGCCTGCCCCGGCCGGCTCGAGGACCTGATCCAGCAGCGCGCGTGCGACCTCAGCGACGTCCAGGTCACCGTCCTCGACGAGGCCGACCACATGGCCGACCAGGGCTTCCTGCCCGGCGTGCGCCGGATCAAGG
>DATLIG010000107.1:0-7396 GCA_035539555.1 Nocardioides sp. | reverse complement strand
GCCCTCGTGCGGATCTCCGGGCTCGGAGATCCGCACGAGGGCGGCGCGGGCGAGGCGGTCGCGTTCCTGCGCGCTCATCCGGCCCTCCGCTCCAGGGTCGCGAGCAGCAGCGGCTCGCCGGTCCGCAGCCGCAGCGCGACGTCGACCTCGTCGTCTCCCGGGCGCTCGACGCCGCCGAGATCGGCGACGGTCCAGGCCAGGCGGTGGACCCGGGCGGCGCCACGCCTGGTCAACCGGCCGCTGTAGACGGCATCGTCCACGATCCGCCGGGCGGAGTCGCTGAGCGGCCACTCCTCGGTGAGGACCGGGCCGGGAGCCTGGGAGTTGAGGCGCCAGCTGCACCCGGCGTACCGCTCCGCCTGGCGCTGACGGGCCGCCTCCACCCGGGCCCGCACCTCGGCGCTGGACTCGGGCACGGCGAAGCGGTCCGTCCCGTGGTGCGGGCCGACCGGCGTGAGGTGGCGCATGATGTCGATCCGGTCGGTCACGGGCCCGGTGACCTTGCGGCGGTAGTCGCGCCGCTGCCGCTCGTGGCACTGGCACTTGTTGTGCACGGCCTGCGGATGGAAGTCGCCGCACGGGCAGGGGTTCGCCGCAAGCACCACCATGCCCCGGGCCGGCAGGCACACCGACTCGTCGAGGCGGGCGACCGCAATCTCCCCGCTCTCCATCGGCTGCCGGAGGCCCTCGATGACGTCGGCCCGGAAGAGCGGGAACTCGTCGAGGAAGAGCACGCCGCAGTGGGCACGCGAGATCTCACCGGGATGGACACGTCCCTGGCCGCCACCGATGATGCTGACCTTGCTCGCGTCGTGATGGGGTGCCGCGAAGGGTGGACGCACGATCATGCCGTCGGCGGGATCGAGCGCACCGGCGAGCGAGTGCAGCGCGGTGAGCTCGAGCGACTCCTCGACCGTCAGGTCCGGCAGCACGGTCGGCAGGCGCTCGGCCAGGCTGGTCTTCCCGCAGCCCTTGGCGCCCGAGAGCATCAGCGCGTGGCCACCCGCAGCGGCCACCTCGGCCGCGTACTTCTCGTCCAGCATCCCCCGCAGGTCCGAGAAGTCGAGGTCGTCGAGCCGGTCGGCGCCGCGCCAGTGGACCAGGTGGGTGCCCGACGCCGACGCGACCGGCGGAGCCTCCGGTGGCAGCTCGCCGACCAGCACGGCGACCACCTGGGCCAGCGACCGCAGGCCGATCACGACCATGTCGGGGACCATCTGCGCCTCCCCGACCTGCGGCTCCGGTACGACGACCCGCCGGACACCGCGAGCCGCCGCCGCCATCACCATCGGCAGGACACCGACCGCCGGCCGCAGCCCACCGGCCAGGGTGAGCTCGCCGATGAAGGCCGTTGCTGCCACCTGCGCGTGCTCGACCTGTCGCGTCGCCGCCAGGACGCTCACCGCCATCGCCAGGTCGAAGTGGGTCCCGCCCTTCGGCAGGTCGGCCGGCGAGAGCAGGATCGTCGTGCGTTGCGCCGCCGGCCACTTCAGGTCGCTGTTGACGATCGCCATCCGGACCCGGTCGAGACCCTCCCGCAGCGCAGCGTCGGCGCGCCCCACGACGACCACCCCGGGCTGCCCGCTGGACACATCGGCCTGCACGTCGATCAGGTGGCCCCGGGCCCCGTCGAGGGCCACGCAGTGCGTGGTCGCGAAGGCCATCAGAAGAGCCCCGCGACGTGCTCGACCGCCGGGGCGCCGCGCCGTGGGAGGAGGACGGCGACGAGGTCGATCCGGATGCCGTCCGGCCGGATGCCCCGCTCGGCGGCCCACCGCTCCCCCAGCCGCTTGAGCCGGGCCAGCTTGTCGTCGGTGATCGCCTCGTGCGGGGTGCCCGCGGCCAGGCTCGTGCGCGTCTTGACCTCGCACACGACGAGCGTCGCCCCGTCCCGCAGGACGATGTCGATCTCGCCCTCGTCACACCGCCAGTTGCGCTCGAGGAGCGTCATCCCGAGATCCACGAGGTGCCGGGCGGCCCGCCCCTCGCCGTACGCCCCGATCGCCTGCCGGGCCTGCGCTGTCGTCGTCATGCCGGCCAGCGTCGCCGCACGGCGGGACGCCGCCGGGACTCGTACCCGTGCCCTGTGGACGACCAGGGGTCGTCCACAGGTTTGCTGCCGACGGGTGGACGGTCAGCGCACGCGCGTGTCGGGTGGGGTCAGCCGACCAGCTTCGGCGCGTCGCACTTCGGGGTGCGGAACTTGTAGATGTCCGCGCCGCTGAGGTCGATGCCGAGCGTGTTGAGCAGCGGGCTGAGCAGGTTCGTGTCGAGCGCCGACACGAGCGGGTTGACCAGGCCGGACACCAGCCCGTTGATGATCGGCGCGAGGACGATGCCGATCGGCAGGCCGATCAGCTTCAGGCCCGAGGTGTTGACCGCCAGGGTCGGCAGGCCGGAGCTCCCCGACCCGATGGTGCTCGGGATCTCGTAGTCGCCGTCGCTGGTGATCTCGATGTTGGCCGTCCCCGACGTGGTCGTGCTGCCCTTGATCGTGATCGGGCCGCCGACCACGGGGATGCCGAGCGCGTAGACGGTGATCTGGAGCTTGAGGTCGACGTTGAGCAGCCCGTCCGACACGACGATGGTCAGCCCGGTGGGCTCGCACCGGACATCCGTGAGGGCACCCGAGGCCTGGGCGACGTTGACCGAGCCACTCAGCGTGATGTCGGTCTTCCCGACGAGGGCGAGGTCGAGCTTGAGGGCCGAGGCCGCGAGATTGACCGTCACCTGGGTCGACGTGGCCGAGACCTGGTTCTTCCGGCCACACGCCATGCGCGGCGCCTCGATCGCGGTCAGGTTGACGCCGACGTTCGCCAACGGGCCGAGGTTGACGTTGGCCTGCGGTACGACGAGCGCGTGCTCACCCGTGGCGGCCGCAGCCGCGGCGGTGACGAGGTCGAGGAGGTTGAGGTCGGCATCCAGGCCGTTCGAGCCACTCGTGCCGAGGTCGAGCAGGTCACCCGCGTTGAAGTCGATGTCGTCGACGCCGACCGCCATCGCCTGGAGCAGCCCGACATAGGCCGCGTGCCCGCTCTTGCTGAGGACCTCGGCCGTGGCGAGGTAGAAGTCGCCGAGGCTGAGCAGCTGGCCACCCTCGATCAGCTCCTCCATGGTGCCGACGCCGACGTTGGCACCGAGGAGGTCCAGCAGCTTGATGTCGGCGTTCGCCAGCCCGTTGTAGTCGATCGCGCTGACGTTGATGTTGCTGCCGAGTGCGCCGAGCAACGGTCCGAGGATCGGGGACGCGCCGGTGTTCACGCGGGCCGCGTAGGAGCCGATCGAGAAGCATGCGCCGCCCTCGGACTGGGCGATCGCGGTGCGATGGGCATCACCCGTCGCGACACCCGTGATCCCGTCCAGCGCGAAGTCGACCGTCGTGTTGGCGCGGACCCGGACCGCGTTCGGCACCTCGGTGGCGCCGACGCTGACGTACTCGCCGTCGACCATCTTCCCGAGGTCCCAGGTGAGGTCCGGCGTGCCACCCACGGTGTCGCCGTTGCGGGCCTTGCTCTTGGCCATCTCGGTGTTCATGGTCGAGGCCAACGCCGAGCGGGTCCTGCCGTCGAGGTTGCGGGCCAGGTCGAGTGCGACCACGTCGGCGAGGGCCTGCATGTCGCGGCGCGCGGTGCGCTGCAGGCCGATGTCGATCGTCAGGCCGGCCACCGTGATGAGGACGACCGCAAGGCCGAGACCCATGAAGACCGCGACCACGCCCCGCTCGTCGCGGGTACGGCGACGGAGTCGTACGCGGGCCATCAGCTGACCCTCGCGACCGCGGAGTACTCCAGCGACTCGGGAAGCACGATGTCGTCACCGGGAACCGTGAGCAGCGGGTGGTCCTGGTAGGCGTAGTTGATGGTGACGGTCACGCACTGGACCGAGGCGGCCTCGCCGGCGCAGGTCGCGATCTCGACCTCGCAGGTCCCGACGGTCGCGTCCTTGCGCGTCAGCGTGCCGTCGTCGCAGCTGACGTCGTAGCCCTCGAGGGCGTCGTTCATCGCGGCGACGGCGTCCGGGACCTGGTCGGCGTCGCGCTGGGCGACCGCTGCCGCCCGCGCGCCCTCGGCCGCGGCCTGGCTGATCGCCTGGCGGAAGCTGAGCATGTAGCCGTAGCTGATGATGCCGAAGACCAGCACCAGCAGGAGCGGCATGATCAGGGCGAACTCCAGGGCGGCCGCACCCCGCTCCGCGCCATCACGGGCACGCGCGCGAGCGCGCCCCCACAGCACACAACGCCCCATCAGCCGGCCTCCCCGCCCTAGCTCCCATGACGCCTCCCGAGTGGCGGTCTCCGCAGGATAGTGGTCGCTTTCACAACGAGGGAACGGATCCCGAGGGATTCTGCCCGTCCGAGGGATCACGCCTAGTCCGTTGGGACTAGTCGGCCCCGGGAGACTCATCCGACCAGTCGCGGGCGGGCGCAGGTGATGCCCACGGCGTACACGTCGGCGCCGGCCAGGCGCAGGCCGACCATCCGCGCCACCGGGCCGATGAACTGCTGGTTGATGTTGGTGACGAGCGGAGTCAGGGTCTTCTCCACGAAGCCCTTGCCGGAGGTCGTCAGCACGTCCGCGATCGGGTTGGTGATCGCGGTGACGAGCGGCAGCTGCGCGCTCTTCCCGTTCAGCTTCACGGACTTGATCGTCGGCACGATCGAGTTGACGTCGAGGAGCATCGACGAGCCGATGGAGACCGGCGTCTCGTCGTTGGGCGGGATCTCGAGGTCGGCGCGGCCGCCCCCGCCGGAGCTCGCCGTGCCGATCGTGAGTCGCACCTCGACCTCGAGGGAGATCTTGCTCCCGAGCGTGAGGATGTTGCCGAGCAGGTTGGTGAGCACGGAGGTCAGTCCCAGCCCGACCAGGTCGGTGAGCTTCACGTCCGCGGCGATCGACACGTCCGCGTGCAGCTTGTACGACGCCAGGCCGGTCGTGACCTGGACGCTGTACGTCGACGGGTCGACCGCCGAGCCGTCGCCGCAGTGCGTCTGTGGTGGGGAGACCAGCTGACCGGTGCCGCTACCCGCGATGATCTCGAGCAGGCCGGTGCCCTTGGGCGTCTGGAGGGTGCCGAGGACCGGGATGTTGAGGCTGGGCATGTTCGTGAAGGTCACGCCGAGGGAGCCGTCGAGCTGTGCGGTGTCCGCGACCGCTTGTGCCGAGTTGGGCACGCCGCAGGCGAGCTCGGCCGCGGAGATGAGGTAGATCCCGCCCGTGAACTGGAAGCCGACGCCGGGGACCCCGCCCTGGATGTTCGGCACGCCGAGGAAGTGCTTGCCGTCGGAGAGGCGGGCGGCGGCGACGAGGTCGAGGACGTCGAGGGCGATCTCCATGGCGGCACGGTCGGTCGGCGCGACGTGGAGGACGTTGGAGAGGTCGATGGCACCGACGTCCGCCGTGACCGCCGACGCTGCGATCCGGCTCAACGCGTTGAGGGCGACCGAGTTGTCACCCGACTCGCGGGTGAGCGCCTCGATCGTCGCGCTGACCAGGTCGGCATAGGTGATCGAGCCGCCGAGCAGCTCCTCGGGGCTGCCGATGGTGGAGGTGGCGGCCAGGTCCTCGAGCCGGACGTCGGCGAGGGCGAGGCCGCGGTAGTCGACCAGGCCGAGGTTCACGCCGAGGAGGTCGTTGAGGGGTGCGAGCACGGTGCTGTCGCCCGAACGGATGGCCGCGACGAAGGAGCCGAGCCGGAAGCAGGCGGTCGACGCGCTCTCGGCCGCGGCCGAGCGCGAGGCATCTCCCGACTCGGCGCCGGTGAACGCGGAGAACGCGAACGCGACCTCCGTGTGCGCCACGACCCGTACGGCCGAGGGCACACCCGACGCCATCTTCTCGAAGCCGTCGTTGCCCATCCGGCCGAGGTCGTAGCTCAGGTCGGCCGCGCCGTCGCCGACCGCATCGGCGTTGCGGACGCTGCTCGCCGCGAGCTCCCGGTCCAGGACGGGCACCAGCTCGCCGACGGTCCGCCCGTCGAGCTCGCGGGCCAGGTCCAGGGCGACGAGGTCCGCGACGGCCTGCATGTCCGAGCGGGCCACCCGCTGGAGCCCGATGTCGATGACGAATGCAGAACCGACCATCAACAGTGCCATCACGAAGACGACGACGAGCGTCACCGCTCCCCGCTGGTCGTCCCGGGCATCCGGGCGCCGGTGCCACATGGCGCCCTCCCCGATGCCGTGTCGCAGGCGGGACGGCCGCATGCCGTCCCTGACACCATTTGTTCGGCCGGGATGGCGGCTCGCGCAAGGGACCCGCCCGAATTCGGGACGAAGGTCCTGCGCAGGTCAGGACTTCGGCAGCTCGAGGTCCGAGGTGGCCAGCTCTTCCACGTTGACGTCCTTGAACGTCAGGACCTTGACGTTCTTGGCGAACCGCGCCGGGCGGTACATGTCCCAGACCCAGGCGTCGGCGATGGTGACCTCGAAGAACACGTCGGTGCCCTCGGAGCGGGCCTTCACGTCGACCGAGTTGCACAGGTAGAACCGGCGGTCGGTCTCGACGACGTACTTGAAGATGCCGACGACGTCGCGGTACTCCCGGTAGAGGTTCAGCTCCTGCTCGGTCTCGTACTTCTCGAGGTCCTCGGCGCTCACGAGCCCGACTCTAGCCGTCGATCCCCGACTTCCTCGGCCAACGGCTCGAGTCCGGCCGCGCGTCGTACGTTGACGAAGCGCATCCGGTGGATCGGCGACGGGCCGTGCTCCTCCAGCGCCGCCGTGTGGGTCGCGGTGATGTAGCCCTTGTGGGTCTTGAAGTCGTACGCCGGCCACTGCTCGTCGAGGTCGAGCATGATCCGGTCGCGGGTGACCTTCGCCAGCACCGACGCGGCGGCGACGCAGGCGGCGACCCGGTCGCCCTTCCACACGGCCAGGCCGGGCACGCCCAGCCCGTCGACGGGGAACCCGTCGGTCAGCACGTACGACGGAGGGACGGCCAGCTTCGCGACCGCCCGCCGCAGTGCCTCCACATTGGCGGCGTGCATGCCGAGCCGATCGCACTCCTCCTGCGAGATGACCACGACCGACCAGGCCAGGGCGCGGCGCACCACCTGGTCGTAGCAGCGCTCGCGCGCGGCGGCGGTCAGCAGCTTGGAGTCGGCCAGGCCCGGGACGATGCCCGCCTTGCCCGGCGGCAGGATCGCCGCGCCGGCGACCAGCGGACCGGCGCAGGCGCCGCGACCGGCCTCGTCGACACCGGCGACGGGCTCGAGGCCGTGCCGGCGCAGGGCCCGCTCGTAGCCGTATATGCCGGCGTCGCGTCGTACGGTCGCACCACGGGGCAGCGTCGTCATCGGTCCCCCACCACCTCAGCCCCGATCAGTCACCGGAGACTGCGTCGACCTTCTCGGCCTTCTCGACCAGGTCGGCGGGCGGGGAGTCGGGCACGTCGGAGAA
>DATLIG010000106.1:0-16054 GCA_035539555.1 Nocardioides sp. | reverse complement strand
GTGGTGCTCCGTCCCCGGACGCCACCGGGCCCCGACGCGCTCGTACGGCTTCGTTCCTCAGCCGTGTCGCTTGCTCGACCTGGCCGACCCCACGCCGGCTGCTCGTTCCTCGCAGCCGACTGGTCGGCTCAGATCACGCCCATCTTCGACGCCTCGTAGACCGCCTCGGCGCGGCGGGTGACGTCGAGCTTGCGCAGGATGTTGCCCACGTGGAACTTGGCGGTGGTCTCGGAGATGAAGAGCCGGCTGCCGATGTCGCGGTTGGACAGTCCTCGGGCGAGCAGGCCGAGCACCTCGCGCTCGCGCGCCGTCAGCTTCTTCTCGTGGGTCGCCGGCGGGGCCTTGAGCCCCCGCACCATGGCCGCGGCCGAGCGGGCGTCGAACGCGCTCTCCCCGCGGGCGACATCGCGGATCGAGCGCACCAGGCCGGTCATGTCGACGTCCTTGACGACGTAGCCGCGGGCGCCCGCCTGCACGGCGCGCAGCACCAGCTGCTCGTCGAGGAAGGTGGTGAGCACGAGGATCGCCAGCTCGGGGTACTCCGCCGCGAGCGACTCGCACAGGTCCAGGCCCTCGGTGTCCGAGGACGTCGACAGCTTGAGGTCGAGCAGCACGATCGCCGGCCGGGCACGCCCGACGACGGCCAGCGCCTCCGCCGCTGTGGACGCCTCGGCGACGACGCGCAGGTCGTGCTCGCGCTCGAGGATCGAGCGCAGCCCCTGGCGCACGATTGCGTGGTCGTCGACGAGCATGATGTCGACGGTCGGCGTCAGGGTCGGGTTCGGGGTCAGGATTGCCATGGTTCCGCCTGTTCCGGCCCGGCTCCCACCAGGCCTGCGATGATGCCCGGGCGCTGTGCGTCCAGGGGCAAGGGAATCCGCATCTCCACCCGGACGCCGCCGATGCGGGCCCTCCGGAAGGCGATCGAGCCACCGAGCTCGGTGATGCGGCACTCGATGTTGACCAGGCCGCGATGGCGGCCGTCGACGGACGGGCCGCGCTCGAGTCGCAGCCGCCGGGCAAGCTCGGACGGGTCGCCCGTGCCGTCGTCCGCCACGCTGACGAACAGCTCGTGCGGCCGGTAGCGCAGCCGGACGGCGGCCCGGCTGGCCTCGGCATGGGTGGCGACGTTGAACAGCGCCTCGCCCACCGCCCGGGCGATCTCATGGTCGGCGTCGGCCGTGAGCTCCTCGACGGGACCGTCGACCCGGACGCCCACCGCGAGGTGCGGCCGGTGGTGCTCGGCCACCTCGAGCAGCAGCTCGGGCAAGGTGCGCACGACGTCGCGCTGGGGCTGGTGCAGCGCGTAGATCGCCCGGCGCAGCTGGTCGACCGCCTGCGCGCTCAGCTCCTTCGCCGTCGTGAGCCGCTCCTCGATCCCCGCCCGGCCTTCGTCGGCGGCCATGCCGCGGGCGACCTCGACGGCCATGCCGGCGGAGAGGACGTACTGGGTGACGCTGTCGTGCAGCTCACGCGCGATCCGGTGCCGCTCGTGGTCGAGCAGCTCACGCTGGTGGGCGGCCAGCAGCCGCTCCTCGACCTGGCGCAGCTCGCGGGTGCGCTCGGCGAGGTCACGCGCCTGGGCCGCGGTCTCGTCGTACAGGCGCTGGGCGCGGCGGTGCAGCGCGAGGCCGGCCTGGTACTGCTCGGAGGTGTGCAGCGCGACAGCGGCCTCGTTGGCGAGGATCCGCAGCACGGACAGGTCGCCCGGCTCCGGCTCGTCGTCGAGGCCGTGCAGCCCGACCAGGCTGCCGATCGGGTCACCCGCGAGCGTCATCGGCACCCGGACCCAGGAGTCGTCGCGGGGTGTGCGGGTGGCATGTCCGGCACGGATCGCGCCGAGCTCGCGTCGTACCCGGGAGGGCAGGTCGGTCTCGTCGTCGACGAGCGCGCCGTGCGTGCCCGCGACGACGAGGAAGCGAGGCCGGGCGCCGGGCAGCTGGCCGTCGGCGAGGCCGAGGATCAGCCACGACGCGTTGAGGTGCTCGGCGGCCGCCCGGGCCACCTGCTCGAGCAGCCCTCGGGGACCTTCGACGGTGCTCACCAGGCCGCGGGAGATCGAGTCCATCGCGCGGACCGCCCGCTGCATGCGCTCGTCGGAGCGCACGTACGCGCGGTAGTAGGACCGCTTCCCGGACCGGACCCCGGTGAGCGTCGCCAGGTCGAGCTGCTCGGTCATGACGCGCGTCCCGTCACAGCGCTTCGAGGAAGAGCTTCTCCACGTCGTGCAGGGTCGCCGCACGCGGGTTCGTCGTCAGGCAGGCGTCGTCGAGCGTCGTGTCCGCGAGCCGGGGTACGTCGGCCTCGGTGACCCCGAGCGCACGCAGCCCCCGCGGTACGCCCACGTCGTCGGCCAGCCGGCGCACGTGGTCGGCGAGCAGGTCCGCGGCATCCTCCCCCGGCATCCCGGCGACGTCGAGGCCGGCCGCCGCGGCGAGCGCGACGAACCGGTCGGGCGTGGCCCGGGCGTTGTAGCGGATCACGTGCGGCAGCAGCACCCCGTTGACCACGCCGTGCGGAGCGTCGAGCAGACCGCCGACCTGGTGGCTCATGGCGTGGGTGGCGCCGAGGATGGCGTTGGAGAACGCGAGCCCGGCCTGCAGGCTGGCCTGCGCCATCTTGCGCCGGTGCTCGGTCTCGAGCGGGTCGGTGATCGTCGAGCGGAGATGCCCGCAGACCAGGCCGACGGCGTTGAGGGCGTGGGTGTCGGCGAGCGGGTTGTGGGCCAGCGACACGAACGCCTCGATGCCGTGGGTGAGGGCGTCGAGCCCGGTCGCGGCATTGAGCAGGTCGGGCATCGTGACGAGCAGCCGCGGGTCCGTGATCGAGATGTCCGGCACCAGCGCACGGCCCATGATGGTCACCTTCACCGAGCGGGCCGTGTCGGTGACGATGCAGAACTGGCTGACGTCGGCTCCGGTGCCCGACGTGCTCGGGATGATCAACAACGGCGGGATCGGCTGCGTCATCCGGTCGACGCCGCGGTAGTCGAGGATGTCGCCGCCGTTGCCGGAGAGGACGGCCACGCCCTTCGCCGCGTCGGCGCAGGAGCCGCCGCCGATGCCGATGATGACGTCGCACTCCCATTCCAGGTAGTGCGCGAACGCCGCGCGGATCTCGTGGTCGCGCGGGTTCGGCGTCACCTGCGACCACACGACCGGCCGCAGCCCGGCCTCCCGCAGGTGGCCCAGCAGCTCGTCGACCCAGCCGGCGGCGATGATGCCGGGGTCGGTCACCACGAGGGGACGGCGGGCGCCCAGCCGGGCCGCCGCGAAGCCCGCCTCGCTGAGCGATCCGGTGCCGAAGACGACCTCCGGCGCGTGGAACTTCACCAGCCCGGTCGGCTCCTCGTCGGCGTCGCCCGCGGGGCGGGGCGGGGCCTGAGTTGCCGTGAGCGCCATGGTGATCCCTTCGCCGGTGTGACAGGCACCACACTGCTCCGCGAACGTTGCAACGAGGTTGGCACGCACCTGTCCGTTCGGACAGGTGCGTGCTACTTCCGCAGGGTGCGGAGGAGGAAGCGCAGGCCCAGCAGCGCGAGTACGACGACGGCCGCCTGCTTGCCGTAGCTCTTCAGCAGCACGGGCAGGACGGCGGATCCCAGGTCGAGCGCGTCGTCACCGGCGGGTGGCGCCGCCGGACGGGGCGGTGGTGCCGCGGCCGCCGGGACGGGTTCGTGCCCGGCGGCCGCGGAGCCATTGGCCGCGGAGCCATCGGCTGCGGAGTCATCGGCTGCGGCGGGCGCGGACTCCGCAGGAGCGGCCTCCGTCGCCAGGCGCTGCTCGAGGCAGGCGACGAACTGGCCGAGCAGCTTGTCCGAGACGTCCTGCATCACGCCGCGGCCGAACTGCGCCGGCTTGCCCGTGATGGCGAGGTCGGTCACGACGTCGACCTGCGTGGAGCCGCCGTCGGCGGCCGCCATCGTCACGGTGACCTTCGCGCCCGCCGTACCGTTGCCGCGCTTGTCGCGGCCCTTGGCGTCCACGACGAACCGGCGCCCGGCCTCGTCGCGCTCGACGAAGCTGCCGGCACCGGCGTAGACGAGCGCGATCGGGCCGAGCTTGACCTTGCAGGTCCCCTCGAAGGTCGGGCTGCCGTCGGCATCCTCGCCGACCGCGGTGACCTGGGCGCCCGGGAAGCACTCGGCGAGTGCGCCGATGTCCTGGAAGTGCGCCCAGGTCGCCTCGACCGACGTCGGGACCCGGAAGGAGTGGCTGAGGTCCACGGGCGGTCCTCAGCCCCGGCCGGCGGCCGACAGGACCGCCCGCCGGGTCAGCACGGTCGCGAGGTGCCGCCGGTAGTCGGCGTCGCCGTTGAGGTCGCTCGGCGGGTGCGTGCCCTCGGCCGCGAGCGCGGCCGCGGCGGCCACGCCCTCCTCGGTCGCGGGCTGCCCGACGAGGGCCTGCTCGGCGGCCTGCGCCCGCAGCGGCGTCGAGCCCATGTTGGTGAGCCCGAGCCGCGCCTCCGCGATGGTGTCCCCGTCCAACCGGACGGTGGCCGCCACCGCGACGATCGGCCACTGGTGCGCGATCCGGACGAACTTCTCGTACGACGCCCCCCAGCCGTCGTACTTGGGGACCTTCACTGCCGTGAGGATCTCGTCGTCGGAGATCGCGGTCTCGAAGAGGTCGACGAAGAAGTCCTCCGCCGCCACCTCCCGGGTGCCGCCGGGCCCCTGCACGACGAAGGTCGAGCCGAGCGCCCGCGCGGGCGCCCCGAGATCGCCCGCGGGGTCGGCGTGCGCGAGCGCGCCGCCGAAGGTGCCCCGATGCCGGACCTGGGCGTCGGCGAGGTGGGTGATCGCCTTGCTGATCAACAGGGCGTGCTCGTGGACGAGCGGGTCCTGGCCGACGTCGTGGTGGGTCGTCATGGCCCCGATGACGAGGTGGTCGCCCTCGTCGCGGACACCGCGCAGGCTGTCGATGCGGCCGAGGTCGATCACCCACTCCGGGGCGTTGAGGCGCATCCGGAGCACCGGCAGCAGGCTCTGCCCGCCGGCGATGATCTTGGCGTCGTCGCCGTGCTCGGCGAGCGCGGCGACGGCCTCCTCGACCGAGGTCGGGGCGACGTACTCGAAGGCTGCGGGGATCACTGGACCCCTCCTTCCGACTCGTCGAAGTGGGGCATGGCGGACTCCGTGGTCTGGCCACCGGACGAGCCGCTGTTGATGGCGCGCCAGACGCGCTCGGGGGTGCACGGCATCTGCACGTCGTGGACACCGAGCGGACGCAGCGCGTCGACGACGGCGTTGACCACGGCCGGGGTCGAGGCGATGGTGCCGGCCTCGCCGACACCCTTGGTCCCCAGGGAGTTGGTGGTCGACGGCGACGTGGTGTGGTCGATCTCGAAGCTGATCGTGTCGGCCGCCGTCGGGAGCAGGTAGTCGACGAACGACCCGGTGACCAGGGTCCCGTTGTCGTCGTACACGGCCTCCTCCCAGAGCGCCTGGGCGATGCCCTGGACGAGCCCTCCGTGGACCTGACCGGCCACGATGAGCGGGTTGATCACCACGCCGATGTCGTCGCAGCAGACGTACTTGCGGAGCCTGACCTGGCCGGTCTCCGTGTCGACCTCGACCGCGCACAGGTGCGTGCCGTGCGGGTAGTTGAAGTTCACGGGATCGTAGGTCGCCTCGGAGTCGAGCGAGGGCTCCATGCCGTCGGGCAGGTTGTGCGCGGCGAAGACAGCGGTGGCGATCTCCTGGATCGCCATCCCCTGGTCGGTCCCCTTGACGGTGAACCGGCCGCCGCTGAACTCGAGATCGTCGGCGGAGGCCTCGAGCAGGTGGGCCGCGACCGGCCGGGCCTTCTCGATGACCTTGTCGAGGGCCCGCACCAGGGCCTCTCCGCCGACGACCAGGCTGCGGGAGCCGTAGGTGTCCAGGCCCTTGTGGGAGATCTGGGTGTCGCCGTGCAGGATCTCGACGTCCTCGAACGGTACGCCGAGCCGGTCGGCCACGATCTGGCTGAACGCCGTCTCGTGCCCCTGCCCGTGGGCGGACGCGCCGGTGACGACCTCGACCTTGCCGGTGGCGAGCATCCGGACCTCGGCGTGCTCCCAGCCGCCGGCGCCGTAGTTGAGGCTCCCCAGCACGCGGGACGGCGCGAGGCCGCACATCTCGGTGAACGTCGAGACGCCCAGCCCGAGCTGGACCTTGTCGCCCCGGGCGCGTCGCTCGGCCTGCTCGGCGCGGAGGGCGTCGTACCCGAACATCTCCTTGGCCCGGGCCGTCGCGGCCTCGTAGTTGCCGGAGTCGTACTCGAGGCCGGCGACCGTGGTGAACGGGAACTCCTCGTGGGTGATCCAGTTCATCTCGCGGACCTCGAGCGGGTCCTTGCCCAGCTCGGCCGCGAGCTCGTCCATCAGCCGCTCGATCGCGAAGGTCGCCTCGGGCCGGCCGGCACCGCGGTAGGCATCGGTCCAGGCCTTGTTGGTGAGGATGTTCGTGGTCTGGAACTGGTACGCCGGGAACTTGTAGATCGCGTTGAACATGAACGCGCCGAGCACCGGTACGCCGCCGCCGACGATCGCGACATAGGCACCGAGGTCGGCCAGCAGGTCGACCTTGAGACCGGTGACCCTGCCGTCCTTGGTCGCCGCGAGCGTGAGGCGCTGCCACTGGTCGCGACCGTGGTGGGCGGTCAGGAGCGACTCGCTGCGGGTCTCGGTGAACTTCACCGGCTTCCCGAGCCGGCGCGCCACCGCGAAGGCGATCATCTCCTCCGGGGTCTGCTGCAGCTTGCCGCCGAAGCCGCCACCCACGTCGGGCGCGATGACCCGGATCTTCGACTCGGGCACGCCGGTCGTGGCGGCGAGGGCGAAGCGCAGGATGTGCGGGATCTGGGTCGCCGACCAGACGGTGATCTGCTCGCCCGTCGGGTCGACCACGACGCTGCGCGGCTCCATGAACGCGGGGATCAGCCGCTGCTGGCGGTACTCGCGCTCGATGACGATGCCGTTGGCACGTGCTTCGGCGATGGCCGCCTCGACGTCGCCGCCGGTGCCGGCCTCTGCGGAGTCGAAGCGCCACACGGCGCTGACGTTGGTGCCGAGGTCGGGGTGCGCGATCGCGCCGCCCGTCTCGTGGGCGGCGGCAGCGTCCTTGAGGTCGAGCGCGGCGGGGAGCTCCTCGTAGTCGACCTCCACCAGCTCGGCGGCGTCGCGTGCCTCGGCCGCGGACCGGGCGACGACCACCGCGACCGTCTCGCCGGCGAAGGCGACCCGGTCGGTCGGCATCGGCACGTGCGCCGGCGTGACCTGGTCGGTGACCACCGGCCACGCGTTGATGCAGGCGCCCTGGCCCTCGCCGAGGTCGGCGCCGGTCAGCACGGCCACCACGTTGGTCGCGCCCTTCGCGGCCTCCGTGTCGATGCCGGTGATCCGGGCGTGCGCGAACGGGCTGCGGACCATCGCGAGGTGCAGCATCCCCGGCAGGGTGATGTTGTCCGTCCACCGCGTGCGCCCGGTGATCAGGCGCTGGTCCTCCTTGCGTCGCCGGTCGCGGCCGATCTCCTGGCCGGTCGCCGGCTCCTGGGTCGCGGTCATGCCGATGCCCCCTCCGTCGTACCGGTGGTCGTGCCGGCAGCGTGCTGAACGGCACGCACGATGTTGTGGTAGCCGGTGCAGCGGCACAGGTTGCCCTCGAGGCCGAGCCGGATCGCCTCCTCGGAGGGACTCGGGTTCTCGTTGAGCAGGTCGACGGTCTGCATGATCATCCCCGGCGTGCAGAACCCGCACTGCAGCCCGTGGCACTCACGGAAGGACTCCTGCACCTTGTGCAGCTGGCCGTCCGCCCCGGCCAGGCCCTCGATGGTCGTGACCTCGCCGCCGTCGGCCTGGACCGCGAGCACGTTGCAGGACTTCACGCTCCTGCCGTTGAGGTGGACGGTGCACGCGCCGCAGTTGCTGGTGTCGCAGCCGATGACGGTGCCGGTCTTGCCGAGCTTCTCCCGGAGGTACTGCACGAGGAGCATCCGGGGTTCGACGTCGTCGGTGACCTGCTGGCCGTCGACGGTGAGGTTGATCCGAGCCATGACTCTCCCTTGAGCGCGTGGGGACCTGTGATGCGGCTCACGCTAGGGAGCGAAGGTTGGCCGATGGTTGCGGTCGGCCCTGGGTCCCGGTTCTCGTGATTCCGGCCCGGCGGGACGCGGTTCGCGGCTACCGTCTGCGGCCATGAGGTGGTCTCGGGGCGCGGTGCCGGCGATGGTGCTGTGCGTGGCGGCGACCCTGGCCGGGTGCGGGACGAACGACCCGACGGCCCCGGGCGCGTACGGGGGCGGCGACCCGGATTTCGTGACCGGTTCTCCCGTGGTCTTCGAGGAGGGGCAGTACCCGCTCGGTGAGTACGTCGACTGGGACGACACCCTGCGCATCCGGGCGGACATCGTGGAGGTCGACGGCGACGACCGCAGTGCGTGGCTGACCGTGGCGGTCCGGGCCGAGAACACGGGATCGAAGCCACGCCTGCTGCCCTACCTCGAACTGTCCTGCGACGGGAGGGAGAGCGGGTTCGGTGTCGCGGTCGAGGGCGAGGCGCCGGGTCCCACCCGCGTGCCGGCCCACGACTCCGTCGAGTACCAGGACCGGCTGGCCCTGCTGGGCGGGGGCGGGACGGGCGAGTCGATCCCGAAGTGCACGGGCGAGGTGACCATCAACCTCAGCCTCGACTCGACGGCTTCCTCCAGCACCATGGCGGCATGGCTGGTCCCCGGCGACGTCGTCGACGAGCTGAACGAGCGCCGCCCGACGCCGGAGTCCGGCGGGCAGCAGGAAGTCTCGCCCGGCGTACTGGTCGACGTGTCGGTGGCCTCCGTCGGCGGCGACGGGCAGCGGGCCTGGCTGAGCGTCATGGTGGACTACGACAGCAGCAGCGACGCGGAGGTGCCGCTCGACCCACCCACGCTGCGCTGCGCCGAGTCGGACGGCGCGGGCCAGGCGCGTCAGTCCGACCTGACCGTCGCAGGTTCGGGCGGCATGCAGGTCGACCTCCTGATGCCGCCCGGCGACGACGGAGACCCGCTCACCACGTGCAGCGCCCCGGCCTACGTCGAGATCGGTCCGGCGCGCTGGAAGCTCGCGGACGAGGATCTGGAGTACCTCAACGAGGAGCTCGCCCGCGAGCCCGGCCGGCCCTACAGCTGGGTCGCCACCGACGAGTCGTTCTCCGTCGGCTACCAGGTCGTCGTCGTACCGGATGCCAGCGCCGCGGAGGCCCTCGATGCACTCGGCCCGAACCGCCGGAAGGTCAGCCAGGAGCGCTTCTGGGCGATCCGGGTGGGCGAGCACGACGACGGCGTCGTCCTGTTCACCTGGGGTCTCGTCGGCGAGGAGCAGGTGGTCGCGCTCAGCCGCATCGGCGGCCTGGCCGCGTCGTACTCCACCTCCGAGGACGGCGGCGACCAGGTTCTCGTCGCCCGCGACGGCAAGGTCGTCCGCAGCTTCGACCCGTTCCTCGACCAGGACTACCTCACGACGAAGCACCTGCCCGAGGAGAAGGGCCTCGACCTGGAGAACGACACCGGGCCGGCGTCGTGGACGCTGCTCGAGCGGCTGACGAAGGTCCACATCACGCAGGACTGGTTGATGGACGAGGACCACCCGGCCTACCTGATCAAGTGAACAGACGGGTTCGCGGTCCGGGCCACGATCGCCCGTCGTCCTCCGGCGCCTCCCCGGAGACCACCGCCAACCACCAACCGTCAGTGCTGACGCCGACCACCGCGCGCTCACCCATCCAGTCGACCTCCAGCCGGTCTCCCGGCGTCGCTCGGCCCACGGCCCAGCCGAGTGCGCCCGACCAACCGAACAGCGGCGTCTCGTCGACACCGGGGAAGGCGACGTCGTCCTGGTGCCCGATCGGGGTCCAGGTCCCCGACTCGCGGGCGAAGATGCCGAGCTCGACCTCGCGCCCGTCACCGTTGAGGTCGTCGAAGCGGGCAGCGAACGCACCGTCGATGATGACGGTGCGTACGACGCCGAACCTGGGGACGTCGGACCGCCACAACGGGTCGTCGGCAGGAGGAGGCACCGGCCCAGTGTCGCCAACCGCCCGCCTGCGTGTCGTCCGATTTGTCGCCCGGACGCACCAACAGCCCCGCCGATCAGGCGGGGTGTGGGGCTCGGTGGTCAGTACCCGTCGAGCGGGGTGGTGCCGGCGGGTCCGACGTGGAAGTGGTGGCCGTGGGGCTGGTCCACAGGTAGTGGCCGGGCTGGATCACGAGGTAGCGCCAGCTGCCGGCCCGCACCCGACCGCCGGCCGCGACCACCCACCCACGCTCCACGTCGCTGCCGTCTGAAACCCCGACCGCAGGCGACCTGACACCCGAGCAGGTGCACCGAAGCGAGGGGTCTCGTGACGGTCGCTGCGCGACCTCCTCGACCACCAGGAGTCGACGCGACCTCCTCGACCACCGGGAGCGTTGCGCGACCTCCTCGACCACCGGGAGGCGTCGACCTGCGACGGGGTCAGGCGTCGGCGACCGCCAGCCGGGCCTTGAGCAGCGGGACGGACGGATGGGCGACGCGCCCGTCGAGCGCCAGCCGGGCCAGGCAGGCCTCCAGCACCGCGGTGTCGTACGGCGCCAGCTCGGCGTAGTGCAGGACGGCATCGGGCTGGGGGTCGGCCAGCAGCGCCTCGCGGACCGCGACGGCGACGTACTCCCCCATCTCGACGAGGGCGGGGCTCTCCGTGCCGGGGAGGAGGTCGCCGCCGTAGGCGTCGACGGCTGCCGCGACCTCGCCGCGACGGAGCAGCCCGAGGACGTGGTCGACGTCAGTGGCGATCGGCATGAGTAGGCGGTACGGGCGGGAGGCGAGCTGGCCGGCGAGGGCGTGGCGCAGGTGCGAGACCTCGGCCTTGAGGGTGGAGAAGGTGACGGCGTGGTCGCCGTAGAGCATCGCGTGGAGCTGGTCGAGGGACAGTCCGTCGGGGTGCAGCGCGAGCAGCGCGAGGATCTCGGTCTGCCGGCGGTTCAGCAGGAGGCGTTGGCCGTCGATGCGCGCCTCGGCGGTGCCGAGCAGGCTGAGGACGAGCCCGGGCTCGACGAGCTCGTCGCCGGGCGCCGCCTCGTGGAGGTAGTGCTGGGTGTGCGGCAGCGCCTGCTCGACCAACCGCGCGAGCACGCGTGCCGTCGCCAGGCCGATCGGGTGGGTGCGGTCCCAGGTCGTCGAGATGTCGAGGACGCCGAGCTTCGCGCCGCTGACCGGGTCGTGCACCGGCGCCGCCCAGCAGACCCAGTTGTGCACGATCGGCGCGTAGTGCTCGGCGCTGAACACCATCGCAGGCCGGTCGAGCCGGTTGGCGAGATCGAGCGCGTTGGTGCCGACCGATTGGTCGTCCCAGCGTCCGCCCATCACGAAGTTGACGGTCTCCGCCTTGCGGCGCATCACCCGGCCGCCGTACGTCCACAGCACACGGGTGTCGGGATCGGTGACGGCGAGGACCAGGTCTCCGTCCTCGGCCGTACGACGCAGCTCGTCCTCGACTCGCTCGACGGCGACCTGGAGCGGCGAGCCCTGCCAGAACGAGCGGGTCTCCGACTCGTCGGCGAGCGGGGCCTCGACGACGTCGCGGGCGACGACCGCGCCGGACCGCTCCCAGCTGTCCCGGATCTCGGGGCGCACCAGGGGCGCCGCGCAGTCGCCCTGCTCGACGAAGGTCGTCCAGGCCGAGAGTGCCGCCCTCCGTCGCTCCTGGAGCTCGTCCATGCCAGCACAGTACCCCCGGCGTTGTGACGACGGTCACCCCCTTCGAGGGGCGACGGCCGGGCTCAGGCGTGGATCCGGCCCTCGCGCTCGGCCAGCGGCTCCCCCGAGCCGCCCCAGCGCCCGGCGACGATCTCGGCGGCGATGCTGATCGCCGTCTCCTCGGGGGTGCGCGCGCCGAGGTCGAGGCCGATCGGGCTGTGCAGGCGGCGCAGCTCCGCCTCGCCCAGTCCGGCCTCGCGCAGGCGCGCCGTGCGGTCGTCGTGGGTACGACGGGAGCCCATCGCGCCGACGTACCCGACCTCCGGAAGCCGGAGCGCCACCTCGAGGAGCGGGACGTCGAACTTCGGGTCGTGGGTCAACACCGTGATGACGGTGCGGCGGTCGATGCGGCCGGCCTCCTGCTCGGCCTGCAGGTAGCGGTGCGGCCAGTCGACGACGACCTCGTCGGCTCCCGGGAAGCGGCTCGTGGTGGCGAAGACGGGTCGTGCGTCGCAGACGGTGACCCGGTAGCCGAGGAAGCCGCCGACCCGCGCGACGGCCGCGGCGAAGTCGATCGCACCGAAGACCAACAGCCGCGGCGCAGGCGCGAACGCCCACACGAAGACCCGCATCCCCTCACCCCGGCGCTCGCCGTCGGGGCCGTAGGACAGCGTCCCGTTGTGCCCGGACGCGAGCAGGCCGAGGGCGTCGTCGTGGACGGCGGCGTCGATCCGCGCGCTGCCGAGACTGCCGCTGAGCCCGCCGTCGGGGTCGGCGTCGGGGCGGATGAGGACCCGCCGGCCGACGTACGACGGGTCGGGGTGGTCCACCACGGTGGCGACGGCAACCGGCCGTCCGGTCTCGATGTCGGCCGCGACCTCGCCGAGCTCGGGGAAGGTCGCGCGGCTGACCTTCTCGACGTACACGTCGAGGATCCCGCCGCAGGTGAGGCCGACGGCGAACGCGTCGTCGTCGGAGACGCCGTAGCGGTGGAGCTCCGGGACTCCGGACGCGGTGACCGCCTGGGCCAGGTCGTAGACCGCGCCCTCGACGCAGCCGCCCGACACCGAGCCGACCGCGGAGGCGTCCGGACCGACGAGCATCGAGGCGCCCGGCGGACGCGGTGCGGAGCGGAAGGTCGCGATGACCGTGCCCATGCCGACGGTCTCGCCGGCTTCCCACCAGGCGAGCAGCTGGGGCAGGACCTCACGCATCTGCCAGTACCTCCGTGAGCTCGGCGAAGGTCGCCAGCGAGTGGCCGGCGAGGAAGTGGTCGACATGCGGGAGGACCGCCACGATCCCGCCCTGGACCGGTGCGTAGCCGTCCTTGCCGCGGTGCGGGTTGACCCACACGACCGTGTGGGCGAGACGGTGCAGCCGGGCGGCCTGGTCGCCCAACAGCTGCGGTTCCCCACGTTCCCAGCCGTCGCTGAACACCACCACGGCTGCGCCGCGCGCCATTCCCCGTTGCCCGTGGCGATCGAGGAATGCCTGGAGCGTCTCCCCGAGACGCGTCCCGCCCGACCAGTCCGGGACGGCATCGCCGGCCGCCGCGAGCGCGCGGTCGGGATCGCGCAGGCGCAGCGGACGGGTGATCCGGGTCAGCCGGGTGCCGAGGGTGAACACCTCGACCTGCCCGCCGGCCGACGACGACGCGGCGATCCGGTGGGCGAGGCGGAGCAGCGCGTCGGCGTACCCGCCCATCGAGCCGGACACGTCGATCAGCAGCACCACCCGGCGCGGCCGGGTCGCCCGGCGGCGGTGGTGGATCCGGTCCGGCTCCCCCATCCGCCGCAGGCTGGCGCGCAGGGTCCGGGATGCATCGACGTCACCCCGCCGATGACGGGTACGGCGTGCGGTCGGCCGGCTCGGCAACCGGACCCGGAGCGAGGCGAACATCCCCGCGAGCAGGGCGCGCTCGGTCGGGTCGAGGGTCGCGACGTCCCGGTGCCGCAGGATCTCGGCGGCGCTGGCCGCCGCGCGAACGGGGTCGTCGTCGGGGTCGTCGCCGGGGTCCGCACCCGAGCCGTGGTCGTCGGGCAGCAGTCCGACCCCCGGCCGGGGCTGCACGCCGCGGGGGCGCAGGGTGGGTGCGGTGTTGTCGCGGCCGAACCACTCGTCGAAGACGCGGTCGTGCCGCTCGACGTCCTCGGGGGTGGCGCAGAGCGTCGCCCGGCCGGCGGTCCGCGTGGCGTCGCGGTCCGCGATGCCGACGAGCGCGACCGCGTCGAGGTAGGTGCGGGTGCGGTCCTGGGTGACGGCGACGCCGGCCGCCCGCAGCGCGGTCGCGAAGCCGAGCAGCACCTCGTCCGCGTCGCGGACCAGCGTGCTCATGCCAGCATCCTGTCCAGTGCGGCCCGCACGCGCTCGGCATCGTCGCGGTACTTCACCAACGCGCCGAGGGTGAGCGCCGCCGTCTCCACGTCGAGGTCGACGGTGCCGAGGTGCTGCAGGGCGCGGGCCCAGTCGAGGGTCTCGGCGACGCCGGGCGGCTTGAGCAGGTCGGGACCCTGCCGCAACTGCTGGACGACCTCGACGACCTGTCGGGCCAGCTCGGCACTGACCTCCGGGGCGCGCGAGCGGACGATCGCCACCTCACGGTCGAGGCCCGGGTGGTCGATCCAGTGGTAGAGGCAGCGTCGCTTCAACGCGTCGTGCAGCTCGCGGGTCCGGTTGGACGTGAGCACCACGGTCGGCGGCGTCGTGGCCTGCACCGTGCCGAGCTCGGGGATGGTGACCTGGTAGGTCGAGAGCACCTCGAGCAGGAACGCCTCGAACTCGTCGTCGGCGCGGTCGACCTCGTCGACCAGCAGCACCGCGGGACTCTGCTGGAGTGCGGCCAGCACCGGCCGGGCGAGGAGGAAGCGTTCGTCGTACAGGCTCTTCTCGGCCTCCTGGACGTCGCCGCCGCCACTGCCCGACACCGCCTCGAGCGCCCGCAGGTGGAGGATCTGCCGTGGGAAGTCCCAGTCGTAGAGCGCCTGCGTCGCGTCGATGCCCTCGTAGCACTGCAGCCGGATCAACGGACGCTCCAGTGCCTCGGCGATCGCCTCGGCCAGCGCCGTCTTGCCGGTGCCCGGCTCGCCCTCGAGCAGTAGCGGGCGTCCCATCTCCAGGGACAGGAACAGGACGGTCGCCAGGTGGTCGTCGCACAGGTAGCCGGTCTCCCCCAGGCGGCGCGCCAGCTCGGCGACACGGGCGTCCATGGTCGGAGGCTATTGAGCGGGGCGTTGGTCCGAGGTTGGCTCGTCGACGTCGGCTCCGGAGGCGAGGTCGCCGCACTCGACGAGCTGGGGGTCGTTGACCGCGAGGTAGAGCCGCGCCCCGCGGTCCCCGGACGCAGCGTCGCTGACCGGCGCCCAGTGGTCGCGCCCGAGCAGGACGGGGTGCCCCGGCGTCCCGTCGTACGACGCCCGCGCGAGCGCCGACGCCCCCGGCTGCGTCTCGGCGAGCACCCGCGCCACCACGGCGGCGGTGACGTCGGGCAGGTCGACGAGGTGTACCAGCGCCGCGTCATGGCTCGTGCCGGCAAGCTCCCGTAGTCCCGCGCGCAGGGACGCGCCCATGCCCGCCTGCCAGGCGAGCGCGCGGACCGCGTGCACGCCGGTGAGGTCGCTGAGCCCGTCGGCGAGCACCCACTCCGCCTCGTCCGCCGACGCCCCGAGCACGACGGTGACCTCGTCGCAGCCGCCCTCGAGCAGCACGGACACCGCGTGGGTCAGCCAGGGCCGGCCGGCGTCGTCGCGCACGAGCGCCTTCGGCATGCCCATCCGGGAGCCGGCGCCGGCGGCGAGGAGAAGTCCGGTGACGCTCACGCCTCCATCCTGCCCGAGGAAATGCCACAGGGCCCCCGCCGAAGCGGGGGCCCTGCGTGCGTTGCTCAGGGAGCGACGGACTTCGGACGGATCAGAAGTCCATGCCGCCCATGCCACCGGTCGGGTCGCCCGCGGGGGCGGCCTTCTCCGGCTTGTCGGCCACGACGGCCTCGGTGGTGAGGAACAGCGCGGCGATCGACGCGGCGTTCTGCAGCGCCGAGCGGGTCACCTTGGCCGGGTCGATGATGCCCGCGGCCAGCAGGTCGACGTACTCACCCGTGGCGGCGTTGAGGCCGTGGCCCTGCGGGAGGCCGGCGACCTTCTCCGCCACGACGCCGCCCTCGAGGCCGGCGTTGATGGCGATCTGCTTCAGCGGCGCCGAGATGGCGGCCTTGACGATCGAGGCACCGGTGGCCTCGTCGCCCTCGAGCTCCAGCTTGTCGAAGGCCGAGGCACCGGCCTGGACCAGCGCGACGCCACCACCGGGGAGGATGCCCTCCTCGACGGCCGCCTTCGCGTTGCGGACGGCGTCCTCGATGCGGTGCTTGCGC
>DATLIG010000105.1:0-21038 GCA_035539555.1 Nocardioides sp. | reverse complement strand
GTACGACCAGGTCTGCGAGCGGGTGAACGGCGAGGGCGGTGGCCGCACCGACGGTGAGCGCGCCGCCGCGATCGAGCTGGCCCTGGAGGGCCTCTTCCTCGCCCGCAAGATCGGCAAGGACTCCGATGGATCCGAGACGATCTATGGCTGATCCCACGCCCTTCGGCGTCCGCGCCGCCTCCGGCACCCTCCGCGAGGGCGAGGGGGTCGTGCTTCCGCACGCGTGGACCGAGGAGGGCGTGCTGGCCGGACCGGCGACCAACGGGGCGCAGCTGCTCCACCTCGCCGTGGCGCTCTGCGTCCTCAACGACACCTACCGCGAGGCCCAGCGCCTCGACGTACCGGTCGCAGGGGTGCGGGTGACCACCGACGGCGGGTTCGACGACGTGTGGACCTCGACCGGCATCACCTACGACATCGCGGTCGACACCACCGCCCCCGCCGAGACGCTCGGCCTCCTGCTCGAGGTGGTCGACGAGGTCGCGGAGATCCCACGCGTGCTGCGGGCCGGCGCCGACGTACGGAGGGAGGGGGAGTGAGCCGCTACCGCAGGTACGACGGCGGCGACCCGCTCGCCCCGCCCGTGGACATCGCCGAGGCGCTCGACGCCATCGGCCAGGACGTGATGGCGGGTTACAGCCCCGAGCGGGCGATGCGCGAGTTCCTCCGCCGCGGGGGCGACGACCAGGCCGGCCTCGACGACCTCGCCCGCCGAGTCGCCGAGCGGCGCCGCGACCTGCTCCAGCAGCACAACCTCGACGGGACGATGAACGAGGTCCGCGAGCTGCTGGAGAAGGCCGTGCTCGAGGAGCGCAAGCAGCTCGCCCGCGACGCCCTCATGGACGACGGCGACCGCGCCTTCCGCGAGCTGCGGATGCAGAACCTGCCGGACTCGCCGGCGGCCGCGGTCACCGAGCTCAACGACTACGACTGGCAGTCGAGCGAGGCTCGCGAGGCGTTCGAGCAGATCAAGGACCTCCTCGGCCGCGAGCTGCTCGACCAGCGCTTCGCCGGCATGAAGCAGGCGCTGGAGAACGCCACCGAGGCCGACCGGCAGGCGATCAACGAGATGCTGTCGGACCTCAACGAGCTGCTCGAGAAGCACGCCCGGGACGAGGACACCCCCGAGGACTTCCAGGAGTTCATGGCGAAGCACGGCCAGCACTTCCCGGAGGACCCGCAGGACATCGACGAGCTGCTCGACACGCTCGCCCAGCGCTCCGCGGCGGCGCAGCGGATGCTCAACTCGATGTCGGCCGAGCAGCGCGCCGAGCTGATGCAGCTCTCGGCGCAGGCGTTCGGCTCGCCCGCCCTGATGGAGCAGCTCGACCGGCTCGACGCCAACCTGATGTCGCTGCGGCCCAGCGAGGACTGGGGCGGCTCCGAGCAGTTCGGCGAGGGCGACCAGGGCCTCGGCCTCGGCGACGGCACCGGCGTGCTGCAGGACCTCGCCGACCTCGACGCCCTGGCCGACCAGCTCGCCCAGTCGTACGGCGGCGCCCGGCTCGACGACGTGGACCTGGACAAGCTGGCGCGACAGCTCGGCAACGAGGCCGCCGTCGATGCCCGCAAGCTGCAGGAGCTCGAGAAGGCACTGCGCGAGTCGGGCGCGATGGAACGCGGCTTCGACGGCGAGCTGCGGCTGACGCCGAAGGCGATGCGCCAGCTCGGCAAGGCGCTGCTGCGCGACGTCGCCGAGAAGATGTCGGGCCGGCAGGGCCAGCGCGACCTCCGCCAGGCCGGCGCCGCCGGCGACCTGTCGGGCGCGACCCGGCCGTGGGAGTTCGGCGACACCGAGCCGTGGGACCTGCCGCGGACGATGCTCAACGGTGTCCTGCGCCGCGCCGGCGATCCGGGCGGCCCGCTCCTGGCGATCGACGACGTCGAGGTCGCCGAGACCGAGGCCCGCACGCAGGCCGCGGTCGCGCTCTGCGTCGACACGTCGTTCTCGATGGCGATGGACGGTCGTTGGGTGCCGATGAAGCAGACCGCGCTCGCCCTGCACACCCTCATCGGGTCGCGCTTCCGCGGCGACAGCCTCGAGCTGATCGGCTTCGGCCGGCACGCGCAGACCATGCGGATCGAGGAGCTCACCGCCCTCGACGCCCGCTGGGCGAAGGGCACCAACCTCCACCACGCCCTGCTCCTCGCCAACCGCCACTTCCGCAAGCACCCCAACGCCCAGCCGGTGCTGCTCATCGTCACCGACGGTGAGCCGACCTCCCACCTGGAGTCGAGCGGTGAGGTCTACTTCTCCTACCCGCCACACCCGATGACCGTTGCGCTCGCCGTGCGCGAGCTCGACAACGCCCGCCGCATCGGCGCCCACACGACCTTCTTCCGGCTCGGGGAGGACCCGGGACTGGCCCGCTTCATCGAGTCGATGGCGCGCCGTGTCGACGGCTCGGTCGTCGCCCCGGAGGCGGGTGACCTCGGCGCCGCGGTGGTCGGCTCCTACCTGGGGTCGCGCCGCGGCGGTCGTCCGGGCGCGGGCGGCCCGGGCTCCTACGGCGACTTCTTCGGCTCGCGGGGCTTCTGGGTGGGCTGAGCCTGACGAGGGCGGACCCGCCGTCACCGGGTCCGGCCCGCGACCCTGTGGACAACGAGGCGGCCGGGTTTGTCGCTCTCCGGCGGCGGGCAGCCAGCCTCCATGGATGATCTCGGGCTCCTTCGACGGGTCGACCCCGCAGTGGTCGACGACGACCCCTTCTGGTCGGTGGTGCGGCAGCGGCACCCCGACGTCACGCTCGTGCTGCTGCCGGAGGAGCCTCCGCCGCCCGACGCAGCCTCGGCCGAACCGACCGACCCGGACGCCGTACGACGTGCGGCGGACGCCGTGCGTGATTCGTGGGCAGACCTGGTGCAGCCGCTCGTGGTCGCGCAGGGCGTCGAGGGGCCGCCCCGTGAGCGTTGGCGCGACGAGGGTCGCGTGCTGGTCGTCGAGAAGGCGCTGATCGGGATCGGCGAAGGTGCCGGGACGGACGTGCTCCGGGCCCTGTTCCGCGAGCTGTCCGCGCGCGGCTGGGCCGTCGGCCCCGGGACCCGCCGGGGCATGCCCACGCTGCGGGCGACCGACGGTGAGAGGGCACTCGACGCCGTGGCCGGACCCGGCGCGACGGTGCTGACCCTGAGCGGTGCGTCATGGCGGTGACGCTCGCGGTGCCGGCCGGTGTCCTGGCCGCGGCGAAGGCCGCGTGGGACGACGCGGCCGACGGCCTGGACGGTGGGTGGCGGCGACTGGTCAAGGCGTCCAGCGCCGGCTTCTCCTCGACGGTCGTCGCCGCGGTCGAGGCCTTCCAGACGACCTGGGGCGATGAGCTCAAGCGCCGGGCCACGGAGGCGCAGGACAACAGCGAGGCCTTCGTCGAGGTCGGCGGGGTCTACCAGTTCACCGACGCGGCGTCCGCCGAGCGGGCGCGGGCGTTGCTCGGCTGGATCCATCACGACGTCCCGATCGAGGTGCGGTGATGGGCGCCATCGTGCTCCCGGGTCTCGTGGACGGCGTCCCGGCCCTGGAGTCGAGTGCCGCGAGGGCCGCCACGTTCGCCAACAACCTGCGCGCGGTCACCGTCCAGGTGAAGGACGTCCAGGCGTGGGCGGAGCGCAACGGCGTGCCGGACGGGTGGCAGGGCGACGCACGGGAGGCCGCCGACCACGGCACCACCCGGTTCGCGCGCCGGGTGGACGTCTCCGAGGCGGCGTTGGAGCGGGCGGTCGTCGCCGCCGACCGGTTCGAGGACCGCCTGGTCCGGCTCGGCACGCGGCGCACCGCGCTCGTCGAGCGGCGGAGCACGCTCAACGACGACATCACGACCCTGCGGGCAGAGATCGACGGCAACGAAGCGGTCGAGGCCAGCGTCGCCGCGTGGGAGCGCCGGGCCGCCGTGCTGCGCGGAAGGGCCGCGGACCTGGTCGACGACATCGCCGCCTGGGTGGCCGACGCCGCCGAGGCGGACGACGACTTCGTCCGTGCCCTCCGCCAGGTCGACGAGGTGGGCGAGGGGGAGCGGGCCGCCCAGGACCCGGGCCGCCCCGACAGCGAGGGACTGGGCGCCGGGTTCGACCGCAGGGCCGGCGACCCGGTGGCGCTCGCGGCGTGGTGGCGCACCCTGTCGCGGGCGCAGCGACAGGCCCTGCTCACCGAGCGTCCGCACGCCGTCGGGAATGCCAACGGCATCCCCGTGCGCGACCGGGACGAGGCCAATCGTGCAGCCCTCTACAGCGACATCGATCGGCTCACCCGCAAGGAGGCCGATGGTGAGCTCACCGACGAGGAGCGCTCTGCCCTGGCCAATGCCGAGGTCATCCGCACCGAGCTCAACGCCAGGCTCGAGCAGGTCGACCCGATGACCGGTGAGCACCTCGTGCACGTGGTCGTCTACAAGCCGGGCGAGTTCGGCGGCGACGGCGGCGTCGCGATCAGCTTCGGCGACCCCGATCGTGCCGAGCACGTCTCGGTCAACGTCCCCGGGCTCACCAGCGAGGTCACCAGCCTGCCCGGCAACCTCGGCCGGACCGAGGCGCTGCACGACGCCGCACTCGGCCGGACCAGCGACACCGTCGCGACCGTGTTCTGGCTCGACTACGACGCACCGAGCGGCAACCCGCTCACCAGCATCGAGGGCATCACCGACTTCGGCTCCGTGGTCGGCCCGTGGTCGGCCGACGCCGGTGGGGAGCGGTTCTCGCAGTTCATCGACGGCCTGCGGGCGTCGGACGAGGGTGCGCCGGCCCACCTCACCGCGATCGGCCACAGCTATGGATCGACCACGGTCGGCCATGCCCTCCAGGACGGCCTGCCGGTCGACGACGCGATCCTGCTGGGCAGCCCGGGCGTGCCCGAGCACACGGCCGCCGCGCTCACCGGTGCCGAGGTGTGGGTGGGCGCCAAGGACCGCGACCCGGTGTCCCTGATCGGCGCCGAGGACGGGCCGGGCACGCTCGGCACGGACCCGGCGCAGGAGTCCTTCGGGGCGACCCGGTTCGAGACGGGCGACGGCTCACCGAGGATCCAGGACGCGCTCGACAACCACACGTCGTACTTCACGGGAACGTCGCTGGACAACCTGGGTGCCATCGTGGTGGACCAGGACGATCACGTCGTCCACGACGAGGGGCGGGAGCGGTGGAGCGAGGAGGGGCACTACCCGACCTTGCCGGAGTGGCTGGTCGAGGGTGCCGTGCGAGGCGCGGGTGAGCCGATCGTGGAGGGAGTCAGGGAATGGGGCGAGGACGTGGTGGACTCACTGGTGCGGGGCTTCGGCCCGGGAAGGTTCGTCGGATGAGGTGGATGAGCGCAGCCGTCGTGCTGGGAGTCGCCCTGGGCATGGCCGGGTGCGGCGGTGATCCCGACGCGGAGCGGGCGGAGGTCGACGAGACCGAGCAGGCGGCACTGGCGGCCGTGGACGAGGTCGTCCACGACGTCGCCGACGCCACCCGGCTGGAGTTCCACAGCGGCGACCACGACTTCGTGATCTGCGGCGAGAGCTATGCGCCGCGCGGTGTCATCCATCGGGTCTCGCTGCACTTCGGCCCGCCCGACACGAGCGTGGAGCGAGCGGTCGAGCAGGCAGCGGAGGCGCTCGCGACCGACGGCTGGGAGGTCGGGCACCCGGGCAACCCGGCCATCGTCGAGGGCGTGCGGGGCAGCAACACGCTGCGCTTCCACTTCGGCGGCGCCGCCACCGAGGTCAGCATCCGGTCCTCCTGCGTGGAGACCTCCGACGACGTGGCGAACGAGTACGCCGACCGGGCGAACGTCGACATCGACTGGAAGTAGGCCCCGGTGCCCGGTCCGGCCCGGTCAGGGCCGGTCCGGTCCGGTGCGCGACGATGGGCCAGATGTCCGACCTCGCGCCAGAAGTCCTCGCCCTGCTGGCGCTCGCCGCGCTCACCGCCGGCTTCGTCGACGCGGTGGTGGGCGGGGGCGGGCTCGTGCAGCTGCCGGCGCTGCTCCTCGGCCTGCCCGGGGCGAGCCCGGTGCAGGTGTTGGCGACCAACAAGATCGCCTCGGTGTGCGGCACCGCCGCGGCCTCGGCGACCTACTACCGCCGGATCCGGCCCGACCCCCGCACCTTCGGCCCGCTGATGCTGCTCGCGCTCGCCGGCGCCTTCACCGGCGCCCTCGCGGCGTCGCACATCCCGCGCGAGGCGTTCGAGCCGATCGTGCTGGTCGCGCTCGTCGTGGTCGGCGCCTACGTCCTCCTCCGCCCCGAGCTCGGTGAGGACGCCGACCTCCGCTTCCACGGCCACCGCCACCTCGCTGCGGCCATGGTCGTCGGCTTCGCCGTCGGCGTGTACGACGGCGTGCTCGGACCGGGCACCGGCAGCTTCTTCGTCTTCGCGCTGGTCGGCCTGCTCGGCTACGACTTCCTCCAGGCCAGCGCCAAGGCGCGACTCGCCAACCTCGCCACCAACGTGGGCGCCCTGCTGCTCTTCATCCCCTCGGGCGCGGTGCTCTGGGACGTGGGCCTGCTGATGGGCGCCTGCAACCTGGTCGGCGGCTACCTCGGCGCCCGCACCGCGGTCGCCCGGGGCGCCGGCTTCGTCCGGGCGTTCTTCATCGTCGTGGTCGGTGCGTTCGTCGTCCGCATCGGCGGTGGTGTCCTCGGCCTCTGGTGAGTCCCGGCGGAGATGCCTAGGCTCACGGGCGTGAGCATCCCCGTGGACCCCGCCGAGCTGCACCGGGCCGTCGCCGACTTCGACAGCGGCTACCTGCTGACCACGTCGTCGCCGCAGGTGAAGGTGGTGACCGTCGACCCGGTGGCCGCCGAGGACGGCACGCTGCGGATCAGCGGTCCGGGCAAGGGCACGCTGCGCAACCTCGAGGCCAATGACGCCGTCACCGTCGTCTTCCCGCCGCGGGAGCGGCACGGCTACACGCTCCTCGTGGACGGCACGGCCAGCGTCGACGGCGAGGACGTCGTGGTCGTCGCGACCGGTGCCGTCCTCCACCGCCCGGCCGCGCATGCCGACGGGCCGGTCCCGCCCGACGGCTGCGGCCACGACTGCGCGCCGGTCGGCGGATGAGGCCCTTCTGGGTCACCGCGTTCCTCGACTCCGTCGCCGACCACCACCAGCACGGGGTCGGCTTCTGGCAGGCCGCGACCGGCTACGCACTGTCGGCGCCGCGCGGGGAGC
This sequence comes from Nocardioides sp., assembly GCA_035539555.1. Taxonomy (GTDB): domain Bacteria; phylum Actinomycetota; class Actinomycetes; order Propionibacteriales; family Nocardioidaceae; genus Nocardioides. The sequence continues at coordinate 13,898 of DATLIG010000105.1, read as the reverse complement.
ACGAGGAGTTCGCGACGCTCGTCCCGCCCGACGGCGACGCCTTCCTGCGCGTCCAGTGCCTCCACGGTGGCGCCGACCGGATCCACCTCGACCTCCACGTCGCCGATCCGCGGCGGGCGGCGGACGCCGCGGTCGTCGCCGGTGCCGTCGAGATGGTCGACCGCGGGGACCATGTCGTGATGGCGTCCCCCGGCGGACTGGTGTTCTGCTACGTCGACGGCCCCGCCGGGCACCGCCCGTCTCCGACCGTGCACCCCGGCGGATCGGCCGCGCGGGTGCGGCAGGTCGCGATCGACGTCCCCCGGGCGTCGTACGACGGCGAGCTGGCGTTCTGGCACGCGCTCACCGGCTGGGAGGAGCACGCCTCGTCGGTCAGCGTGGACTTCCGCTTCCTCGTGCCGCCTGCCGGGCAGCCCCTCCAGCTGCTGCTCCAGCGGCTCGGCGAGGAGACGGGTCCGGTCCGCGCCCATCTCGACTGGGGCACCACCGACCGCGCGGCCGAGACCGAGCGGCACCTCGCGCTCGGCGCGCGCGTGCTGGCCGTGCACTCCCACTGGACGGTGCTGGCCGACCCGGTGGGCCGGGTGTACTGCCTGACCGACGGCCCACCCGGGTGAACGCCGAGCTGAGGGAGCTGCGCTCGTTCCTCGACGCGCAGCGCGACACCCTGCGCCGCCTGGTGGCCGGCCTGGACTCCGCACGGCTGGCGCAGCGGCTGGCACCCTCGACGATGTCGTTGGGCGGGATGCTCAAGCACTTGGCCTACGTCGAGGACTTCTGGCTGCACGTGGTCCTGCTCGACCAGCCGCCGACGCCGCCCTTCGAGGCCGTGGACTGGCGTCGAGACCGCGACTGGGACTGGCGCAGCGCTTCCGACGACAGCCCCGAGGAACTGCACCGGCTCCTCGAGCGGAGCATCGCCCGATCCGACGCCGCGCTGGACGCGGTCGACGACCCCGAGGCGCGGGCCGCACGGGGCCGGCGTCGCGGCTCGAGTCCGCCGACGGTGCGCTGGCTGCTGCTCCACATGGTCGAGGAGTACGCCCGCCACTGCGGCCATGCCGACCTGATCAGGGAGAGCATCGACGGCACGACCGGTCTCTAGACCGGCGTGAACCCCGGCAGGAACTCCTCCATGATCGCTCGGAACGGCGCCTCGGCCTCGAGCTGGCTCAGCACGCCGACACCGCCCAGCCAGGTGCGGTGGATCAGCACGTAGGAAGGCGGCAGGTTGAGCTTGATGCTCACCGTGTACGCCGGGTCCTTCGGGTTGTTGATCCGCTGGAACTGCTCGCGCATCCACTCCCGGCTGAACCGGAAGCGCTCGACCAGCGTCGGGTCGACGAACGGCGAGAGGTAGTCCATGAGCAGCTGCGGCTCGATCCGGATCCGGTCCTTGAGGAAGCCCTCCTCGCGCAGACCCGCGATCAGGGCGTCGCCGTCGCCGGCCGCGCACAGCGTGATCAGCCGGCCCATCGGCTCCGGGAGGCCGCGCTGGGGGAGGCGCGCGACGGCGCCGTAGTCGAGCACGCCGATCCGGCCGGGCGTCCCGTCGTCGTTGGGGATCACCCGGAAGTTGCCCGGATGCGGGTCGGCGTGGAGGAGACCGGTACGGGCCGGCCCGGAGAACAGGAAGCGGGTGAAGATCTGCCCGTAGTGGTCCCGCTCCTCCTGCGTTCCGTTGGCGATGATCGTGGCGAGCGAGCCGGCGGAGTCGAGCCACTCGGTGACCAGGACCCGCGGCCCGACGGCCACCACGTCGGGGACGTCGATGAACGGGTCGTCGCGGAAGGCGGCGGCGAACTCGCGCTGCGCCTCCGCCTCGAGGTCGTAGTCGAGCTCCTCGCGGGCCCGCGCCTGCACCTCCTCGACGAGCGGCTTCATGTCGACGCCGGGGATGAGCGGTCCGATCGCCCGCGCGGCCCGGGCCAGCGTGCGCAGGTCGGCCATCAGGGCCTCGCCCGCGTTCGGGTACTGCACCTTCACCGCGACCCGCCGGCCGTCGTACCAGCGGCCCTCGTGGACCTGGCCGATCGACGCCGCGGCCGTGGGCGCGCCGTCGAGCCAGACCAGCCGCTCCTTCCAGTCGGCGCCGAGGTCCTCGGCGAGGATCGTGCGCACGGTCTGCGTGGGCATCGGGGGAGCGGAGTCCTGGAGCTTCGTCAGCTGTTCGCGGTACGGCGCCGCCATCTCCTCCGGGAGCGCGGACTCGAGCACGGAGAGCGCCTGGCCGAACTTCATCGCCCCGCCCTTGAGCTCGCCGAGCGTGCGGAAGAGCTGTTCGGCGGTGCGCTGCTGGATGTCACTCATCACCGCCTCGGCGGGCGCGCCGCCGAGGCGCCTGCCGAAGCCGACGGCGGTCCGGCCGGCGTACCCGATGGGGAGCGCCGCGAGCCGCGCGGTGCGCGCGGCCGCCTTGCGGGGGAGGTCAGCCATGGGTCCATTGTCGGGGCTGGCCCAACCCCGCGCAGCCGACTTCACCGGTAGGCGTCGACGCGGATCTCGTTGGCCCGGTTCTCCTGCTGGTCGCGCACGCACTTGGCGAGGGCGAACGAGGAGTTCACGAGGAAGAGGGCGCCGAGGCAGAGGAACGCCCGGATCCAGCCGTCGACCGGCAGGAAGTAGATCCCGCCGACCATGAAGAGCAGGGCGGCGGCGAAGGAGATCGCGGACTGGAGGTAGAAGGCATAGGTCGTCTTGGTCATGAGTCCAGCGTCGTGGTGCGCCGGACGTGGGGCGTGAGCCGAACTACTCACCTCGCATGGCCCGGACGGATAGCCTGCGGCGATGTCCCTCCTCCGAGGCCCCGGTCGCGGCTTCGCCGCGGCGGCGATCATCGCCGTGGCGGCGATCATCGTGGCGGCGGTGGTGGTCCTTCTCGTCCTACCAGGTCGACCGAGCGTCGACGAGCTGGCTGACGCGATCTTGACGGACGGCAACGACGGGACCGAAGGCGAGTTGTGGATCGGGCTCGTCAACGAGCACATCGACCATGCTGGTGCGCGGTGCATCGCTGAGGTGTTGCATCCGTCCGATGTCGCTGACGACGCGTTGCGAGCCCTCGTCGAGCACGACACGTCGTACGAGCTGAGCGAAGAGCTTCAGTGGGCCCTTGCCCCGCTCTACGGCGACCTTGGGGCCTGCATGGGCGTCGGCCCCGAGGCGTGTGCTCAGGAGCCGGCGTCGGTCGTCTGCCCGCAGGACGGGCCGCGGTCAGGCGGGCGTTCCTACATCCCGCACGACCACCAGCCGTCGCCGAGGTCGGTCGGGTCCTCGCAGATCATCCCGTACATGTCGTGGCCTTCCGGCGAGCCATCCGGCGAGTACCAGTAGCCGCCGGCGTCGTCGACCAGCGCGATCCACTGGGGAAAGAAGAGGTCTCCCTCGTGGCGGCTGACCCGGCCGTCGATGGTGAGGTGTCGTAGGCCGTCCGGCAGGCGATCGCCGTAGTACGCGTTGCAGCAGTCCTCGGGGAGGTCGGCGGCAGCCCGAGTGAAGTCGGCGCGGTGGTGTTCGAACCAGGCCTGCTGGCCGAGGATGAAGCCGAGCCGGGGCGCGGTCGGCTGCAGCGCCCACACGGCCAGCCCGCCGAGCAACCCAAGCGTGACCAGACCCGCGAGCACGTGCCGCCACGCCCACCAGGCCACACCGGCGCCGGCCGGCACGAGGATGATCCACAGGAGCAGGGCGACCCACGGCCACAAGTTGCCGACGACCTCGACAGCGACCCCTGCGTGCCGCGTGACCAACAGGACGACGAGCGCGGTGGCGGCCAGGCTGCCGGCTGTCCAGGCGTGCCGCAGCCGCACTGCGCTCAGGCGGTCTCGGGGAACGGGATGCCCGTGTTGGCGTGGCAGCGGTAGCCGTGCGGCACCTTGTGGAGGTACTGCTGGTGGTGCGGCTCGGCGTAGTAGTAGGCACCCGCCGGCTCGATCTCGGTGGTGATCTCGCCGTAGCCGCGGCGGGCGATCTCGTCGCCGTACACCTTCGTGAGCTCGCGGGCCGTGGCCTCCTGCTCGGGGGTGTGGAAGTAGATCGCGGAGCGGTACTGGGTGCCGACGTCGTTGCCCTGGCGCATGCCCTGCGTCGGGTCGTGGACCTCGAAGAACTGCTTCACGAGATCGGCGTAGGAGACCTTGGCGGGGTCGAAGACGATCCGCACGGCCTCGGTGTGGCCGGTGCGTCCGCTGCAGACCTCCTCGTACGTCGGGTTCGGGGTCGTGCCGCCGGCGTACCCGACCGACGTCGACCAGACGCCGGGGACCTGCCAGTAGATCTCCTCGGCGCCCCAGAAGCAGCCGAGGCCGAACTCGGCGACCTCGAGGCCGTCCGGGACGTCGTCGGTGACGAGCGGGGTGTGCAGGACCTCGTGCTGGACGGGCAGCGCGAACGCGGGGGTGGTACGGCCGGGCAGTGCCTCGGCGGGGTCGACCATCTCGGTCTTGCGACGGGAGAACATGCCTCCATTGTCTCCGGGCGCGCAAGGTGCACACCCGGCTCGCCCAGGAGCGGTCAGCCGGCCCCGTGCGCGGCGCACCAGGCGTCGCGCTTCGCCGGGGCGCTGACGAAGAAGGTGCGGATCAGCTGGGCCTGGAGTGCGGAGTAGGCCTCGATCTCCTTCTCGACCAGCGTGCGGGCAGCAGGGGTCTTCGCGAGCACCAGCGCCTCCGCGTGGCGCCACACCATCTCGCGCCAGCCGCGCATGATCACCCCGGCGACGGCCTCCTCGGCGGTGCCGGCGTCGATGTCGTCGAAGGTCGGGTCGAAGCGCGCCGCCTCCTCGGCGAAGACCGGCGCGTAGAGCGTGTCGAGGCGGTTGTTGTAACGGTTGTGGTCGGCCTTGTGGCTGCCGTCGGAGCCGGTGAGCCCGACGGTGGCGAGGACGTGCGGGAAGTCGCTGTTGATGTGCGCGTTCATCGCCAGGAGGAAGTTGCCCAGGCCGCTCATCGCGCGGTCGTCCTCGGCCTTCAGCGCGATCTGCCAGGCCTTCGGGATGCCCGTGCGCTGGCCGGCCTCCCAACGGCGGGTGGTGTCGAAGTACATCTCCGCGAAGACGGCGTCGACCCGGTTCAGCCAGGCCCGGTCCTCGAAGTAGCCCGACCGGACGGCGTCGCGGACGTTCTCGGTCACCCGCAGGTAGGCCAGTGAGAAGACCGCGCTGTGCGAGCACTCCTCGACCAGCCCGTCGAGCCGGTCCTCCATCCGCACGACGACGTCGTCGATGCAGGAGTCGGCGCCGCTCACGCACACCTCGCCCCGGTACGGCGTCGCGGGGACCGGGAGCGGGGCGAGGAGCGCCACGAGGGCGTCGAGCGGCGGGAGCAGCAGGCCGCGCAGGGGGTCCGGGTCACCGTCGTAGTCGGCACGCGCGGGGCTGGTCGTCGCGGCCGTCACCGTGAGGGCGAGGGCGGTGCAGGCGACGGATGCGAGGGCGCGGCGGAAGGGGGTCACGGAACGAGAAACGAGCGACCGCTCGTGTTGTCACGGGGGTGAGTAGGCTCGACTGGTGAGCGACAACCACATCGACGAGCACCTCGACGGGGCGGGTTTCGAGACCCGGGCCATCCACGCCGGATACCGCCCCGACCCGACCACCGGAGCGGTGATCCCGCCCATCTACGCCACCTCCACCTACGCCCAGGACGGCGTCGGCGGGCTGCGCAACGGCTACGAGTACAGCCGCTCGGCGAACCCGACGCGCACGGCGCTGGAGTCCACGCTGGCCGCTCTCGAGGGCGGTGCGCACGGCTTCGCCTTCGCCTCCGGGCTCGCGGCCGAGGACACGCTCATCCGGGCGCTGTGCCGGCCCGGTGACCACGTGGTGCTGCCCAACGACGCCTACGGCGGCACCTTCCGCCTCTTCGACAAGGTCGCCACCAACTGGGGCCTCGCGCACAGCCCGGCCCCGGTGACCGACCCTGAGGCGGTCCGGGCCGCCATCCGGCCCGGGGAGACCAAGCTCGTGTGGCTCGAGACCCCCACGAACCCGATGCTCTCGATCGGCGACATCGCGGCCCTCGCTGCCGTCGCCCATGAGGCCGGGGCGCGACTCGTCGTCGACAACACGTTCGCGTCGTCGTACCTCCAGCAGCCGCTGGCGCTGGGCGCCGACGTCGTCGTCCACTCGACCACCAAGTACGCCGGCGGCCACTCCGACGTGGTCGGGGGAGCGCTCGTGGTCGACGACGCCGACCTGGCCGAGACGATCGGCTACCACCAGAACGCCATCGGCGCCGTGGCCGGCCCGTTCGACTCCTGGCTGGTGCTGCGCGGGCTCAAGACGCTGGCGCTGCGCATGGAGCGGCACAGCGACAACGCGGAGAAGATCGTCGCGTTCCTCAGCGGGCACCCCTCGGTCAGCGAGGTCATCTACCCCGGGCTCGCCGACCACCCCGGCCACGCGGTGGCGTCGCGCCAGATGAAGAGGTACGGCGGCATGGTGTCCTTCCGTGTGAAGGGCGGCGAGGAGCAGGCGCTCGCCATCTGCGCGGCCACGTCGGTCTTCACCCTCGGGGAGTCCCTGGGCGGCGTCGAGTCGCTGATCGAGCACCCGGGCCGGATGACGCACGCGAGCGTGGCCGGCACCGACCTCGAGGTCCCGGCGGACCTGGTCCGGCTCAGCGTCGGCATCGAGACGTCGGAGGACCAGCTCGCCGACCTGGAGCGGGCGCTCGCCTCGACCGTCTAGCCTCGTGTCGTGACCAGCGACGGCCCGATCGAGCCCGACGAACCGACCACCGCTGTCGCGGAGGAGCACGCCGTCGAGGAGGCGCAGGAGGACGAGCCGCCCCTCGGTCCCGACGAGGGGGACCGCGAGGCGCGGCTGTTCCGCCGCTTCGCCCACCAGTGGGCGCTGCTGCGCGAGGAGCGTGAGGAGCGGCGTCACGAGGCGCCGACCTTCGCGACCGGTCCGTCCAACCTCCGCCGTGCCGAGGTGCCCTACGGCCTCGACCTGGCGGCGGGATGGGCGTGGCGGATCCTGCTCATCGCGGGGGCGGCGTACCTGCTCATGTGGCTGGTGGGCTTCTTCGCCGTGGTGACCGTGCCGATCGCCGTGGCGCTGCTCATCAGCGCGCTCGCGGCGCCCTTCGTGCAGCTGCTGACGCACATCGGCGTGCCCCGCGGGTTGTCCGCGCTGCTCATCGTGATCCTCGGCTTCGCGGTCGTCGGTGCCCTGCTGACCTTCGCGGGCAACCAGGTGGCCGATGGGGCGAAGGACCTGGCCGACGGTGCGGTCGAGGGACTCCAGGAGATCCGCGACTGGCTCCAGGACGGCCCGCTGCACGCCAGCGACTCGCAGATCAACGACTGGATCAAGAGCGTCCAGGACATGATCACCGAGCGCTCGCAGGACGGTGAGGTGCTCAGCCAGGTCGGCGAGGTCGGCTCGGCCCTGGGGCACGTGCTCGCCGGCTTCTTCATCTCGCTCTTCGCGACCTACTTCTTCCTCGCCGACGGCGAGCGGATCTGGTCGTGGATGGTGCGCATCGCGCCCCGCGTGGCGCGCGAGCGGGTGGACAGCTCGGGCCGGGTCGCCTGGATCTCGCTGGTCCAGTTCGTGCGGGCGACCGTCGTGGTGGCGCTGGTCGACGCCACCGGCATCGCCGTCGGCGCGGCGATCCTCGACGTGCCCTTCGTGCTCGCGATCGGTGTGCTGGTCTTCCTCGGTGCCTTCGTGCCGATGATCGGTGCGACCATCGCCGGCAGCGTCGCGATCCTCGTGGCGCTCGTCGACCAGGGCCCGCTGACCGCGCTGCTCATGCTGGCCGTGGTGATCGGCGTGCAGCAGCTGGAGGGCCACATCCTGCAGCCCTTCCTGCTCGGCCGCTGGGTGTCCCTGCACCCGCTCGGGGTGATCGTGGCGATCGCCTGCGGCGTGCTCGTCGCGGGCATCGCGGGCGCGCTGGTCGCCGTACCCCTGGCCGCGGCGGCGAACGCCGTCGTGCTGCACCTGGCCGAGCTCGCGGACACGCCCGACGAAACGGCCGAGCCGCCGGCTCCCACGGGGGAGGCCGGCGGCTCGGGGGGTCTGGAAGGTCAGCCCACGTAGGTCAGCCCACGTAGGTCAGCCCACGTACGGCTTGGCGTCCAGGATGATCACGGTCTGCTGCTTGCCGTTGACCTCGTAGGAGACCGTCTCGCCCTTGCTGCGGCCGTTGATGGCCTGGCCCAGCGGCGACTGGGGGGAGTAGACGGTGAGGCCCTCGGGCTCGATCTCGCGCGCGCCGAGGAGGAAGCTCTCCGCCTCGTCGTCGTCATCGCCCTCGAACTTGTAGGTGACGACCATGCCCGGCTCGACGACACCGTCGTCGGGCGGGGTCTCGCCGATCTCGGCGCGGCGGAGCATGTCCTCCATCTGGAGGATCTTGGCCTCGTTCTTGCCCTGCTCCTCGCGGGCGGCGTGGTAGCCGCCGTTCTCCTTGAGGTCGCCCTCGTCGCGGGCAGCACTGATCTCCGCGACGATCTCGGCGCGGCGGGGGCCCTTGAGGTGCTCCAGCTCGGCCTTGAGCTTGTCGTAGGCATCCTGGGTCAGCCAGACGGTGTTGGTGCCACCGGACTGGTCGGTCTGAGACATGAATGAAACTCCTGTGCTGCTCGTCGCATACCCCTGCGGGTACATGAACGGAGAAGTCTACCGGTAACGAGGCTGTCCCGGTGCCTTGCAGCCCAGCCACTCGACCGTGGTCGCGCGGCGCTCGGTGCGGACCTCGATCTCGTAGACCGGCCCGTCGGCGGGGTCGGGGGAGAAGGTCGTCTCGCCCACGATGGCCTTGTCGTGCGAGATCGCGCGCAGCGCGCACTCGGGGTCCTCGAGGCCGTCGTCGATGTCGATCCGGACCTCGATCGTCGCCGTGTGGTCGTCGACGACCTCGTGGCCGATCTCCTCCGAGGCGATCTCCGGGTTGGCGTGGAAGAGGATCGCCCACACCAGCCAGCCGAGGAAGCCGACCGTCACGACGCCTGCCAGGACGAGGATCCCGATCCGCCGGCCGGGCGACGGGGCGCCGTACCTCCGGGCCAGGGAATCCTCGGTCGTGCTCACCGGTTCATGGTCCCACGATGGTTTTTTCTACGATGGGCGGCATGCCCACCTCGCCCGCGCCCTCCGTCGACCGTTCCGGCCTGCGGCTGATGCACGTCCACGCCCACCCCGACGACGAGTCGAGCAAGGGTGCGGCCTCCACAGCGCGTTACGTCGCCGAGGGCGCCGAGGTGGAGGTGGTGACCTGCACCGGTGGTGAGCGCGGCTCGATCCTCAACCCGAAGATGGACCGCCCCGAGATCCTCGAGAACATCACCGAGGTGCGCCGCCAGGAGATGGAGCGGGCCCGCGACATCCTCGGCGTGACCCAGGAGTGGCTCGGCTTCGTCGACTCCGGCTGGCCCGACGGCGACCCGAAGCCGCCGCTGCCGGAGGGCTGCTTCGGCCTGGTTCCGCTGGAGGAGGCGACCGAGCGCCTGGTGCGGCTGGTGCGCGCGTTCCGCCCCCACGTGATGACGACGTACGACGAGCGCGGCGGCTACCCGCACCCCGACCACATCCGCTGCCACGAGGTGAGCGTCGCGGCGTTCGAGGCGGCGGGCGACCCGGAGCGCTTCCCCGAGGCGGGGGAGCCGTGGCAGCCGCTGAAGCTCTACTACCACCACTCGTTCAACCGGCCGCGGATGCAGGCGCTGCACGACGCGATGGTCGAGCACGGCCTCGAGTCGCCGTGGGAGGAGCGGCTGAAGGAGTGGAAGCCGGAGCCGGAGTGGGACGCGCGGATCACGACCCGTGTCCCGTGCGCGGACTACTTCGGCGTGCGCGACCAGGCGCTGCTCGCGCACGCGACCCAGATCGACCCGGACGGATTCTGGTTCGCGGTGCCGCGTGAGCTGCAGGCGGAGGTGTGGCCGACCGAGGACTACGAGCTGGTGACCAGCCACGTGGACTCCGTCGTACCGGAGGACGACCTGTTCGCGGGGGTCTCCCCGGACGCCTGAGCGGGTCGCCTGCGACACTGGGGCCATGCACGCCCTCGCCGTCGCCGTCGTCAACACGCTCGTCCTCGCCGATGACAAGGCACCCGAGGACAAGGACGTCGTCGCGGGCTGGACGGCGTTCTGGATCTTCATCGGGCTGATCGTGGCCGTCGTCGTGATCGGCATCGCCCTCACCCGCAGCCTGCGCACCGCGCAGAAGGCCAAGGACGCCGGCGTGTACGGCGACGACAAGGCCGCCGACGCGTCCGACACCGACCGGACCGAGTGAGCCGGGCGGCCCGGTGATCGGCATCGACCAGCTGTTGGGGTTCGGCCTCGCGGCGCTCGTCGTCATCGTCATCCCGGGCCCGAGCGTGGTCTTCGTGGTGGGCCGGGCCGTGTCCTACGGGCAGCGGGTCGCCCTCGCCAGCGTGGGGGGCAACACCGCCGGGCTGTTCCTCGTGATGGGCCTGGTCTGCCTGGGCCTCGGCGCGATCGTGGCGGAGTCACAGCCGGTGTTCACCACCATCAAGCTCGCCGGCGCGGCCTTCCTCGTCTGGCTGGGCGTCCAGGCGTTCCGGCACCGCCGTGAGATGCACTTCGACGGTGCCGACGAGCGGGCGCCGGTCGCGGGCTGGCGGGCCTTCCGCCAGGGCTTCGTCGTCGGGGTGAGCAACCCGAAGGGCTTCCTCATGTTCGCGGCCATCCTGCCGCCGTTCGTCGACCGCTCGGCCGGCGCCGCTGCCGTCCCGGCACAGATGTTCACGCTCGGCTGCGTCGCGGTCCTGCTCGGCCTGCTCTGCGACTCCACCTGGGCGTTCGCCGCCGGTCGCGCCCGGGACTGGTTCGTGGCGTCCGAGAAGCGCGGCAGCGTGCTGGGCGCGATCGGCGGCACCTCGATGATCGGGCTGGGCGTGGGCATGGCGCTCAGCGGTCACGCCGACAGGTAGCCCCCGACCAGCGCGACCATCTCGTCGAGCAGCGCGTCACGGCTGACGGCCTCGGGCTGGTCGAGCACCCACCGCAGGGCGAGGTTCTCGATCGCCAGGACGACCACCCACGCGGCCACGGCCGGCGAGGGGCGCTGGGAGGACCCGGGCCGTGCGGCGAGGTAGGTGGTGACCAGCTCGCGGACCCGTCGCTCGAGGGCGGCCCTCCGGTCGCGGTTGCGGCCGATGGGGAGCTCCTCGGCCACCACGCGCAGGACGACCGGGTCCGCCTCGAGGGCGCTGACCAGTGCATCGGCGGTCGCGCGCACCATGCCGGGACCGAACTCGCCGATCCGGTCGCCCAGCGACGCGGCGACCTGCTCGGCGACCTCCGCCCAGTAGCGGTCGATCACGACGTCGAGGATCGCGGCCTTGTCGGGGAAGTACTGGTAGAGCGAGCCGGGGCTGACGCCCGCGGCGGTCGCGACGCGGTTGGTGCTGAAGGCGTCGTAGCCGTGCTGGACGAGGACCTCGCGGCCGGCCGTGACGATCCGCTCGACCATCTCGCGCGATCGGGCCTGCTGGGGAGCCTTGCGCATCAGGCGGAGCGGACCTGCAGGTGGCGCCGCTTGGCGTCGTACATCCGGGCGTCGGCCTCCAGCAGCGCGTCCGGCAGCAGGTCGATGTCGGTGACCGGGGCAGTGCCGATGCTGGCGCGGCGGCCGATGGCCTGGTCGAGGCGGGCCTGGAGCTCGGCGGGGGCGAGGTCCGGGGAGAACACGGCGAACTCGTCGCCGCCGATGCGGGCGACCACGTCGGTGTCGCGCAGGCTCGACTGCAGGGCGGTCGCGACCTTCCGGAGCAGTCGGTCGCCTGCCTCGTGGCCGTCGGCGTCGTTGACGACCTTCAGGCCGTCGAGGTCGACGAAGCCGACGGCGCCGGTGCCCGTGCTGTCGGCCCAGCGGCGGCGGGCCAGCTCGAAGAAGCCGCGGCGGTTGCGCAGGCCCGTCAGGTCGTCGGTGGTGGCCAGGTGGTGGGTCGCCTCGCGCAGCGCGACGGCGCTCGCGAGCTGGGCATGGACCTGGACCTTGTCCAGTGCGACCGACGTGGCGTTGGCGAGGCCCTGCAGCAGCGAGATCTCGGCGTCGGTCGGCGTGTGCGGCTCGGCCCAGTAGATGCCGATGGCCGCGATCGGGTCGAGGGCGCGGACCGGGACCATCAGCATGCTGGTCACGAAGGTCGGGCGATAGGCATCGTGCGGGACGCGCTCGTCGGCGTAGATGTCGGGGATCGCCACGTGCGTGCGGTCGAGCATGGCGATGCCGCTGATGCAGGCCCCGAGCGGGAAGCGGAGGCCCTTCCACAGCGGGGCGATCGCATCCTCGTCGGCGTAGAAGCACTGGTCGCCGTCACGAAGCACGAAGGTCGCGCCGTCGCAGTCGCCGAGGTCGCGGGCGGCCGTGCGGACGACGTGCTGGACCTCCTCCAGCGTGTCCGCCATCGACAGGTGCTGCACCGCCTCCAGCAGGCGCTCCAGGCCGGTCGTTGCTTCGGTCACGTCTTCCCTCCCCGGTTGACGGGCTCATCCTCGCACCCGGCGGGCGTGGCCTCGGCGGTTCGGGACGGCCCGGGAGGACAAATTTCACGACTTGAACGCGAGTGATCGCTCGCGTCACGATGATGGCATGACCGCAGACCTCGCCGCCACCCCCGGCACGCCGACCGAACCGTCGTACCCCACCCGCTTCCGGGCGGGCGGCGAGCGCAACCGCCGCCTGGGCCGCCCGCTGAAGGTCGTCGGGCGGGTGAAGGGCGTCGACGAGGACCTGCTGGACCGGATCGGCCGCGGCATGTTCGAGCGCGACGAGCTCGGCGCGCGGCTCGCGGACGCGATCCGGTTGCGAGCAGGCGCGCCCGGCAAGGTCGAGATGGGCCAGTTCCGGGCTGCTCTCGCGCACGGGATCGACGCGGTTCCGGACGCCCCGCCGGCGCTCGCGGCGTTCTTCGCCGAGGTGCAGACCGAGCCGGAGTGGCTGGACCGCGCGCTCGTCGAGGAGGGCGCGGCCGTCATGCGTCGGCTCGGCCAGAACGCTCAGGACGTCCTGCTGCAGCTCTCGCTCGTCGGCGGCTACCGGTTCGGCGGGCCGACCGACCTCCTCGTCGCGACCGGCGGCCTGACCGGTGGCCAGACGCTCCGGCGGCTCGCCGAGACCCAGAAGTGGGGCGCCTCCCTGACGAACCCCTCCTCACTGCTCCCCGTCGAGGGCGAGGCCTGGCGGCTGACCGTGCACGTGCGAGTGATGCACGCGCTGGTCAACCACGCCTTCGAGGAGAAGTGGGACACCGCGACCTGGGGCCTGCCGATCAACCAGGCCGACCAGGCCTCGACGCTCGGCCTCTTCGACGGGGTGCTGATCATCGGCTCGCGTGCGCTCGGCGTGCCGGTGTCCGGCAAGGAGTCGCGGGCGCTCATGCACCTGTGGAAGTACGTCGGGTGGCTGATGGGCGTGCACGAGGACTTCCTCGTCGACGACGAGTGGGAGCGGCACCGCATCGACTACCACGTGCTGCTGGCCCAGGGCCCGATGACCGACGCCGGGCCGGCTCTGGCGCACGCCGTCGTCGACGCGCAGGCCGAGCGCCACTACCCGGGCTGGCCGGCTCGGCTGCAGGGCGTGCGGGCACGGTACGAGCGGGAGCGGCTGCTCTCCATGCTCACCGTCTTCCTGGGCCCGGAGAGCATGCGCGAGTTCGGCCTGCCGATGCGCCCGCCGTGGGCGCACGCCTACCTGGTCGGTCTGAACACGCTGCGCTACCGGGTGCTGCGTCACCTGCCGGGTGGGCAGGACCGGCTGTGGCGGTGGGGTGGCCGGCGGGCGCAGTGGCTGCTGGACAGCTACTTCCAGGGGGACGCCGAGGACGTGGGCAAGCTCAAGGCGTGAGGCCGAGGTCCTCGAACGTCGTCCGGATCGCGATGCCCTCCGTCGGGTCGACGTCGGTCCAGGC
>DATLIG010000104.1:0-2956 GCA_035539555.1 Nocardioides sp. | reverse complement strand
GCGACATGGACTACGTCCCCGACCGGATCACCAAGGTGCCGGGCCGCTCGCAGGACCCGCACGACGAAGGCGACCTCGACGTGCCCACCTGGCCGGTGGCGCCGGGCCGCTACCGCCTGGTGGCGGCCCGGGCATGTCCGTAGCCAACCGCTCGCCCGGCTTCGGCGACACGATCGACTTCGACCAGATCAAGCGGCACTACTACGTTCGTCCACGAGGACATCAACCCCAGCGGCATCGTGCCGAAGGGACCCGAGCGTGAGAGCTGGCTCAGCCCGCACCTCAGAGCCAGGCTGGGTCCACCTCGTTGAGCAGCTGGTCGCCGCTCGCGACCAGGTCGAGCATCGGGCCCACCTTCGGCAGCTCGTGGGTGAGGAAGTAGCGAGCGGCGGCGCGCTTGCCCCGCGCGAAGTCGCTGTCGTCGTCGCCGAGCGCGAGCACCTGGTCGAGCCAGAGCCAGGCGACGACGACGTGGCCCGCGGCCTCCAGGCCCGTGGTGGCGTTGACCAGTGCGGCGGCGGGGTCGCCGGACTCCCACGCGGCGGCCACTGCCTGCACCAGGGACTCCAGTCCCTGGGCGAGCCGGAAGGCGTGCTCCTTCAGCTGCGGGTCGCCGGCATCGCCGGCTCGGCCGATGGTGTCGTCGATCGCGTCCTTGAGCAGCAGCAACCCGCTGCCGCCGTCCATCACGAGCTTGCGGCCGAGCAGGTCGAGCGCCTGGATCCCGTGCGTGCCCTCGTGGATCGGGTTGAGCCGGTTGTCGCGGTAGAGCTGCTCGACGCCGTACTCCCGGGTGTAGCCGTAGCCGCCGTGCACCTGGATCGCGAGGTCGTTGGCGGCCAGGCACCACTGCGAGGGCCAGCTCTTCACGATCGGGGTGAGTACGTCGAGCAGGGCACCCGCCCGACGACGCGCTGCCTCGTCCGGGTGGGTGTGCTGGTCGTCCAGCAGCCGCGCGGCCTTCAGCACGAGGGCGAGCCCGCCCTCGACGTACGACTTCGAGGCGAGCAGCATCCGCCGCACGTCGGCGTGCGCGGTGATCGGGACGGGCGGGGCGGCGGGGTCCTTGCCGGCGAGCGGGCGGCCCTGGACGCGGCCGCGGGCGTAGTCGAGGGCACGGAGGTAGCCGGTGTAGCCGAGGGCGACCGCGCCGGCCCCGACCCCGATCCGGGCTTCGTTCATCATGTGGAACATCACCGCCAGGCCGCTGCCCTCGGCGCCCACGAGCTCACCCACCGCGCCGGGCCGGCCGCCCGGCGTGTGCACCCCCTCGCCGAAGTTGAGGACGGTGTTGACCGTGCCGCGGAAGCCCATCTTGTGGTTGAGGCCGGCCAGCGTGACGTCGTTGCGCTCGCCGCGCCCACCATCGGCGCCGACCACGAACTTCGGCGTCGCGAACAGCGAGAGGCCCTTCACGCCCGGCGGCGCACCCTCGACCCGGGCGAGGACCAGGTGGACGATGTTGTCGCCCAGCTCGTGGTCGCCACCGGAGATCCACATCTTGTTGCCGAAGAGCCGGAACGTGCCGTCGTCCTGCCGGACCGCGCGGGTGGCGACGTCGGCCAGCGACGAGCCGGCCTGCGGCTCGGAGAGGCACATCGTGCCGAACCACCGGCCGTCGAGCATCGGCGGCACGAAGCGCGCGACCTGCTCGGGTGAGGCGTGGGCGAGCAGCAGGTTGGCGTTGGCCATCGTGAGCATCGGGTAGCCCGACGTCGACACGTTGGCCGCCTGGAACCACGCGAAGCAGGCCTGCTGGACCACGTGCGGCAGCTGCCCGCCGCCGACCTCGGCGTCCATCGCCGCCGACACCAGCCCGGCGTCGGCGAACGCCCGCACCGCCGTGGCGACCTCGGGGATGATCGTCACCGTCGCGCCGTCGAACTGCGGCTCGTTCGCGTCGCTCAGCGCGTTGTGCGGCGCGAAGTGCTCCGCGGCGAGCTCGGCCGAGAGGGTCAGGACGGCGTCGAAGGACTCCCGGTCGTGCTCGACGTACCGCTCCCGCGTCGTCAGCTCCGCGACGTCCAGCCAGTCGTGCAGCAGGAACGCGAGGTCGCGGCGGGACAGCAGGAGATCGGGGCTCATGGGCCCGAGGGTACGACGACCGGCATCCCCTCCAGCGGCGCGGCGACCACCGCCACCACACCGACCATGCGGGCCGTGGACCCGAGCAGCACCGACCCGTGGTCGGTCCGCAGCGCCGAGCGTCCGAACTGGACCTCGAGGACGCCGATCTTGAGCCGGCCGCCCTCCTTCACCAGCGCCACTTCCCCGCGGCGCGGGCGTCGGTCGGTCGCGACGACCAGCTCGGTGCCGGGCGGCCACCCCCGGGAGGCGAGGGCGTCGTTGCGGAGCCGGATCCGCAGGTCGCCGTCCTCGCGGACCTGCGCCGACGACGGGCCGGGCGCGGGCCGGGCACGGGCCGCGACCGCCGGCGGCGGGGGCAGGTCGAGCGGCAGGCACTCCTGGCCCTCCGCCGAACGTCGTCCCGAACGCATGTTCGAAAGGGTAGGGCATCGGGACAGGGCGGTTGTCCCAATCCCCCACGGCGTGGCGCCCCTCTCCACTAGGTTCCGCCCAGAAGGAGGCCTGCGATGAGGTTGCTCTCCCGTGTCCTGGCTGCCGTGCTGCTGGCGACCGTGCTGTTCCACTCCACCCCGGTCGAGGCCGCGACCAGGCCCTCGGCGCCGCGGTCGGTGAAGGCGACCCCGCTCAACAAGGCGGTCAAGGTCACCTGGGCCGCGCCGTCGTCGCCAGGCACGTCGAAGATCAACGCCTACGCGGTCCAGCGCCGCAACACGACGTCGTCGCCATGGGTGACGGTCAAGTACACGGGCGCGACGGCGCGGTCGTGGACCGAGACCGGCCTGGTCAACGGCGCCCGCTTCTACTACCGGGTGATGGCTCGCAACGGGTCGGGCTGGGGCACGGCGAGTGCGCAGGTCAGCGCCGTCCC
>DATLIG010000103.1:0-9709 GCA_035539555.1 Nocardioides sp. | reverse complement strand
TGGACCACCCGGCCGACGTCACCGGTGCGCCCCTCGGCTTCGACGTCGCGGCGCCAGCGGTCGGTCAAGCCACGCCACGCGCTGGTGGCGGCGGGGGCGGCGGTACGACGGGCGCGGTCCTGCGGCTCCCGTTCGGGACCGTCCTCGTGCTGGCCGCGGCCGGGGTCGTCATGGCGGTCGCCGCCACCAGTGCGTGGCGTGGCTTGACCGACCGCTGGCGCCGCGACGTCGAAGCCGAGGGGCGCACCGGTGACGTCGGCCGGGTGGTCCAGGTGCTCGCACGGACCGGGCACCTGAGCCGTGCACTGGCCTTCGGAGTGATCGCGGTCCTCGTCGCCCGGGCGGCGGTGGAGCACGACCCGCGGCAGCGGGCCGGGCTCGACCAGGCGATCGTCCGGTTCCGCGACGAGCCGCTCGGACCGTGGCTCATCGTGCTCGTCGCTGCCGGCCTGGGCTGCTACGGGGCCTACCAGCTGGTCCGCGCGTGGTACCTGCGCAGCACCTGAGGTCTCAGCCGGCGAGCGCTCGGACCCGCTCGACGACGGCCGCGACGGCGTCGGCCATCTCGGGCTCGGTCCGGATCAGGGCACGATCACCGGTGCCGACCGTCAGCTCGATGACGTGGACGCCCACGCGCAGGTGGACGAGGGTCTGGTGCCCGATCCGGGTCGAGGTCGTCCAACCTCCGCGGTCGACCTTCGCGACCGTCAGCGGGCTCATCCGCGCCTCGACGATGCCCGACCTCTCCAGCGACGCCGTGAAGGACCGGTTCGCCTCCTTGAGGTCCGGGTGCGAGCGCACGAAGAGGTCGACGTCGTACTCATCGGCCGACTCGTGCTCGCCGGTGCCCCACTGGCACTCCGTGTACGGCGAGGCCCACTTCCTCCTCGTGTTCGTGCCCTGCTCGTGGCGCCAGCCGGCGGTCGAGTTGACCAGGGAGGGGGCGGGGTTCGTGCTACCGGTCAGACCGGCGAGCACCGCGCCGGACAGCAGGTCGCAGGCGTCGACGATGCGCGTGCCGCGGGCGTAGGGCTCTCCGCGCAGCACCGGGCCGAGGATCTCCTGCGGCAGTGCCGTGGGTCGGGCCAGCCGCTTCCGCACGAGCGCGAACGCCCGCCGGGCAGCCTGGTGGAAGTGGTCGGCCCCGGCGCCGCGCGGCACGTCGAGCTGGATCTGCCAGGTCGTCGTACCGACGAGGGTGCGGTACTCGACCTGGGCCGGTGCGGCGCTCCCCCGCAGCTCCTCGATCGCCTCGTCGAACGCGCCCGCGCGGTCACCGCTGAACCAGATGCCGTTGCCGATGTCGACGGCCTGGAAGCGGGTCGTGTAGCGGGCCCAGCGTGGCGTCTCCTCGGGCGTCGCCGTCAGCGCGTAGCCCCGGAGCGGGTAGCGGCAGCTCGCCTCGGGTGCGTCGGCCACCGGCACCGACGTCACCGTCGCCGTCTGCTCGATGCCGTCGAGGGGCGTGACGTCGAAGATCCGGATGACGTCGGCGGGCGGCAGCACCTGGCACGGATCGGCGTAGTCCTGGCGCCCCACGCGGACCCGCTCGGGCTGGACCTCCGGGTAGAACCGGTCGACCAGGGTGGGCTCCTGCGGCGCCTCCGAGGACGGGTCCGCCTTGCCGCCCGAACCGCCCGCGTCGTCCCCGTCGTCAGAGGAGCTGCAGGCGGCCAGGGCGAGGGTGAGGACGACGCCGGCGGCGATCGCGCGTCCGAGAGTGCGCATGGACCGCAGGGTACGACGACGCCCCGGCACGGGACCGTGCCGGGGCGTGCTGTCAGGGGTGCGTCAGCGGGACTTCGCGACCTTGACCGCGGCGGTGACGCCGAGCGCGACGAGGACGACGAGGGCGAGCTTCTTGACCACAGGGGGCTCCTTCGGGAGTTGTCGATTGCTTGCTGCCCCAGCCTGTCAGGCCGGACCAAGGAAAGCTCAGAGATATTGGCCCGTGTCGGAGATGGTGTCGATCGACCGCCCCGGCTCGGTGCCCTGCTTGCCGGTGATGAGCGTGCGGATGAACACGATCCGCTCGCCCTTCTTGCCCGAGATCCGCGCCCAGTCGTCGGGGTTGGTGGTGTTGGGCAGGTCCTCGTTCTCCTTGAACTCGTCGACGCAGGCCTGGAGCAGGTGCGAGACCCGCAGGCCCTTCTGGTCGTGGTCGAGGAAGTCCTTGATGGCCATCTTCTTCGCCCGGTCGACGATGTTCTGGATCATGGCGCCGGAGTTGAAGTCCTTGAAGTAGAGGACTTCCTTGTCGCCGTTGGCGTAGGTCACCTCGAGGAAGCGGTTCTCCTCGGTCTCGGTGTACATCCGCTCGACGGTCGCCTGGATCATGCCGGCGACGGCGGCCTGCTTGTCGCCGCCGAACTCGGCGACGTCCTCGGTGTGCAGGGGCAGCGACGTCGTGAGGTACTTGCTGAAGATGTCGCGCGCCGACTCGGCATCGGGCCGCTCGATCTTGATCTTCACGTCGAGGCGGCCCGGGCGCAGGATCGCGGGGTCGATCATGTCCTCGCGGTTGGACGCGCCGATGACGAGGACGTTCTCCAGCGTCTCGACGCCGTCGATCTCACTCAGCAGCTGCGGGACGATGGTGTTCTCGACGTCGGAGGACACGCCGGACCCGCGGGTACGGAACAGGGAGTCCATCTCGTCGAAGAAGACGATGACCGGCGTGCCCTGCGATGCCTTCTCGCGCGCCCGCTGGAAGACCAGCCGGATGTGCCGCTCGGTCTCGCCGACGTACTTGTTGAGCAGCTCGGGGCCCTTGATGTTGAGGAAGTACGACTTCCCCTCCGCGCCCGTCTTGGCCGCGACCTTCTTGGCGAGCGAGTTGGCGACGGCCTTGGCGATCAGCGTCTTGCCGCAACCCGGCGGGCCGTACAGCAGGATGCCCTTCGGAGGCTTGAGCTCGTGCTCGAGGAAGAGGTCCGGGTAGAGGTAGGGCAGCTCGACCGCGTCCTGGATCATCTCGATCTGGTTGCCCAGGCCGCCGATGGTCTCGTAGGTGATGTCGGGGACCTCCTCGAGGACGAGCTCCTCGACCTCCGACTTCGGGACCTTCTCGTAGACGTAGCCGGCACGCGAGTCGAGCAGCAGCGAGTCGCCCGCGCGCAGGGTCTCGGTCAGCAGGGGGTCGGCGAGCTTGACGACCCGCTCCTCGTCGGCGTTGGCGATCACCAGGACGCGCTCGCCGTCGGCGAGGACCTCCTTGAGCATCACGACCTCGCCCACGGTCTCGTAGTCGAAGGCCGCGACGACGTTGAGCGCCTCGTTGAGCATGACCTCCTGGCCACGCCGGAGCGTGTCGAGGTCGACCGCGGGGCTGACCGTCACGCGGAGCTTGCGGCCACCGGTGAACACGTCGACCGAGTCGTCCTCGTTGCGCTGGAGGAAGGTTCCGAACCCGGCCGGCGGCTGGGCGAGCCGGTCGACCTCCTCCTTGAGCTTCATGATCTGGTCGCGGGCATCGCGCAGCGTGGACGCGAGCCGCTCGTTCTGCGCGGTCACCGCGGCCAGCGAGCGCTGGGCGTCCGCGAGCCTCATCTCGAGCGAGCGGCTCGCACCGCCCGGAACCTCGACCGCGCGGCGGCGCAGGTCGTGGACCTCGTCCTCGAGGTAACGGACCTGCTCCTCGAGCTCCTCGCGACTCGGAGAGCGGTGACTACCCGTGCCTTCACCCATGCTCGTCATGTGGCACACCTCCTGTCACGACCCTACTCGGGAGCGTGTTGCGCGGAAGTGCTTCGCCACGCATTCGATGCAACGTTTCGGTTGCGGTCGAGCGGAGGGCGCTGCGCCGGAAGGTGTTGCGGTTTGGTCCCAAACCGCAGACGACACGCCGCGGAGCCCGCGGTTTGGGACCAAACCGCAAGGATTGCGGCTCAGTCCTCGGCCGGCGCCTCGGGCACACCCGGAGGGCGCGGACCTGCGTAGTCCGGGCCGTAGGCGCCGGGTGCGGGACGACGCTTCTTGATCGGCGCCCGCTCCCCGGGGGCCATCCGCCGGGCGGTGACGAGGAAGGCGGTGTGCCCGATCATCTTGTGTCCGGGGCGCACGGCCAAGCCCTCGACGTGCCAGTCGCGGACGAGGGACTCCCAGGGTGCCGGCTCGGTGAACCCGCCGTGGACCCGCACCGCCTCGACGAACTTCGAGAGCTGGGTGGTCGTGGCGACGTACGCACAGACGATGCCGCCGGGCAGCAGGGCGTCGGCGGCCGCGTCGAGGCAGTCCCACGGCGCGAGCATGTCGAGGATGATCCGGTCGCAGCGCTCCCCCGACGCCGGCAGCGCCTCGGCGAGGTCGCCGAGGGTCAGCTGCCAGGCCGGGTGGTCGCCGCCGAAGAACTGGGTGACGTTGCGGCGGGCGACGTCGGCGAACTCCTCGCGGCGCTCGTACGACGACACCTTGCCCTGCGGGCCGACGGCACGCAGCAGCGAGCAGGTCAGCGCGCCGGACCCGACGCCGGCCTCGACGACGTGCGCGCCGGGGAAGATGTCGGCCATCGCGATGATCTGCGCGGAGTCCTTGGGGTAGACCACCGCGGCGCCGCGGGGCATCGACACGACGTACTCGGAGAGCAGCGGGCGGAACACGAGGTACTCGCCGCCGACGGACGAGGTGACCGTGAAGCCCTCCTCGCGGCCGATCAGGTCGTCGTGCTCGAGGTGACCCTTGTTGGAGAAGAACCGCTTGCCCGGCTCGAGGGCGAAGTTGTGCCGCCGGCCCTTGCCGTCCAGCAGGCGCACCCACTCCCCTGCGCGCAGCGGGCCGCGGTGCACGCCGGACCAGGCGTCCTCGGGTACGTCGGGGGTTGCGTCGCTCACCGGCGCAATCTATCGGTTGCGCATCGCCCGGACGATGTCGGCCGTCGCGAGGACGCCGTGGACCGTGCCGTCGTCGGCGAGCAGGACGTACTCCGACGCGGGAGTACGCCGCAGCGCCGCCAGCAGGTCCTCGCCGCTGATCCCCACCGGGAGCGCCCGGCCGCCGGCCAGGCCGCGGGCGACGGTGGACACGGCCAGCCAGGGCATCCGCTCCTCGGGCACGGCGCGCACGGCTTCGGCGGACACGACACCGACGGGCCGGCCGTCGGAGGTGGTGGTGACGATCCCGGTCACGGATGCGGCGTCGGCCCGCCGTACGGCCTCGGCGAGGGGAAGGTCCTCGGGCACGCTGATCGCGGGCCGGACCAGGTCGCGGGCGACGACACCGGACAGGCCGCGCACGACGCCGGCGGCCGCGATCGCCTGGCTCGCACCGGTCCAGAGGAACACCGCGACGATCGCCAGCACGACCGGGTTGACCACGGAGCCGTTGCCGGCGCTGAGCAGGGCCCACAGGACCACCGCGACGGCGGTGATCCGGCCGCCCCAGCCCGCGACGATCGTCCCGACGTAGACCTTCCCGGTGG
Source organism: Nocardioides sp. (assembly GCA_035539555.1). Classification (GTDB taxonomy): domain Bacteria; phylum Actinomycetota; class Actinomycetes; order Propionibacteriales; family Nocardioidaceae; genus Nocardioides. The sequence continues at coordinate 4,293 of DATLIG010000103.1, read as the reverse complement.
CGGCCCAGACACCGGCCTTCACCACGCGGCCACCGTCGAGCGGGAGACCGGGGACGAGGTTGAGGACACCGATCACCAGGTTCGAGCCGGCGAGCCCCTCGACGACGAGGAGCAGCAGCCCCTGGCTCTCGGGGATGACGAACCAGAGCGCGAGCGCGGCGGCGCCGACCCCCAGCGAGGTGATCGGCCCGACGACCGCGATCCAGAACTCCTGGCGGGGCCGGCGCGCCTCACCGTCGATCGTGGTCGCGCCGCCGAGGAAGTTGAGCGTGATCGCCTCCACGGTGAACCCGAAGCGCCGCGCGACGAGCGCGTGGGAGGCCTCGTGGAGCAGGATCGCGAGGTAGAGCGCCATCGCGAACGCCACGCCGACGACGTACTTCCAGCCCCCGAGCCCGGGCTGCACGTCGTCGACGCGCGGTCCCATGATCCAGGCGATCAGCGCGGCGACGAAGAACCAGGACGTCGAGACGAGGACGTCACTGCCCGCGATCCGTCCGATCCGGACCATGCCGCGGGGCGCGGGCGGTCGCTGCGGGGCGGACGAGGGGGTGGACACACGGTGAGGCTATCCGGCGCACTGTCGGAGCCTTCGCCTACTGTCGAAGTCATGACCACCACACCAGCACCAGCCGGCGTCGAGCCGGCCGACCCGTCCGAGCGCGGGGGCACGCGCGTCGACGGCGTCGAGGTGCTGGGAGCGCTGTCGCCGTCCCGCGTGGGCGACTTCCTCAACTGCCCGCTGCTCTACCGCTTTCGCAGCATCGACCGGCTGCCCGAGCCGCCGTCGCCCGCGGCGGTCCGTGGCACGGTGGTGCACCGGGTGCTGGAGCAGCTGTTCGACCTGCCCGCGGCGGAGCGCACGCCCGAGGTCGCCGACACCATGGTCGCCCCGGCGTGGACGGAGCTGCAGGAGGCGGAGCCGGCCGTCGCGACGATGTTCCCCGAGGACGGCCCGGAGATCGCCTCCTGGCTGCTGTCGTGCCGGTCCACGCTGGCCCGCTACTTCGCGCTCGAGGACCCGCGCCGCCTCGAGCCCGCCGACCGGGAGCTGTACGTCGAGACCCTCACCGACACCAGGTTGCTCCTGCGGGGCGTGATCGACCGGGTCGACGTGGCGCCCGACGGGGCGATCCGGATCGTCGACTACAAGACCGGCAACGCAGTCAACGAGATGTTCGAGGGCAAGGTCCTCTTCCAGCTGAAGTTCTACGCGCTCGTCCTGTGGCGCACGCGCGGGGTGGTGCCGAAGATGCTGCAGCTGATCTACCTCGGGGACGGCCAGGTGCTGCGCTACGAGCCGGACGAGCGCGAGCTGCTCGCGACCGAGCGCAAGGTGCAGGCGGTGTGGGACGCCATCCGTGCCGCGACGGACCGGCAGGAGTTCGAGGCCCGCAAGGGCGCCGGGTGCCGGTGGTGCGCCCACCAGGCGATCTGCCCCGCGTGGGGCGGCGAGGCGCCGCCGTACCCGGTGGCAGATCCGCCGCGCCCGGCCTGATCCACGCCCTGCTGGCGCCGGGGCTGGGCCCCGCTACAGGTCGCCCAGGTCGGCCGGGCTGAGCCCCTCGAGGGACTCCCGGAACACCCGCCCCGGCCCGTCGGGCACCGGCACGTGGTTCGGTACGACGAGCACCCGGCACCCCGCCGCCTCCGCCGAGCGGGCACCGGTCGGCGAGTCCTCGATCGCGACGCAGTCGGACGGGTCGACGCCGAGCGCGGCAGCAGCCGTGAGGTAGGCCTCCGGGTGCGGCTTGCCCTGGCTCACCATGTCGCCGGTGACGATGACCCGGAAGGTCTCCGGCGGCAGGTGCTCGAGGATCGGGGCGACGAAGCGCTGGTAGGACATCGTGACCAGGCCGCACGGCACGCCCGCGGCGTGCAGGGCCAGCAGCAGCTCGCGCGAGCCGGCGCACCACGGCACCGAGTGGCGGACCTGGGCGACCACCCCGTCGAGCAGCATCTCCACGACCTCCTCGGGCGAGTGGTCGAGACCGAGCTTGGCCTTGATGTACTCCCCCGACACGAGCAGGTCGTTGCCGACGAGGCTCATCGCGTCCTCGTGGGTCCACGTGCCGCCGTGCTCCTCGGCGATCGCGACCTCGGTCGCCATCCAGTAGGGCTCGGTGTCGACGAGGGTTCCGTCCATGTCCCACAGGACCGCCGCTGGCTTCACCCGTCAATCCTGTCATGCTGCCGGCCGCGCTGGGCTAGCGTTCCTGCCGTGCGGCAGGCGGGCGACGAGGGGTTCGGTGCCCTGCTGCGCGACCTGCGCAACGACCGCAGCCTGACCCAGGAGGAGCTCGCCGAGCGGGCGGGCCTCTCGGTCAAGGCGGTCAGCGCCCTCGAACGCGGCGAGCGCAGGAGGCCCTACCCGCACACGGTCCGCGCGCTGGCCGAGGCGCTCGGACTCTCCGAGGACGAGCGGACGCTGCTCGCCGAGGCGGTGCCGCGCCGGGTCCGGCCGGCGCCGGCCGATCCCCCCGCGTACGACGAGCGGAGCCGTGGCGTGACGGCGCCCGCGACCCGGCTCATCGGGCGCGAAGCCGCTCTCGTGGAGGTGGCGGAACGGGTCGAGTCGGGAGCGCGGCTGGTGACCCTCACCGGCCCGGGCGGGGTCGGCAAGACACGCGTGGCAGTCGCCTTGCTGGAGCGGCTGGCGCCGTCGTACGACCTGGCGGTCGGGGTCGACCTGGCCGTCGTCCGCGACCCGAGGGAGGTGTTGCCCCAGCTGGCGGCCGCGGTCGACCTGCCGGAACGGGGCGCCGGCGACGTCACGACGCGGCTGGTGGCGGCGCTCGCCGGCCGCCGGACGCTCGTGCTCCTCGACAACTTCGAGCAGGTGCTCGACGCCGCGGTCGCCGTGGCGGACCTGATCGCCCGCTGCCCGGGCCTCGTCGTGCTGGCGACCAGCCGGGCCGCACTGCGGGTGCGGGCGGAGCACGACGTCGGGCTCGCTCCCCTGCCCTTCGCCGAGGCGGTGCAGCTCTTCCTCGAACGGGCGAACGCCGCGGGCGCGCGCCTGGAGCTCGACGACGACAACGCCCCCGCGGTCGAGGCGATCTGCCGTCGCCTCGACGGCCTGCCGCTCGCGCTCGAGCTGGCTGCCGCCGGCGCGCGGCTGCTGACGCCCGCAGCCCTGTTGGCGCGGCTCGAGGAGCACGCTCCCCTCGTGGAGGGACCGCGGGACCTCGCCATGCGCCAACGCACGATGGCGGATGCCCTCGACTGGAGCCTCGACCTCGTCGCGCCGTCCGACGCGGGCGTGTTCGCCCAGCTGGGCACGTTCTCGGGCAGCTTCACCCTCGACGCGGCCGCCGCGGTCACCGGGACCGCCGACGTCCTGGGCCCGCTCGCCGCCCTCGTCGACCATTCCCTCGTCGCCCGCGTGGAGCCGCTCACCGATCCGCCGCGGTTCCGGCTGCTCGAACCCGTCCGCCAGTACGCCGGCCAGCGGCTCGTCGCGTCGGGAGCGGACGCCGCGGCGGCCGACCGCCATGCCGCCTGGTACCACGCCCGTGCCCTGGCGGCCGACGTGGTGCTCCGTGGTCCCGACCTCCGCGCGGAGCTGGACCGGCTCGACGCCGACCACGCGAACCTGCGCTCGTCGTACCTGCACCTGCTGGAGCTGGACCGCGGCGACGACGCGGCCGAGCTCGCCGGCAGCACCTGGCTCTACCTCGCGCTGCGCGGACACGCCCGCGAGGGCCTCGGGTGGCTGGACCGCGCCGACGGGGTCGGCTCCGACGCGGTCCAGGCACGCCGGCAGATCGGTCGGATGGGCCTGCTGTTCGCCACCGGCGACATCGCGGGCATGCGCGCCGCCGCCGCGGCTGCGGTGCCCGTCGCCCGCCGGGTCGGCGACGCCGGCCTCGCCGCGGAGGCAGCCACCCTCGCCGGGCATGCTGCGGTCTTCGTGGGTGCTGTCGAGGAGGCCCGCGCCCTGCTGGAGGAGGCGCTCGCCGGCACCGCGGGCGCCGACCTGCCGTGGGTCGAGGCCCACACCCTGGTCGCCCTGGGGCAGTTGGCCCTGGTCCGCGGCGACCTCGACGCCGCCGACGACGTGCTCGGCGAGGCGCTGGCGATCGCCCGCGACCTGGGCAACGACTTCACCCTGGCCACCTGCCTGACCCGCAGCGCCACGGTCACCGCACTGCGCGGGGACGCCGCCGGCACCGCCGGCCTGCTCGGCGAGTCGATCACCCGGGCGCTGGACGCGCGGATGAGCTGGCCGCTGAGCTACTCGCTGCCGGCGATGGCCGGCGTCGCCGTACGGCTGGGTGAGGCGCGGGCCGC
>DATLIG010000102.1:0-11593 GCA_035539555.1 Nocardioides sp. | reverse complement strand
GAGCCGGCGGCGACCAGGTCGTCGAAGGACACGACCTCGGCCTTGATGAAGCCCTTCTCGAAGTCGGTGTGGATGACGCCGGCGGCCTGCGGGGCGGTGGCGCCCTTGGGGATCGTCCAGGCGCGCGACTCCTTGGGGCCGGCGGTGAGGTAGGTCTGCAGGCCGAGGGTGTCGAAGCCGACCCGGGCGAGGACCTCGAGGCCGGGCTCGGTGACGCCGGCCTCGGCGAGGAACTCGGCAGCCTCCTCGTCGTCGAGCTCGATCAGCTCGGACTCGAACTTGGCGTCGAGGAAGATCGCCTCGGCGGGCGCGACGAGCTCGCGCATCCTGTCCTTGAGCTCCTCGTCGGCCAGCTCGTCGGCGTCGCAGTTGAAGACGAAGATGAACGGCTTGGCGGTGAGCAGCGACAGCTCGCGCAGCAGGGCCCGGTCGATGTCGGTGGCGATGATCGGCGTACCGGACTCCAGCGCATCCTTGGCGGCCTTGGCCGCCTCGAGGTTGGCGACCAGGTCCTTGACCTTCCGCGACTCCTTCTCGAGCCGCTGGATCGCCCGATCGACGGTCTCGAGGTCGGCGAAGATCAGCTCGGTCTGGATGGTGGAGATGTCGTTGCCGGGGTTGACCTCGCCGTCGACGTGGGTGACGTCCTCGTCGCGGAAGACGCGGGTCACCTGGCAGATCGCGGCGGACTCGCGGATGTGCGCGAGGAACTTGTTGCCCAGGCCCTCGCCCTGCGAGGCGCCCCGGACGATGCCGGCGATGTCGACGAACTCGACGGTGGCGGGCAGCTGGCGCTCGGAGCCGAAGATCTCGGCGAGCTGCGCGAGCCGCGGGTCGGGCACGCCGACGACGCCCACATTGGGCTCGATGGTGGCGAACGGGTAGTTCGCCGCGAGGACGTCGTTCTTGGTCAACGCGTTGAAGAGCGTCGACTTGCCTGCGTTGGGGAGACCGACGATTCCGATGGTGAGTGCCACGGGCGGCGATTCTATGGCCGTACGACGGGTGGCGATGAATCAGCGACGGGCCCGGAGCCGGCGCCGGAGCCCCGCGAGGAGCAGGGTCAGCGGCGCGGTCACCACGAGAAGGACCACGCCGAAGATCACGGTGTAGCCGTGGGGGTCGTCCGAGGCGGGGCCGAGCCAGGCGTCGGCGACCATCGCCAGCACCAGCAGCTGGAGCGCGACGACGAGCGCCAGGAGGCCGGTGACGACGGCCTCGGTGACGGGGCGGGTGGACGACGCCATGGCGTCCACCTGCCCCGTCGGGAGGATCACGAACCGTAGAGCGCGCGGACTCCGGCAGCGTCGGAGGCCTGGAACTCGAGGTCGCTCGAGCCGCCGTTGCACTGCGGGTAGTGCATGATCGAGGACGAGTCGTACGGCGTCAGCGGGCGCCAGTTGTTGTCCTCGAAGCAGGTGCCGGACTCAGGGCGGGTGTGCTCGTGCCGGAAGCCGAGCGCGTGGCCCAGCTCGTGGCCGAGGATGTCGCCCGGCTCCCAGCTGCCCGAGGTCCAGATCGAGTCGTCGATCAGGACGTTGCGCTGGCGCTTGGCCGTGCTCGGGAAGAACGCGCGGGCGATGTACTGGCTGGTGCTGACCGGCTCGACCGAGAACAGCACGGTCTTGTTGCGGGTCGTGCAGCTGGCGTCCTGCGAGGCGTCGTACACGAAGTTCACCTTGGAGGACGCGGCCTCCCACAGGCCGGCGCCGGCCGCCATCGCCGTGACGATGTCGTCGTGGCGGGTGCCGAACTTGGTGCTGACGCAGTAGGTCAGGTTGGCGACCTGCGCCGCGCTCCACTTGTCGTCGACGCCGCCGACGGTGTTGACGATCAGGCCGTCGGCCTGGGTGTCCTCGGGGCCGACCAGGCGCTCGTAGAACTTCTTCAGGTCGCCGTCGGTGGAGACGACCTCGTCGCCGTTGACGACGTAGGCGCCGTCGACGTCGACGAACGTCGAGGCCTTGAACTCCTTGTAGGTCGGGACCGCCGACGTGTCGCCATCCGCAGCGGCAGCCGACACGGTGGCACCGGCGAAAGCGGCCACGAGACACGCGGCGCCGGCGGAAATCCTGCTGATCCGGGTTGAGAACATCCAAGAACCTTTCTTCCGAGAGTGGAACTTCCACATCGAAGCGCCGACAGCCCCTCGCGGACAAGAGATCTTGCGGTTCAGAAAAGCGCAAGGGTCCGCGGCTGCACGAATGTGAGCCACGGACCCTGCGTCCGTCGTACGGGACCGCGGTCAGGCGGTCTGCATCGCCCCGATGTGCTGCTCGGACTCGACCAAGCCCTCGTCGGACGGCTTGACGCCCTGGTTGAAGACGCGGTCGCGCTGCTTCTCGCGGACGTCGTGGTGCGCCTCGGCCGGGACCGCGAAGCCGAAGTGCTCCTGCGCCTCACGCACGCCCCAGATCCGCGGGCTCCTCGGGGGGATGCCCAGGATCGCCGGCGCGGCGATCTCGACGGCCTGCGGCGCGAGCAGGTCGAAGAGCGCGAGGCGGGCGTTCATCGAGCGCTCGAAGAACTTGTGGAGGGCCTTGTTGCCGACCAGCGCGACGAGGTCGACCACGCGCCCCTGGCGGAGGTTGGCCATGTCGCGCATGTACCTCGGGTACGTCGAGATGACGCCCTTGCTCATGACCCACATCGCCGGCGCGAGCAGCCTCTTCTGCCACCCCGGCATGCTCGGCGGCAGCGCGACGGACAGCGGCATGATGAAGTGGATCATGTCCTGCGCGGCCTCGGATGCGGCCAGCCGCGGACGCCACTCCTCGAAGTACCGGTGCACCTCGGCGCGCGTCGCCGGCACCTCCTCCGGGTCGATCGTCTGCAGCTTCGCGATCTCGGCGCACTCGGCCCAGAACTGGTTCTCCTCCGCCTCGGTCAGCCTGCCGGGGCCGAACATCTCGTAGCACTTGAGGATCGAGTGCCACGCCGTGACGTGGATCCACAGCTGCGACGAGGAGCTGTTGGCGTCGTACGTGCTGCCGGTGACGGGGTCGTTCCCGACCGCCTTCGAGTGCACCTTGACCAGCACGTCGGCCGCCTTCGCGGTCTGCTCCGCGCCGCCGAAGAGCTGCATGGCGAAGTAGCGCAGGGTGCGGCCGTAGCGCGTCGAGGGCCGGTACTTCACGCCGCCGGACTGCACCACGGCAGCGGCGAGGTTCGGGTCGAAGTGCTCGATGGTCACGGCGCGGGCGAAGCCCAGCACGTACGACGTCGGGTGGGACCACACCTTCCACGAGACCGAGTCCGGCCCGAGGAAGCCGTAGTCGGCCATCGGCTCGTACTTCGCGAGCATCTGCTTGCGGGTCTGGACACCCAACATCGGACTCTCCTCAACTGATTGCTACACGACTGTAGGTTCGCCGAACTTTACACCAGTGGAATATTGTCAAGAAGGTGAAGGACGTCACGCCCGCTCCCAAGCGGCGCTACGCCAAGCGACTCCCGGTGGAGAAGCGCCGCGAGCACCTGCTCGACGCCGCGCTGCGCGTGCTGGTGCGCGATGGCTACGAGAAGGTGACCATCGAGGCGATCGCCCGCGAGGCCGATGTCACGCGACCGGTCGTCTACGCGGCGTACGACGGGCTCGAGCCCCTCCTCCACGCCCTCCTCGACCGCACGCAGCGCCGGGCGCTGGCGTCGGCGCTGCAGCTGATGCCGGCGCGCACCTTCGAGGGCGACGTCGACGACTGGGTCCTGACGGCCGCGGGCGGGCTGATCGACGCCGTCCAGCACGAGCCCGACGTGTGGCGGCCGGTCCTCGGCCTCACCCAGAACGCGCCGGTCATCGTCCGGGACCGGATCGACTCGACACGGGAGCTGATCCGCGGCTACATCGCGGACGCACTCCAGGTCGGTCTCGAGCGACGCGGCGGCCCGGACGTCGACGTCGACGTGCTCGCCCACCTGGTGATGATCACGGCCGAGCACTTCGGCCGGCTGGTGCTCGACCAGCCCGAGAGGTACGACAAGGAGCGCCTCGTCGGCGCGCTCGAGGGCCTGCTGAGCGCCACCCTGCCTCAGCCCGAGAACCGCGCCGACAGCGCGTAGCGCAGCAACGCCACGTCGCCGATCGCGCGGGTCTCCACGAGGGTCGCCCGTCGGCCGGCATGCCAGGGGAAGCCGCCGTCGCCGACGAACCGGGGCGCGCGGGAGTCACCCACGAACAAGGGCGCCACGACGAGGTGCAGCTCGTCGGCCAGGCCCGCCGACAGGAACTGCGTGTGCACCGTTCCACCGCCCTCGACCATCAGCCGGCGCACGCCGCGCGAGCCGAGGTCGGCGACGAGGTCGGCCATCCGCACCTCGGCGCCGAGACCGACCACCTTGGCCTGCGAGCCGATCCGGCCCTCGAGCTCGGGAACCGTGGCGTCGGGGCAGTAGACGAGCTTCTCGCCGTCGCCGAGGACGAAGAAGCGCGCCTCCGGGGAGAGTGCGCCGCGCGAGCTCAGGGTGACCTTCACCGGGCCCTCCGGACGGCCCTGCGCGATCCGCCTCCGACGCCGGTCCTCCGAGCGGACCAGCAGCCGGGGATCGTCCCTGCGGACCGTGCCCGCGCCCACGAGGATCGCGTCGTACTCGGCGCGCACCGCGTCCACACGGTCGAAGTCGGCGTCGTTCGAGAGCAGCAGCCGCTCCTGCCCGCAGCTGTCGAGATAGCCGTCGAGGGAGATGCAGCAGCTCAGGAGGACGTAGGGACGTTCGCCCATGTCCGGCCTCCTTCCATGGCCCGCCCCGGGTGCGCCGCGCGCCGGCCCCGCAGCACGAGCAGGCCCGGCAGGGTCGCGACCAGCGACAGGACGCCGTAGACGACGGCGACCTCGACGCCGGTGGCCGCGCCGAGCCCGGCGGCTCCGAACGCCCCCGCCGCGGCTCCCTCGCGCGGTCCCCACCCGGCGATGCCCAGCGGGATCGCGGAGACCAGCAGCACGACCAGCGCGAGCGCCACCAGGTCCGAGGTGGGCGCGCTCACCCCCGCCGTCCGCGCGGCGACGACGAACACGGTCCCGTGGCCGACGGCGGCGAGCGCGGAGAGCAGCACCACCTCCGGCCAGACCCCGCCGAGGACGGCGACGGCTTCGCGGCGCGCGGCGACCAGCACCACCACGGCGACGAGGACGACGACCGCCAGCACCCCGAGCGCCCACCCGCGCAACGCGGCCGGGAGCAGCGGGACGCACGCGACGGCGAGCGCGACCTGCACCGCCTGACCGCTCGCCCGGTCCCAGACGACCGAGCGCAGCCCACGTCCGAGCGCGCCGGCGTCCCTGCCGTGCCGGTAGCCGCGGTGGACGTCGCCGGCGACCCCGCCGGGCAGCGTCGCGTTGAGCACCTGCGCCCGGTAGCAGGCGCGGTAGGCCGGGCCGAACGGGAGCCCGACCCCCAGCCCTCCCGCGACCAGGCTCCAGCGGCGCGCGCAGCAGGCGGTCGTGGCAGCGGTGACGACCAGCGCGTAGGCGATCGCCCGGGGATCGGTGCGGGCGAGCCCGTCGAGGAAGGGCTGCGGACCGACGCGCAGCACGAGCACGGCCAGCACCGCAGCGCCCGCCAGCAGCCGGATCCTCGTCCCGCGCGTCGTCCCGTCGATGACCGCCTCCTACCCCTCACCCAGGTGTACGACGCCCGGGCCGATCCGGTTCAGCACCGCATCCACGCGCTCGGCGGTGCCGCCCCAGTCCGGCAGCTGCGAGCGACGGTCGGCCGCGGCCGCGCGCCAGTGCTCCCGCCGGCGGTCGTCGGTGAGCCAGGCGCGCAGGTGGTCCGCCAGCACGGCGGGACGGTCGAGCGGCACGAGCGCACCGGGCACGTTCCCGTCGGCGGCGGTCCCCAGCGCCTCGGGGTGCCCGCCCACATCGGTGGCGACCGCCGGCAGCCCCCGCGCCAGGCCCTCGGCGAGCGCCATGCCGTAGGACTCGCGCCGCGACGGAGCCACCACCAGGTCACTGTCGGAGCGGACCGCGTCGAGAGCGCCCGGTGAGAGCGGGCCGGTCAGCTCGAGCCGGCCGGCGATGCCCAGCGCGCCGGCCCGCTCGCGCAGCGCGTCGACGAACGACGGCGCCAGGTCGAGCGCACCGACCCACCGGCAGTGCCAGTCGAGGTCGCGGAGCCCGGCGAGCGCGGCCAGCAGGTCGTCGTACCCCTTGGCGGGAGTGACCGGGCCGACCGTGAGGAGCCGGGCTCCGTCCGCCGACCCGGCCACCCGCGGTCGCGGGTCGACGCCGGGCACCGCCACGTGCACCCGCTCGGGCGGCACCCCGGCGTGGTCGACGACCCAGCCGCGCGACCACGCGCTGGTCGTCACCACGGCCCGCGCCGCGACGAGGACGTCCGGCTCGAACGGCCCCGACCCGGGCATGTGCAGGAGGACGACGAGGCGCAGCCGGTGACGGTGGGCCACGAGCTCAGGGGTGGTCGATGCGACCAGGCCGTCGACCAGGACGAGCGAACCGTCCGGCAGCCCCGCCAGCACCGCACCCGGCCCGGCCTCCCCGACCGGATGCTCGCGGACCGTCCGTCCCCGCGCGACGAGGGCGGACGCGAGCCGCCGGTCGTAGAGGTTCCCGCCGCTCGGTCGCGCGGGGTCGTCGATGCCTGCGGGCACGAGGAGGTGCAGGGTCACGGTCTGCAGGGTCACAGGGACCGCTCGTAGCTGGCCCACGCGACGTGCGACTCGTGCAGCGTGACCTGGAGCCCGGTCAGCGCCCTCCCGCCCGGTCCGAGGTCGCCGGCGGTGGCGCGATCGGCGAGCCGGTCGGCCACCCAGCGCGCGAGCACCTCCGTCGAGGTGTTCTGCCCGGCGAGGCCGACCTCGTCGTCCGCGCGCTCGTCGTCGAGGTTGCGGTAGTGGAGGCGGCCGAGCACCTCGTGCAGGACCTCGGTGGCCCGGCCGATGTCGACCAGGATCCCGTCGGCGTCAAGCTCCGGCCCGGCGAAGGTCGCGTCGACGACGAAGGTCGCGCCGTGCAGCCGCTGTGCCGGTCCGAACACCTCACCCTGCAGGCTGTGCGCCACCATGATGTGGTCGCGGACGGTCACCCGGAACATTCAGCCCTCCTGGGGATGGTCGGAGTGGTCGGAGTAGTCGATGGAGTGGCACAGCCCCGGCAACTCGCCGGACGCGATCCGCGCCATCACGCCGGGGAGCTCCCCGAACGGCGACGAGCCGGTCAGCAGGACGTCGTAGGCAGGGTCACGGAGCAGCTCGAGCGCCAGCGCCAGCCGGTCGCGGTGGCTGCGCGTCCCCCGCCGCGCGGGCGCCACGGCACCGACCTGGCTGCTGCGCAGGGTCAGCCGCCGGGAGTGGAACGCCTCCCCCAGCGGTACGGCGATCGGCCGGTCGCCGTACCAGGACAGGTCCAGCACCGTCCCCTCCGGCTCGACGAGCTCGAGGGCGCGACGCAGCCCGGCCTCCGTCGCGCTGGTGTGCACCACGAGGTCGCTGCGCCCGGGGTCCTCGTCCGGGCCGGCGAAGCCTGCTCCGAGTGCGGCGGCCACGGAGGCGCGCGTCGGGTCGGTGTCGACGAGCGTCACCGTGGCGCCGGGCACGCCCGCCGCCAGCCGGGCGACGCAGCACCCGACGAGTCCCGCACCGACCACGGTCACGTGGTCGCCCAGCAGCGGCGGGGCGTCCCACAGCGCGTTGAGCGCGGTCTCGACCGTGCCGGCGAGCACCGCGCGCTCGGCCGGGACGCCGTCGGGAACGGGGACGACCGCGGTGGCCGGCACGACGTACGCCGTCTGGTGGGGGTGCAGGCAGAAGACGGTGCGCCCAGCGAGGTCGTCGGGGCCGCGCTCGACGACACCGACGCCCAGGTAGCCGTACTTCACCGGTCCCGGGAAGTCGCCCTCCTGGAAGGGTGCGCGCATCGTCGCGTGCTGGCTCGCAGGGACGCGGCCCGCGTGGACCAGTGACTCCGTGCCGCGGCTGATCCCGGAGCGCAGTGCCCGGACCAGCACCTCGTCCGCTCTCGGCTCGGGCAGGGTGAGCGGCCGGATCTCGCCGCGTCCCGGCTCGACGATCCAGTAGGCCCGCGCGTCGATCACGGCGAACTCCCTTCCCGGTCCGTTGAACCCACGTCCCCGGTCCGTCGTACCACTCCTTGCGAGGTAGGACACGGAGGTGCGATGGATCTGGTTCAGCGCCGGGCGCAGCTCGGGCCGGCAGACCGGGTCACCGCGGTGCGCGCGGCGCTCGCGCTCGGGGTGGCGGTGCTGACCGTCCGCGGGCTCGTCACGCCGCTGGACGGCCGGTGGACGGCGGTGCTGGTGGGCACCAGTGCCGTGGCGCTGGTGCTCGACGCGGTGGACGGGTACGTCGCGCGTCGTACCGGCACCGCGAGCGCGTTCGGCGCGCGCTTCGACATGGAGACCGACGCCTTCCTGATCGCGGTCCTCAGCGTGCACGTGGCTCCCCTGCTCGGCTGGTGGGTGCTCGCGATCGGCGCGATGCGCTACGCCTACGTCCTGGCCGGGCGCGCCTGGCCCTGGCTGGGGCGCCCCACGCCGCCCCGCTACTGGGCCAAGGTGGTCGCCGCGGTCCAGGGCATCGTGCTGACCGCCGCCTCTGCCATGGTCCTCCCCGACCAGGCCGCGCGCTTCGCGCTGGCGGTCGCGCTGCTCCTCCTCGTCGAGTCCTTCGGCCACGACGTCGGGTGGCAGTGGCGGCACCGGTACGACGCCGCGGACACGCCGCTACCCGCCGGCACCACCGGCCCGACGCCCCGGATGCTCACCCTGACCGCGGTCGCGGTCCTCTGGATCGCGCTGGCTCCCCCGCGGGTCGTCGACGGGATCACTCCCGGCGACTTCGCCCGGATCCCGGTCGAGGGCGTCGCACTCACCGCCTTCGCGATCGTGCTGCCGAGCCGCGGGCGACGCGCGGCGGCCGTCGCGGTCGGGCTTCTCGTGACCGTGCTGGCCGTGCTGCGCGCAGTCGGCCTGGGCTTCGACCTCTACCTCGGGCGGGCCTTCCACGTGTGGGGCGACTGGTCCTACCTGCCGAAGGGCTTCGAGGTGGTCCGCGACACCGAGGGCGTCTCCGTCGCCGTCCTCGCCGTCGTCGGCGCGGTGACCGTCGTCGCGGTGCTGGCCGCGGTGCTGACCTGGTCGGCCTCACGGGTCGCGCGGTCGGCCGCCGAGCACCCGCGGCCGACCGCGCGGACGCTGGTCGCGCTGGGCACGGCGTGGGTCGTCTGCGCCGCCGTCGGCGGTCCGGTCGACGACGTCGCCGCGGCCGGCTCGGCGGGGCTCGTCGTCGACACCGTCGACCAGGTGCGCGCCGACCATCGCGACACCCGGGTGTTCGCGCAGGAGCTGCGCTCCGACGCCTTCGCGGGCACCCCCGGCGACCAGCTGCTGCGTGGCCTGCGCGGCAAGGACGTGCTGCTGGTCTGGTTCGAGAGCTACGGTCGGGTGGCCGTGGAGGGCAGCTGGTTCGCGCCATCGGTCGTCGACGTCCTCGAGCAGGGCAACCGCGAGCTGTCGGCCGCCGGGTACGAGTCCCGCAGCGCCTTCCTCACCTCCCCGACCTTCGGCGCGGGCAGCTGGCTCGCCCACGGCACCTTCCAGTCGGGCGTGTGGGCGAACGGCGAGCGCCGGTACGGCCAGCTGCTCGACAGCGACCGGCTCAGCCTGACCCGCGCGTTCTCCGCAGCGGGGTGGCGCACCGTCTTCGACGTGCCCGCCAACACCCGCGACTGGCCCGAGGGCGCGGCGTACTACCGCTTCGACGAGCTCTACGACTCCCGCGACGTCGGCTACCGCGGACCGGAGTTCGGCTACGCCCCGATGCCCGACCAGTTCACCCTCGACCACCTCCGGCGCACCGAGCTCACGCCCGGTCCGCGCCCCCGGGTGTTCGCCGAGGTCGACCTCGTCTCGAGCCACCACCCGTGGGCGCCGGTGCCGGAGCTGGTGCCGTGGTCAGCGGTCGGCGACGGCTCCGTGTACGACGGGATGCCCGACCGTGGTGGCGCGCCGGTCGACGGCCACCGGGAGCCCGGAGCGGCACAGCGCAACTACGCGGCCTCCGTCCGCTACACGTGGCGCACGCTGATCTCGTTCCTGACGACGTACCCGGATCCCGACCGGGTCGTGATCGTCGTGGGCGACCACCAGCCCCACTCGTTCGTCACCGGCCGCGACGCCGGGCACGACGTCCCGATCTCGGTGATCGCGCAGGACCCGGACGTGGTCCGTCGGATCGAGGGCTGGGGGTGGCAGCCCGGCGTGCTGCCCGGGCCCGACGCGCCGGTGTCGCGGATGGACACGATGCGCGACCGGATCCTGACCGCCTTCGGGCCGAGGCGCTGAACCGGGAGCCGCCCGCCGTCGTACTCCCTGTCGTGAGGCTTTCGGCAATCGAGGATCGGAGTGCGCGATGGTGATGCGTGCGGTGGGTGCACTGGCGGCCGTGGTGACGGCCGTGGTCCACCTCTACCTGTGGTTCGACGGCGTGCGCGACCAGGGCACGGTCGGGCAGCTGTTCCTGGTCAACGTGGTCGCCGGCGCGGTGATCGCGGTGCTGCTGGTCGCCTGGCGCAGCTGGGTCCCGCTGTTGCTGCTCGCGGGTCTCGGCGCCACCACGCTCGCGGCGTTCGTCATCTCCACCACGGTGGGCCTGTACGGCATCCACACCACGTGGGACAGCTGGTACGCGTGGGTCGCCGCCATCTCCGAGATCGGCGCGGTGCTCGTCGCCGTGGCGGCCGCCGTCACCGAGGGCTGGGTGGCCTCCCTCGTCCCTCACTCGTCTCACTCGTCGAGGCGGAGCACGGAATAGCCCGACGCGGTCTGCACCTCGACCGTGGTGATCTCGGCGGGCGCCAGCGAGGTGGCCATCGTGACGTGGACCTCCTCGCCCGGCGCGGTCCGCCAGGTGCCGACCTGCTCGCTGTGGCCGTCGGCCGCGTGCACGACGAGGACGTAGGCCACCTCCCCGCTGACCGGGCCCTCGTAGGTGCAGGTCAGGTCGATCCGGGTCCCCCACCGGCGCCCGGTCAGGGACACCCACCCCGAGGACTCCGTGCCGAGCGGCTCCATCCGCTGCGCGGCCGCCAGCTCGGGGGCGGCCACCTCGGGGGCCAGCGACGCGGCCATCGTCAGCGCGACCTCCTTGCCCGGCGCGGTCTGCCAGGTGCCGACCTGCTCGGTGTGGCCGTCGGCGGCGCGCACGACGAGGACGTACGTCGCCGTACCGGACACCGGCCCCTCGTAGGTGCAGGTCAGGTCGATCCGCGTCCCCCACGGGCGCGGGGTGAGCGAGACCCAGCCAGAGGAGCCCGTGCCGAGGCCGTCCATCCGCTGTGCCGCGGCTAGCTCGGGCGGCGCCGGCTCGTCGTCACCGAGCGTCGTACCGATCCCGAGGGCGGCGAACGCGAGCAGCACCGCCGCGGCCGCCGCGACCGAGACCCTCAGCAGACGGCGCCGACCGCGCGAGCGCCGGGCCTCGGCGACCATCGAGGGCAGCAGCGTCGGCGGCACCGGCTCGGTGCGTCCGAGCTGCTCGACGACGTCGCCGTCCACCCGGGCCAGCAGCCCCGGGATCCCGGCCAGGTCGCGCAGGGCGCGCGAGCAGTCGTCGCAG
>DATLIG010000101.1:0-14175 GCA_035539555.1 Nocardioides sp. | reverse complement strand
GTGGCGGGCGCGCACGTGGGCGCGCGCGGCGGCCGTGGTGACCAAGCGCCGCTCGGAGATCTCACGGCAGGGCGACGGGTCGACGACCACCACGACCACCGTCACGTTCACCTTCGCCGACGCCGCCGAGCGGGACCGGACCGGGACGGCGGTCAACCCGGGGGGGAGCCGCGGCTCGGCGACGTCCTCGAGGTGATGTACGACCCGGGGAACCCCGACCGGAGCAAGGTCGTCGAGCTCGGCAGGCGGTACGCCGTGATGCTGGCCGTCTTCGCCCTGTTGTTCGCCCTCGGGGTCTGGTCGTTGTTCGTCCCCGTTGGGTGAGGGGACGGCAGCCATGACGGGGGAGATCGTGGACGCCACGGCTGCGCAGGTCGTGGGCGTGGTCGAGCAGGTGGTCGACCTGCCGTGGCCGGACGGGGACGAGCCACTCGAGTGGGAGCTCGAGGGGCTGGAGGGCCAGACGACGTGGATGACCCACATCCTGCCTCTCGCCTCCACGCCCGACACGGCGGCGATCGATGCGCTGGCGGACTCGCTGGTCCGCCTGGCGGACCAGCGGTGGGTCGTCCGCCACCGCTTCGACGCGACGCGCTTCACCGACGACGCGACGACGGATCCGGCGTCGTACGACCGCCGCAGCGCACCCGCCAGCCTGGTCCGGGCGCTGGGCGCGGACACCGCCGTGTGGTGGAGGTACGACGACCACGCGGTCCTTCTCGTCGACAGCTCGGCCGCGGCGCCGGATGCCCGCAAGCTGGTCGTGCTCGTGTTGCCGGAGCAGTGGATGGAGGGACCCGGCACCGAGGAGGCCGCTCTCGGGTCGCCGCTGGTCGCCGACTTCCTCTCCGGCGACAGGAGCCGCATCCTGTCGGCGCTCTGGGAGGTCATGCGGACCCGCGACCCGGCGGTCCTCACGCCGCTGGTGACCGCGTTGCCCGCCATCGAGAGGGCGACCGCCGACGTCGACCTCGGTGGCGCGCTGGTGTCGAACGCGAGCAACCTGGAGCGCGCCTTCCAGCGGATCGAGCTCTTCGGGACGGGCGCCTGCCTGTGCACCGCCTACCCGGCGCACCAGTTCCACGACCCGGCGAAGGAGGAGCACGCCGGGCACGTCCGGATCGTCGGCACGGTGCCCAACGAGCGGCAGTGGGAGCCCGACCGGATCTGTGAGTGCACCGCGTGCGGGAAGCGCTACCAGGTCGAGCAGGGGGAGTACCACTACACGTGGTGGAAGTGGACCGCGCTGGACTGAGCGGTCCCGGGGCGCTCAGGCCGCGGGCCAGCTGTCAATCGCCCGCTTGGCCTCGACCAGCCCGGCGCCGGTCGCCTGACGGTAGGCCTTGATCGCGTTGATCGGCCTGCCGTCGGCCAGGTGCGCGTTGATGATGCGTCGTACGTCGCCCGGCAGCTCGGCCGGTCCGGTTGCCGCCGCCTCCGGCCGCTGCCTGCGCTCCAGCCATCGCCAGACCTCGTAGGCGACGACGATGCCGAACACAGCGAGCGGGCCGAGCTGCCACGGCTCCGCCCAGTCGATGTCGAGGAGCACGCCCACCAGGCCGGCGACGAGGCCGGCGACGACCAGTGACAGCGCGACGCGACCGGGAAGCCCGAGATGCTTCGTCATGGGTCAAGGCTATGCCCTCGTTCCAGCCCGCTCGCGCCTTCGGGGAACTACCATCGTGCGCCTGTGCGGCACGGCGCCGGCAGGCGGTGGGAGGGCTTCGATGCGTTTCGGGCGCAGCGTGTGCGGTGTCGTGCTGACGGCGCTGGTTGGTTCGGGTGTGGCCCTGGCGCCCGCAAGGAGCGCTGGCGACGACAGCGCCGCGGCCGTCGCGGTCGAGCCGTCCGATGAAACGGCCCTGCCGCGGATGTATCGGCAGGACCCTCCCGTGTGGACGGCATACGGTTCGTCGGATTATGTCGTCAGTCCGGTCACCACCGGGATCGACGCTGGTCAGCCCCACCGGAACCTGATCCGGGTGTCGGACGGTGCCGTCGTGCGGTCGCTTGCCGTGGACGCCACGGGTGGCGTCCAGGAGCTGCCACCCTTGCGCGACGCGGTGATGATCGTGGACGACAAGATGTTGACGTGGGACAAGCGGGGCTTCGCGACGACGGTGGCGATCGAGGACCTGGCGACCGGCGAGACGAGCGCCTACTCCCTTCCTGCTCACGAGCAGGCCCTCGTCCGCCCGGATTGGGCGGTGACGACGAGCCTCTACGGCAGCGGCGAAGCGTTGTTCCTGCAACGGCCCGGCGAGACACCGACGAGGGTCGCTGGGCCTTTCGACTCGTGCCGGGACATCTACTTGGTGGACAGCGATGCAGACGGCCTGATCTTCACGCTGGGCTGCGGTGAGGAGAACTACCTCCACCTCACGATTGCTACCGGCGTCGTCGAACCGGTGCCGGGGCGCTTCCTCACCCCTCAACGGGTGATCGGTACGAGCTACTCAGCGGACGGCTACGACGTCACCTGGGCGCCACGGGACGACACGGCACAGGTGAGCACGACCAGGGTCGCCCTGCCGGCCGGGACTGCGTTCGCGACCCTGGGTGACGATCTGGTGGCCCCCGTCGCCGCGCCGTGCGAGGGCGAGCGTTGCGGCAGGGAGTTGCGGGAGGTCGACCTCAGGACCGGGGAGATCGGCGACGTCCTGCTGCGGCACGTGGTTGCCCACAACTCCAACCGTGACGGCACCCTGGTGGCCACGGTCGATGACGGTGGCAGCGGTGAGCTGGTCATGCTGCGACCAGGCGACGAGCCCCGCACCGTCACGGCTCTCCCGCCCCAATGGGTCACGCCTCGCGACGTGAGCCTGTCCGGGAGCCGCGTCGTCGCTGTCACGGACGAGATCGTCCGCGACCCGATCCGGGAATACGTCGGCAGCGCCTGGTCGAACGTCACCGACCCGGCAACCGGGGGGCCGCTCGGCGTGCCGTCGCTGAACGGCGCTGGCTCGATCGAGGTGGCCGGTGACGCCATCGCGGTCCGGCAGACGGACGGGGGGCAGCGACTCGTGTGGCCCGGTGGAACCCGCCTCGTCGACCCGGTGGCTTGGGGGTCGATCATGTTGGGGCATCGCGGCCGCCTGGTGGGCATCTCCAGCCGCGCAGATGATGGCGTGTGGTCCCTTGAAGTGCAGGAGCTGCGGACCGGAACGGTCCTGTGGAAGGCCACGGACTCGAAGCCGACCATGGTGCTCGACGGCACTTGGGTCTGGAGGGTCGTCAATGGCCACCTGGAGGGCGCCGACACCGCGCACCCGGGGCCGGTTCGACGGATCCCCCTCAACGCGTCGTGCGCCAGCGGCGCCGGGCTCCGCGATGTCCGGGGTCGGTGGGCGATGGTCGATTGCGGAGGGACGTACGTCCTCGACCTCCGTCAGAGCGGCGCTGCGTACGAGCTGCCCGCCTACCGTGGCTACGGCAAGTGGATGCTCGGCAACGACTTCGCCTTCGACGTTGCCGACGACCCCGCCGGGCCGATCAGGGCGGTGGACTTCTCGTCGGCGCACACGACGCGACAGTTCGGGCAGGGGGCCACGTGGGCGGTCGCTGACGACGCGGGGGGGCACGACCTCGTGTGGAACGGACCGTTCGGCCAGCTCGTCCGCGGCACCCTGGACTGGGTGTCGACGCCACCGATCAAGCCCGACGCGACGGCGCCCCGCCTGACGTCCACCGGTGGTTCCCCCCGCTACGTGCCCGACATCGACGGCCGACGCACGGTCGGCTTCAGCTGGACCTACGTGGATCCGAGCATCCCCGGCCAGTCAGAACCCACCGGCGTCGCGTCGTACGACGTCCGCTGGCGCACCGGCGTGCCGGGCTCGGGTGTCTGGACGAGCTGGACCACCCTGTCCCGGACCACGCAGCGCTCGGTCAGCCGGACCTTCCGCGAGGAGCGGAACGCGTGCTTCCAGGTCCGGGCGCGGGACCGGTCCGGCAACCTGTCGCCCTGGTCAGGCACCCGCTGCACGGGCATCGACGGCAAGGCGCCGAACATGTACCGCACCTACATCGACACCTACAACAGGGACGTCCTGCAGTTCGTGTACAAGGCGTACGACCTCTTCGCGGTGAGCCACTACCGGGTCAGCTATCGCAAGGGCCCCGACTCCGCGCAGTGGATCACGCTGAAGGGCTGGGACCACCGGGTCATGACCAACGTCTACGTTCCCAAGGACGGTCGCCGCACGTGCTTCCGCGCGATCGCGGTGGACAAGGTCGGGCGCACCGACAGCGCGATCCGCTGCACGTCCTGACGGCCCACGACGTCAACGGACGGCGGGGGAGCCGACGAGGTCCGGGAGCCGCGGTCCCTCGACCCGCGGCCGCCAGCCCTCGCGCAGCAGCTGGGCCACCGGCTCCCGCAGCTGGTCGATGATCGCGGGCCCGGCGTGCATGCCGGCGCAGGGTCCGATGATCGGCATCCACTCGGGGTGCACCTCGCCGGCGGCGAAGATGACGTCGCTGGGCAGCGGCTCGTCGATCGCGAGTGGCTCGCCGTGGAAGCGGCGGAGCAACGAGCCGTCGGTGAGCACGTGGTCGGCCCACCACGGCCGGATGTGCTCCTCGGCCCACTGGTCCAGCAGCAGCGAGAGGTCGGTGGAGTCGTCGCCGATCCCGGGCAGGTGGTCGAGGAGGACCTTCGCGTGCGGGATGTGCAGTGCCAGGCTGCGGCCGTTGGCCGGGTTGAGGGTGCACACGCTGTCGCCGAGGAAGGCCAGGCCCCGGGCGGGCGGGAGGCCGAGCGCCGGTCCCTGCAGGCGGTAGGTGTTGGTCAGGTTGGCCCCGACGTGGACGGCCGTGATCGGCTCGTGGGCATCGGTGTCCGCCCAGGGCGCCGTGTGCGGGATCGCCCGCGCGGCGCGCAGGAACTCCTCGTCGTCGCGGAGCGCCGCGACCTCCCGGGCGTCGGACGGGCAGACGAGCAGCACGTGGTGCGTCCTGTTGTCGGCCGGCATGACGAGCGTGCCGTAGTCGGGCCCGATCGCGAACGACGGGAACGGCGCGTCGTACGACGCGGCACCGGGACGGGTCCGGAACGTCCGGAAGATGTACGACGTCCCGCACGTCCCGCCCTCCACCGGCCCGCGCAGCTCCTCGCCGAGGTGGCTGTTGCGGCCGGTGGCGACGACGACCAGGTCGGCCCACACGGGGTCGTCGTCGACGACGACCCCCCGCACCACGCCGTCGTCGAGGAGCAGCGACTCGGCGTGGCCGGTGCGCCAGCGCAGCCGCGGCTCGGCCTGCGCCGTCTCGCGCAGCACCCGCTCCACCAGCGGCCGTCGCGCGAACATCGCGGTGACCATCCCGGGCATGCCGGGCAGCTCGCCGAGCCGGGCGCCCTCGGCCGTCAACCGCTCGATGACGTCGGGCATCTCCTCGAGCATCGCCCGCACGACCTGGCCGCGCCAGGCGTGGGGGGAATCGCCCTGCATGACGCCGGTACGACGCCAGGTGCCGTCGACCGCCGGACCGGGATCCCGGTCGACGACCGTGACGTCGTGGCCGCGCCGGGCCAGGCCGATCGCGGTGAACGTGCCGACGGGACCTGCCCCGATGACGAGTGCCTTCATGGTTCCTCCTGAGTCCGTTTCCCGGACCGTAGGAGCGCAGCGGGCACCGTCGCGTCGGCAGAATTGTGCAGGTCGATGTGCAGGTTCAGGCGAGGCCGTGCTGGTGCGCCCACGCCGTCGCCGCCGCCCGGTTCGAGACGTCGAGCTTCGCGAAGATGTTCGCGAGGTGGCGGGCCACGGTCTTCTCGGAGAGGACCAGCTGGTCGGCGATCCCGCGGTTGGTGGCTCCGGCGGCGACCAGTCGCAGCACCTCGACCTCCCGTCCGGTGAGCCCGTGCCGTTCGGTCCGGCTGACCTTGTCGAGCCGGTCGAGCTCGGGCCGCGCGCCCAGCGCCACGAAGGCCGCCCGCGCCGCGTCGCGCTCCAGGCGGGCGGTCTCGTGGTCGCCGAGGGCGTCGCAGGCGTCGGCGATCGCGACCCGGCAGCGGGCGACGTCGTACGGCGAGTCGGTGGCCCGGAAGCCCGTCAGCGCCTCGCGCAGCGCGCCCAGCGCCTCCTGCGGGGCGGAGCGGTGCAGCGCGAGTCGACCCCGGGCAGCAGCGGCGGCTGCCCGGAGGTAGCCGGCGTCCGAGGCGTCGGCCGCCTCGTCGAGCCGCGCCGACGCCTCGCCGGCACAGGCGAGGTCACCGGAGGCGAGCGCGACCTCGAGCAGGGCCGGCCAGAGCCGGGTGCGCAGCTGCGGTGCGCCGGGCTCCTCGAGGGCGCGCTTCAGGGCGAGCAGGGCCGCGTCGGTCCGGCCCTGGGCGAGCCGCATGAGTGCCAGGCCCGGCTGGGGGTCCTTGCCGTGGGCGAGGGCCTCGCGGTAGGCGGACTCCGCGGCGTCGTCCTCGCCCCGGAGCCGGTGCAGCTCGGCGCGGACGTAGTGGGCCTCGCCGATCGTGTTCTGGTTGGGCCCGGGGTGCGCGATCAGGTCGTCGACCTCGGCGATCGCGCGGGCCCAGTCGCCGCGCAGCTGGTGGACCTCGGAGCGGTGCACGATGCACGCCCCCTGGAAGGGCACCAGGCCGGGTTGCGCGGAGCACCACTCGTCGAGCACGCGGGTCCACTCGACGCTGCGCTCGACGTCGAGACAGGCCTTGCAGTTCGCCACGATCGCGCAGTAGACGATGCCGACCGCCTGCGGCGTGACCCCGGCCGCAGTGGCCCGCACCATCGTCGCGTCCAGCTCGGCCAGGCCGGCGGCGAGGTCGGCGTTCGCGAGCAGTGCCTGGCCGTGGGCGAGCCCGCTGAAGACCCGCAGGTCCACGTCGGCGTGCTCCGCGGCGATCGCGGCGAGCCCGCGCGACAGCTCCAGCGCCTCCGCGCCGCGGCCCGACATCAGGGAGGCCATCGCTGCCGTCAGCTGCTCGTAGCCGCGCCAGACCGACGCCTCGAAGGCCTCGCCCTGCACACTGCGCATCAGTCCCCACCAGCCGCGGGCCTGGCCGTGGTCGCCCCTGAAGGTCGCGGTCAGGCCGAGCCAGAAGGCGACCCGGGAGGCGCCGTCGGGGTCACCCTCGGCGAGGTAGGCGTGGTGGGCGCGCTCGCGCACCACGGCGGCCTCGGCCAGCTCGCCGGTCAGGAAGGCGGCCAGGCCCCACCGCTCGAGGTCGCGGGCGGTGGGCGCGTCGGCAGCGGCGTACGCCGATCGGGCGTCCGGCCACGCCCGGGCGTCGAACGCCTGACGTGCTGCCTCGAGGCTCACCCCGCCATGATGGCCCCATCAGGGGCCGTTGAGTAGCGGCGTCAGTCCTTCTCGATCAGCGCGGCCAGCCCGTCGAGCGTCCGGGCCAGGCCGAACCGCCAGGCCCGGTCGGCGTTCCACGCACTGCCCTGCGCCGCACCGGCCGCGGCCCCGATGCGCACCGCGCGCGGGTAGGTCTCCGGGTCGAAGGCGCGGGCGAGGACCGGCTGGTTGGCGGCCCACCAGTCCGCGTCGCTCATCGCGCTGTCGGTGGTGGCCCGCGCTGCGTCGTGGGCGGCCCGGCAGTGCGCCTGCACGAACCCGAGCAGGTGAGTCAGCGCGGCATCGGTGTCGACGTCGGAGAGCCCGGTGCCGTCGTACGCGGCGAGCTCGTGCTCGTACTTCGCCATCAGGCCCGGGCCGAGCGGGGGCCGGCTCAGCGCCGCCACCTCGGTCAGCCAGGGGTGCGCGAGCAGCAGGTCGCGGTTGGCCTCGGCGACCCGCGTGAGCCGGCTGCGCCACGAGCGGCTGCGCCAGGGGGGCCGGGGCATGGCGAGGTAGAGCGCGTCGACCATCAGGTCCAGCAGCTCGGCCTTGCCGGGGACGTAGGTGTAGACGGACATCGCCGAGACGCCGACCCGCTCGGCGAGGGCGCGCATGGTCACCGCGCCCAGGCCCTGCTCGTCGGCGAGCGCGAGTGCGCTGGCCACGAGCTGGTCGACGCTCACCGAGCGGCCGGGGCCCTTGCGCCGGGGCGCGGCCGACGCGTCGCCCCAGAGCAGCGCGAGGGTGCGGCTCGGCTCCCCGCCGCCGGTGCTCGGATCGGTCATGCCCGCATCCTTGCACGGTTGCCTTCTACGCTGTACGGTGTACGACGTACGCTATACATAGTACGGAGAAAGGCTCCAGTTTGACCATCACCTCCACCGCCATCTCACTCAATGTCGCCGACGTCGAGGCGTCGGCCACCTGGGCGAAGCGGTACCTCGGCTTCACCGAGGCCATGGCCGCCGACGGCTTCTGCTCCCTCGAGCACCCCGAGGCCGGCATCAACCTGATCTACCTGCGCACCGGGCTCGCCAGCTTCAAGCCGGCATCGGCCGCCGGACCGGCCGACGGACTGCTCGTGGTCTTCACGGTCGACGACATCGACGCCGACCACGCCCGCCTGCGGGAGGACGGCGTCGAGGTCGTCACCCCGATCGAGACCGAGCCGTGGGGCGAGCGCTACTTCCAGATGGCCGACCCCAACGGGGTGATCTATCAGCTCGTGCAGTGGGTCGCGCCGACCGATCCGCAGTACGCCGGCTGATCCCTCACTGCTGCAGCCGCGGGTCCTGCGTGGGGTCGTCGTACGGCTGGGGGCAGTGGCCGCCGACCGCCTCGCGGCGCAGCTCGAAGTGCCACGGCTCGTTGGCGTAGGTCCGGCACAGCCCGTACGACGACCCGTGCTCCGCGAGCCAGTCGGTGGCCGCGCGCGGGCCGAGGTCGACGGCGTTGCCGGAGACGTGGGGGGAGGTCTGCGGTGTCGCGACCCAGCGGGCAGCGGCCTCCTCGGAGCCGTACTCGGCAACGGCGTCGTCCAGCAGGTCCTGCTGGTACGACGCCGAGCGCCACCCGCTGTTGACGACGAACGTGATGCCCTCGTCCCCGGCGTCGCGCGCGGCGGTGCGCAACGCGGCCAGGAGGTCGTGGTCGAGGCGTACGACGCCCGGCTGGTCGTCGTCGAACACCGTGGTCCCCTCGGGGAGCCGGCCGTCGGCGCTGCCGGACCCGCCGAGTCCACCGGGGAGGAGGTCGAGGGCCGCGGATCCGGCGCTCGACGTGGCCAGCACCGGACCCCACACGACGGCGGCGAAGCCGAGGACGGCGAGGGCGAGGAAGCGGAGTCGGGTCATGCTCGGTGAGTCAACGCACGCGCGCGTTGCCGGGCCGTATCCGGTTTTCGATATGCCGGCGATAGGTGGGGTTGACCTACAGTCGGGCCGTGCGCGTGCTGATCGTCGAGGACGAGGTCCTCATGGCCGAGGCCATCCGCGACGGCCTGCGCCTGGAGGCGATCGCCGCCGACGTCGCCGCCGACGGCGAGACCGCACTGGAGCTGATCGACGTCAACCACTACGACATCGCGGTCCTCGACCGAGACATCCCCGGCCCTTCGGGGGACGAGGTCGCGCAGCGGATCGTCGCCTCCGGCAGCGGGATGCCGATCCTGATGCTGACGGCGGCCGACCGACTCGACGACAAGGCGTCCGGCTTCGAGCTCGGCGCCGACGACTACCTCACCAAGCCGTTCGAGCTGCGCGAGCTGGTGCTGCGGCTGCGCGCGCTCGACCGCCGCCGCGCCCACCACCGTCCCCCGGTGTGGGAGGTGGCCGGCCTGCGCCTCGACCCGTTCCGCCGCGAGGTCTACCGCGACGGGCGCTACGTCGCGCTCACCCGCAAGCAGTTCGCGGTGCTCGAGGTGCTGGTCGCCGCGCAGGGCGGCGTGGTCAGCGCCGAGGAGCTGCTCGAGCGGGCGTGGGACGAGAACGCCGACCCGTTCACCAACGCCGTGCGGATCACCGTCTCGGCGTTGCGCAAGCGGTTGGGGGAGCCGTGGCTGATCGCGACGGTGCCGGGCGTCGGCTACCGGATCGAGGCCGGCGCCCCCGGGAGCCCTGCGGACGGGGACCGCGCGTGAGGGACGAGCGGATCCCCCGCGCCCCCGGACCGAGTGTCCGGCTCCGGCTCACCCTGAGCTACGCCGCCTTCCTGATGGTCGCCGGCATCCTGCTGCTGGCGGTGGTCTGGGTCTACCTGCTGCGCTACGTCCCCGACGGGCCGTTCATCGAGCCGACCTTCTCCCCGAGTCGTAGCGACCTGCAGCGCGCCTTCCTCCCCAAGGTGGCGATGGCGATGGGCGCCCTGCTGGTCTTCGGCCTCGTCGGCGGGTGGATGCTCGCGGGCTGGATGCTCGCCCCGCTGACCCGGATCACCGACGCGGCCCGGCTCGCCGCCGACGGCTCGCTGTCGCACCGCATCCGGCTCCGCGGTCGCCGCGACGAGCTCAGCGAGCTCGCCGACACCTTCGACGCGATGCTCGCCCGGATCGAGGGGCAGGTCGAGGAGCAGAAGCGCTTCGCCGCCAACGCCTCCCACGAGCTGCGCACCCCGCTCGCGATCACCCAGACCCTGCTGGAGGTCGCCCGCAGCGACCGCACCGGCGACCACGAGGTGCTCGTCGACCGCCTGCACAGCGTCAACGCGCGCGCCATCGACCTGACCGAGGCGCTGCTGCTGCTCAGCCGTGCCGACCAGCGCTCCTTCGTGCGGCGCGAGGTCGACCTGTCCCTGGCCGCGGAGGAGGTCGCCGAGACGCTGCTGCCACTGGCCGAGAGGTACGACGTCACGCTGGCGACCGCCGGCGACCTGGCGCCCGCGCTCGGCTCACCCGCGCTGCTGCTGCAGCTGGTGACCAACCTCGTGCACAACGCGATCGTCCACAACCTGCCCGCGCAGGGGACGGTTCGGGTCACGACGGGCGTGCAGCGGGGCCACGCCGTCCTCGTCGTCGAGAACACCGGTGCATCCCTGAACCCGCAGCTGGTCGCGACCCTTGCCGAGCCGTTCCAGCGCGGCACCGAGCGGATCCGCAACGACCACGACGGGGTCGGGCTGGGCCTCGCGATCGTGAAGAGCATCGCCCGCGCCCACGACGGCCGGCTCGTCCTGGAGCCGCGGGACGGTGGTGGCCTCCGCGTGACGGTGGTGCTGCCGTCGTCCCTTCCTTGACAGGGCCGCGGGCGGGCGCGGTTGACTGCCGTCGTACACGACGCACGGACACCGGGTGGGCGGCATGACGATCGACGAGTGGTGGGAGTCGGGCGAGCGGGTCGGGCTCTCCTTCGGAGGTGCCGAGCACGAGGTCTTCGTGCGGCGGGCGGGAGCAGGGTCGCCGATGACCCTGCTGCACGGGTTCCCGAGCTCGTCGCACGACTGGGCGCTGGTCGCGCCCGCGCTGGCGGCGGAGCATGCTCTGCTCACACCGGACTTCCTCGGGTTCGGGGCCTCCGACAAGCCGGCCGACCACACGTACTCGATCCACGAGCAGGCCGACCTCGTCGAGGCGCTCTGGGCCGCCGAGGACGTCACCCGCACCCGGCTGGTGGCCCACGACTACGGCGTCTCGGTCGCCCAGGAGCTGCTGGCCCGTCGCGCCGGCGGGGAGCTCGGCGTCGACCTGGTGGCGGTCGACTTCCTCAACGGCGGCCTCTACCCGGACATCCACCGGCCGGAGCCCGTGCAGACGGCGCTGCTCGACCCGGTCCAGGGACCGCAGATCAGCGAGCTCATCAACGAGGAGCTGATCGTCGGCGCCCTCGCCCCGACCTTCGCCTCCGAGCTCGACCTCGCCGCCCACGCCGGCGAGATCTGGCGTTCGCTCGAGAGGTACGACGGCCAGCGCAACGCCCACCTGCTGATCCGCTACATCACCGACCGGCAGCAGCACGCGGAGCGTTGGACCTCGGTGCTCGAGCGGACCGACGTCCCGTTGCGCTTCGTGTGGGGGATGCTCGACCCGATCTCCGGCGCGCACATGGCGGAGCGGATCAGGGAGCGGCTGCCGGAGGCGCCGCTCGTCGCGCTCGACGACGTCGCGCACTGGCCGCCACTGGAGGCGCCGGACCGGGTCGCCGCGGCGCTGCTGGCCTGAGCGGGAGGCCGGCTCAGGGCTCCCGGCCCAGGTGGTCGAGCAGGTCGTCCAGCCCGTCGAAGGTGACCGGCTCGACGCCCTCGATCTCGACGTCCATGTCCTCGAACGCGAACCCCTCGTCGAGCTGCACCCGGATGATCGCGTCCGGGAACTGCAGCGGGGCCACGAAGGACAGCAGCACCGCATCGGCGAAGACCACCGTCGAGGTCAGCGACAGGTCCTCGCGCAGCGCGGTCGGCTCGGCGACGGGCTGGTCGCCGACAGCGTCCTCGACCTCGGCGACCACGTCGGTCAGCACCTGCGACCACTGCTCCGGGGTGATCGCCAGGAACGCCGCGACGCGCGCGACCAGGGTGTCCGCGGTGACGTCGTCGCGGTCCTCCGCCTCGGGGTCCACGTTGACCATCACGTCGGTCCCGGCGGCGGCGAGGTGGGCCAGGCCGTAGGCGAAGGAGTCCTCTGCCTGGGGCTCGCGAAGCACGGGGGAGAGGGCGTCCGCCAGGCGCTGGATGTCCATGCCCCGAGGTTACCCATTTCGATCATGGCGCGGCCCGCTCGATCGTCGTACCTTGCAAGTGGGCCCGGCCGGGGCCCACGGAACCCACTCCCGTTCGGCCTCGACCGGTCTCTCGCACACCCGCGACCGGGATCCGAGATCGACCGAGGAGGAATTTGATGTTCATCCAGATGATTCAGGCAGCCTGCACCCGGCAGGACGAGGCGCACGAGCTCATCGACGAATGGCGCCGCGACCTGTCGCCGGGTGCGGCCGGATGGCTGGGCGGGACCTACGGCTTCACCGACGACGACCAGCTGATGGCCGTGGTGCGGTTCGCGTCGCGCGAGGACGCGATGGCGAACTCGGAGCGGCCCGAGCAGGGCGCCTGGGCGGAGCGCTTCTCGGCGGTCATGGACGGCCCCATGGAGTTCCACGACTGCGACGACGTCACCCTGCTGATGGGCGGCGGCTCCGACGAGGCGGGCTTCGTGCAGGTCATCCGCGGCCGGGTCGACGACCCGTCGCGACTGAAGGCGATGATGGCCGACGCCGACTCCCTGCACGAGATGCGGCCCGACATCCTCGGCGCCACGCTCGCGATCGAGCCCGACGGCAGCTTCGTCGAGACGGTCGCGTTCACGACCGAGGAGGCGGCACGTGCCGGCGAGCAGGTCGAGCCGCCCGCCGACGTACGCGCCGAGCTGGAGTACGCCATGCAGGGAGCCACCTTCCACGACCTGCACCGCCCCTGGTTCCACAGCGCCTGACGCCCGAGGAACGGCAGCGCCCACCCGGCCGTCAGCGTGACGGCCGGGTGCTCAGCCGCAGATGCCGTTGCACGTCTCCGGGGAGCCCGTGAAGAGCAGCGCCGTGAAGCCCTCGAAGTGACCGACGAGCTGCTCCTGCGGGGTGTACGCCCCGGAGACGTTGGAGTTTGAGAGTCTCTTTGAGCAGATCAAGACCGACGAGCGGCTCTCGGACATGTTCAGCGCCGCAGTCGACGCCGCGATCGCGACTAGTTCGGACGCGAAGATTCGTCTGCTGGGCCGAGCAGTTGCCGCCGGAGCCCTTGCCGAAGACCAGGCGGCGATCGACGAAATCGAGCAGCTGCTCCGCATCGCGGTGGAACTCGACCCTGTCGACCTTCGAGCGCTGAGGGCGCTTGAACGTAGGCGTGTGCCGGATGCGGTTGCAGTTGTTGGCTACGCGCTCGATGTCGGCTCTGCGATCGCTGGGGTAATCGTGGCCCGCCTCGAGCGGCTTCATCTCGTCCGTGTAGAGAGAACGGCCGCGATCTACGACAAGCAGGACCCCAATGACGACTCCGTTGACATCGACGAGCAGTGGTGCGTCACGGAGGCCGCCCTGGACCTTCTAGAGCTACTGGCATGGCGGGGGGAGCGGGGCTTCTCAAACGAGCTACGACCAGCGGGCACAAGGCGGGCTGGATTCAGCAGATCGCAAGCTGGTGCGTTGGAATCCTTGGCTGACTTATCGAAATACGACTGGCGTCGGCAACCGACAGAGAGCTCACCCCTTGCGCGTACGCTCGATACGCTCGAGGCACTCAATGTGCCGTACGCCAGAATCCGCGAAGCGATGCGATCGATCGGCATCGGTGAGGAGAAGCTCGAACAGCTCGACCGCTGGGGCGCAAGGCGATCTCTCTAACAAGCCGGTCGGCCGCACGACGGCAGGCCGCTCCCCCGCGCGAAATCGAGTGTCATAT
>DATLIG010000100.1:0-10347 GCA_035539555.1 Nocardioides sp. | reverse complement strand
GCTACCCGATCATCACCGGCGACTACACCGGGGTGCCCGCGTGGCAGCGGCACCCGGTCGAGGTCGGTCGTCCGGTCGCGAAGCCGACGCCGGTGTTCACCAAGCTCGACGCGACGATCGTCGACGAGGAGCTCGCCCGGCTCGAGGCCTAGGACGACTTGATGCTCGGGCAGCTCGCCGACCTCGGCACCCGGAAGTTCTGGCGCGCGACCGGTCGTCCGGTCGACCTCGCTGGCGAGCACACCTGGCTGCGGGCGCCGACGAGCACCGGGCCGGTGGTCCGAGACGGCTGGCTGGAGGCCGAGGCCGCGCTGCACGACGGGTACGTCGACGACGCCACCCCGGGCGCCGGACTGCTCGCGTCGATGGCCGGGCTCGACGGGCCGGGCTTCCGCGCAGCCGACCTGCTGCCGCAGGTGCGGGACTTCTACGAGCACACGTCCGACTGGCACGTCGAGGTCTGGAGCTCGTGGGCGCCGTGGGCGTGGCCGGGCGGTGAGCTGGTCTCGCGCCTCTTCGGCAGGCGGGTCGAGCAGCTGGCACTGCCGATGCGGCCGTTGGACGTGGCGCACGGCATGGACTCCCGGATCTCGGTCATCCGCGACGCCGGTGGTCGGCAGGTCGCGGCCGGCTGGTTGCGCACCCTGCGGGCGACCGGGGAGTTCGTGTTCAGCGGCTGCTACTCCGCGCGCACCCTGCCCGGAGCCGACCGGCCGTCGGTGCACGTCGCCTTCCCGCTGGAGTCCGGCAACGTCCAGGTGTTCCTGCGTCCCGACGTGCTGCCGGACGGGTCCTTCCGGCTGGAGTCGCCGGGCGGGCCGTTCGGCGCCGACGGCGCCTACGTCGTCGTCGGCGACGGGGGGCGCTCGCACGCCGCGCGGGTGCCGGTCCACGAGACCTTCCACGTGTACGCCGACGACCGCGGCGTGCTGCGCACCGACCACGTGCTGCGGATGTGGGGCGCCACCGCGATGCGGCTGCACTACAAGCTCGAGCGGCGGGCGTGAGGATACGCCCCTCGTCGTACGACGAATCGCGGCGGTTCGCCTAGTCTCACCGGGTATGAGCACCGCCTTCCTCCTCACCTCGCTCGTGATCGTCGCGACGCCGGGCACCGGCGCGCTCTACGCCGTCGCCGCCGGCCTGACCCGCGGGACCCGCGCCGCGATCCTGGCCGCCTGCGCCGGAACCCTCGGCACGATCCCGCACATGGTCGCCGCGATCACCGGCCTGGCGGCGTTGCTGCACGCGAGCGGGGTCGCCTTCGCGGTCCTCAAGTACGCCGGCGTGGCCTACCTGCTGTTCATGGCCTGGTCGACCTGGCGCGACCGGGGTGCCCTCACCGTCGACGAGGACGCCGCAACGACCGGTTCGACCCGTGCGGTCCTCGTCTCCGGCGTCACGCTCAACCTGCTCAACCCGAAGCTGACCATCTTCTTCTTCGCGTTCCTGCCGCAGTTCGTGCCCGCGGGGTCCGGCGCGGTGCCCACGATGCTCGGCCTGAGCGCGGTGTTCATGGTGATGACCTTCGTCGTGTTCGCCGCCTACGGTGCCTGTGCCGCCGCCGCCCGCGACCAGGTGTTGTCGCGACCGAAGGTGGTCGACCGGATGCGCAAGGCGTTCGCCGCGAGCTTCGCGGTGCTGGCCGGGCGGCTGGCGCTCGAGACCCGCTGACGGCCTGCCCGGAGTCTCCTAACCTTCGGGCATGGCCCTGCATCCCCAGGCCCGCCGCGCGATCGAGAGCTCCGCGGGCGCGCTGCCCGTCACCGACCCGTCGTACGACATCGCGGCAGCGCGCGAGCAGGCCCGCGTCGAGGCCGCGGCCCAGCCGGGGCCGCCCGTCGCGGAGGTGCGCGACGTCGACGCCGGCGGCGTGCCGGCACGCCTCTACCTCCCCGAGGGGTACGACGCCGTGGTGGTCCACGCGCACGGCGGCGGCTTCGTCCTCAACGACGTCGAGGTCCACGACGCCGCGGTCAGGCGCTTCGCCGCGATCGCGCGCGCCGCGGTCCTCAGTGTCGACTACCGCCGACCGCCGGAGCACCGCTTCCCGGCCGCTCCGGACGACCTCTCCGCCGCGACGGCCTGGCTGGCCACCCAGCCGGAGCTGGCCGGTCGGCCGGCCTTCGTCCACGGCGACAGCGCGGGCGGCAACCTCGCGCTGGTCACGGCGCTGCGCCACCCCGGCCGGTTCGCGGGGGTCGCGCTCGTCTACCCGTTCCTCGACCCGACGGCGTCCTTCGACTCCTACCGGACCGCGGCCGACGGCTTCGAGCCGAGCGAGGCAGCCTGGTACTGGCAGCAGTACGCCGCCTCGCCGGCCGACCTGACGCACCCCGACCTCGCGCCGCTGCGGTCCGACCGGCTGGCCACGTTGCCGCCGACCCTGGTCACGACCGCCGAGCACGACCCGCTGCGCGACGAGGGCGAGCACCTGGTGCTGCTGCTCGCCGAGGCCGGCGTCGAGGTGGTCGGCACCCGCTACCTCGGGCAGGTCCACGGCTACTGGCGGCACGCGTCGGTCTTCGACGCCGCCGAGGCGACGATGCGCCAGGTGGCGGGCTGGATCCGGATGCTCGTCGAGCGAGCCTGAGCGAGACCCGATCGAGCCTGAGCGAGGCAGAGGCCGGTCAGCCCGGGTCGACGATCTCCAGCGTCCCGTCGTCGCGCTGCCACAGCCCGGCGACGTGCATCCGGCGCAGGCCGCCGACGCGGTCCCACGCGTGGTAGACGAGCCGCAGGGACTTCCCGTCGACGAAGCCGGTGGCGCCGCCCGGGCCGGGGTTGCCGGTCGTGGCGGTGGACAGCAGCGGGGCGCCGTGGTTCTGCCGCACACACGGGCCCTCCGGGCCGGCGCAGATCGCGTAGCCGGTCGCATAGTCGGCCCGCTCCCACGAGTTGCCGGAGTAGAAGAGGTAGGTCACCCCGCGGAACTGCACCATGCTCGGGTTCTCGATCGTGTCCCCCTCCCACGGCTGGTCCAGCGTGAGCAGCTCGCGCGTCTCGGAGCCGTCGGCGAAGCCGGTGCCCTCGGCGTTCAACCGCCGGACGAACAGCCCGGCCGGGCGCTGGCCGACGACCCCGGAGAACTTCCACAGCAGCCACGGCCGCCCGGTGCTGTCGACGAAGACGTCCGGGTCGATCACGCCGAGCTGGGCCTGGCCGTAGCAGAGCGGCTCGCCCACGGGGCGGAACGGGCCGGTGGGGGAGGAGCCGCGGGCCAGGCCGATGCAGTTGTGCCGCTGGCCGCCGCTGGTGCCGGCCTGGGCGGCGTACGCCGCCGTCCACCCGTTGCCGACCTTGCCGACGCCCGGTGCCCACAGGCTCTGCCCACCGCCGCGGCTGCGCACCCAGCCGGCGGGCTGCAGCGGGTCGACCCTGCGACCGGCGCCGTCGGTCAGGGGGGTCCACGTGCGCAGGTCGCGGGAGACGAGGGTCGGCAGGCGCAGGTGGGCGGTGTTGGTCGCGTAGGCGTACCAGCGCCCGTGGGCACGGAGGATGTCGGGATCGGCGAAGTAGCCGCGGTAGGCCACGCCCGGTTGCCACTGCTCGC
This sequence comes from Nocardioides sp., assembly GCA_035539555.1. Lineage (GTDB taxonomy): Bacteria > Actinomycetota > Actinomycetes > Propionibacteriales > Nocardioidaceae > Nocardioides. The sequence goes on along the minus strand of DATLIG010000100.1, from coordinate 6,794 downwards.
TGCCGGCGGCGACGTCGATCGCAGCGGGCCGCTTCTGCTGCGGCAGTTGCTGGGCCAGCCGCTCGGCGAGCTTGGCCAGGTCCTGCATCTCCCCGGCGAGCACGTCGCTGGGCAGCACGGTGGGCAGCACGGTGGGCACCTCGGTGGCCTCCGGGATCAGCGGTGCCTCGGCCGTCGTCGGCCCCGCTTGCGGCGTGCCCCCGCTGCTCCCGCTGCAGGCGGAGACGACCATTGCCACCGCGGCGAGCATCCCCGCCAGCGTGCGACCTCGCATGCTTTCACTCCCTCCCCGGCGCACACCCTAGACTTCGACCGCCATGAGTGAGCCTGTTGCGCGACCTGCCGAGACCGTTGCCGAGGCCGAGGACGCCCTGCTGTCCCGGTGGCCGGAGACCCGGCTGGAGCCCTCGCTCGACCGGATCCGGGCGTTCACCGAGCTGCTCGGCGACCCGCAGCGCGCCTATCGGTCGATCCACCTGACCGGCACCAACGGCAAGACGTCGACGTCGCGGATGATCGACGGCCTGCTGCGCGCGCTGGACCTGCGCACCGGACGCTTCACCAGCCCGCACGTCGAGCGGATGGCCGAGCGGATCAGCGTCGACGGCGAGCCGCTGGACGACGAGGCCTTCGTGCGCGCGTTCAACGACGTCGCGCCGTACATGCACCTCGTGGACGAGGCCGAGGCCCACCCGCTGAGCTTCTTCGAGGCGGTCGTCGGCATGGCGTACGCCGCCTTCGCCGACGCCCCTGTCGACGTCGCCGTCGTCGAGGTGGGGATGGGCGGCTCCTGGGACGCGACCAACGTGATCGACGCCGATGTCGCGGTGGTCACCCCGATCGGGCTCGACCACGCCAACTACCTCGGTGACACGGCGGTCGAGATCGCGCGGGAGAAGGCCGGCATCATCAAGCCCGGCGCGGTCGCGGTGCTGGCGCAGCAGACCGCCGACGTCGCCACTGTGCTCCTCGAGCGGGTCGCCGAGGTCGGCGCGACGGTCGCCCGTGAGGGCCTCGAGTTCGGGGTCGTGGCGCGGGCCGCCGCCGTCGGTGGCCAGGTCGTCACCCTCCAGGGCCTCCGTGGCCGGTACGACGACCTCTTCCTCCCGCTCTACGGTGCCCACCAGGCGCAGAACGCCGCGACCGCCCTGGCCGCGGTGGAGGCGTTCGTCGGGGGCGACGAGCCCTTGGGCGACGACATCGTCCGCGGTGCGTTCGCCGAGATGACCTCGCCGGGCCGGCTCGAGGTGGTCCGCCGCAGCCCCACGATCGTGCTCGACGCCGCTCACAACCCGCACGGCGCGGAGGCGACGGCCGCTGCGCTGGAGGACTCCTTCCAGTTCGACCCGATCATCGGCGTCATCGGCGTGATGGGGGACAAGGACGCGGAGGGCCTGCTGGCGGCGTTCGAGCCGCACCTGGCCCACGTGGTGGTGACCCAGAACTCGACCGACCGCGCGATGCCGGCCGACCGGCTGGCCGAGGTCGCGCGCGAGGTCTTCGGCGAGGACCGGGTGAGCGTCGTACCCCTCCTCAGGGACGCGATCGACGCGGCGGCCGCGCTGGCCGAGTCGGACGGCTCGGACGCGCTCAGCTCGGGTGCCGTGCTGGTGACCGGATCCGTCGTCACCGTCGGTGAGGCCCGGGTCCTGCTGGGCGGGCGGAAGTGAGCGCCGACGCGCAGCCCCCCGTCGACCCGGAGCGGGAGAAGTCGCCCCGGCGCGCCATGTGTGCGGCCGTGCTGACCCTCGAGGCCATCGCGGTCGCCCTCTCGACGCCGGTGATGATCACGATCTCCGACGTGAGCGCGGCGCTCGCGCTGCCGCTCGGCCTCGGCCTCGCCCTGCTGTGCGTGCTGGTCGCCGGCATGCTGCGCAGCGAGCGCGGCTACCAGCTGGGGCACGTCCTGCAGGTGGGCGCCGTCGCGCTCGGCTTCCTGGCGCCGATGATGTTCGTCGTGGGCGGCCTGTTCGCCCTGCTCTGGGGCACCGCGTACGGCCTGGGCCGCAAGATCGAGCGGGAGCGCGCCGAGGCGTTCGCGGAGTACGACCGCCGCCGCGAATCGGGGGAGTAACCGGCGCTCGGTAGAGTGGCGCCGTGCCTGTGATCATCGACAAGCTCCTCCGTATCGGAGAGGGCAAGATCCTCCGCCACCTCGAGGGGATCTCGAAGGCGGTCAACGCCATCGAGGACGACTTCAAGGCGATGTCCGACGACGAGCTGAGGGGCATGACGGACGAGTTCCGCAAGCGCCTCGCTGACGGCGAGGACCTCGACGACATCATGCCCGAGGCGTTCGCGACGGTCCGCGAGGCCGCGCGCCGCGTGCTCGGACAGCGTCACTTCGACGTCCAGGTCATGGGCGGGGCGGCGCTGCACATGGGCAACATCGCCGAGATGAAGACCGGTGAGGGCAAGACCCTGGTCTCGACCCTGCCGGCGTACCTCAACGCCCTCGAGGGCAAGGGCGTCCACGTCGTCACCGTCAACGACTACCTCGCCAAGTTCCAGTCCGAGATGATGGGCCGCGTCCACCACTTCCTGGGCCTGACGGTGGGCGTGATCCTGCCGAGCATGCGTCCGGCGGAGCGGCGGGTGGCCTACGCCTGCGACATCACCTACGGCACCAACAACGAGCTCGGCTTCGACTACCTGCGCGACAACATGGCCTCCTCGCTCGAGGAGTGCGTCCAGCGCGGCCACAACTTCGCCATCGTCGACGAGGTCGACTCGATCCTCATCGACGAGGCCCGGACCCCGCTGATCATCAGCGGTCCGACCCAGGACGAGGTCAAGTGGTACGGCGAGTTCGCGAAGATCGCCCAGAAGCTGACCCGCGACACCGACTACGAGGTCGACGAGAAGAAGCGCACGATCTCGGTACTCGAGGGCGGCATCACGAAGGTCGAGGACCACCTCGGCATCGAGAACCTCTACGAGTCCGCGAACACCCCGCTCATCTCCTTCCTGCACAACTCCATCAAGGCCAAGGAGCTGTTCCGCAACGACAAGGAGTACGTCGTCATGGAGGGCGAGGTGCTCATCGTCGACGAGCACACCGGCCGCATGCTCGCGGGGCGCCGCTACAACGACGGCCTGCACCAGGCCATCGAGGCCAAGGAGGGCGTGAAGGTCCGCGAGGAGTACCAGACCCTCGCCACCGTCACCCTGCAGAACTACTTCCGCCTCTACGAGAAGCTCTCCGGCATGACCGGTACCGCCCTCACCGAGGCGTCCGAGTTCGACAAGATCTACAGCCTCGGCGTGGTCCCGATCCCGACCAACAAGCCGATGCAGCGCAAGGACCAGGCCGACCTCGTCTACCGGACCGAGGAGGCCAAGTACGACGCGGTGGTCGACGACATCGTCGAGCGGCACCAGAAGGGCCAGCCGGTGCTGGTCGGCACCGTGTCCGTCGAGAAGTCGGAGTACCTCTCGCAGGCGCTGAAGAAGAAGGGCGTCGCCCACTCGGTCCTCAACGCGAAGGTCCACGCCGAGGAGGCGAAGATCGTCGCCCTGGCCGGTCACAAGGGCGCCGTCACCGTGGCGACCAACATGGCCGGTCGAGGCACCGACATCATGCTCGGCGGCTCCGTCGAGTTCCTCGCCGACCAGGAGCTGCGCAAGCAGGGCCTCGAGCCGACCGGCGAGACCGCCGACGAGTACGACGCCGCCTGGCCCGCGATGGTCGAGCGGTTCAAGGGCGAGGTCGCCAAGGAGCACGACGAGGTCCGCGACCTCGGCGGTCTCTACGTGATCGGCACCGAGCGCCACGAGTCGCGTCGCATCGACAACCAGCTGCGCGGTCGTTCCGGCCGCCAGGGCGACCCGGGCGAGAGCCGGTTCTACCTCTCGCTGCAGGACGAGCTCATGCGGTTGTTCAAGTCCGACTGGGTCGACCGCGTCCTGCTGCTGCTGAAGATCCCGGACGACGTCCCGATCGAGAACAAGCGGGTCACGAACGCGATCGCCAACGCCCAGGGCCAGGTCGAGTCGCAGAACTTCGAGTCCCGCAAGAACGTCCTCAAGTACGACGACGTGATGGACCGCCAGCGCAAGGTCATCTACGGCGAGCGGCGTGAGGTCCTCGAGGGGGTCGACCTCGAGGAGCAGATCCGCACGTTCATCGACGACGTCGTCAGCGGCTACGTCAACGGCGCGCTCGACGAGTTCTCCGAGGAGTGGGACCTCGACCAGCTCTGGACCGACCTCAAGCAGTTCTGGCCGGTCTCCATCTCGTGGAAGGACCTGGTCGAGGACGCCGGCTCCCAGGCAGCCCTGCACAAGCCCGACCTCGTCGAGGCGCTCAAGGCCGACGCGCACGCCGCCTACGACCGTCGCGAGGAGGAGGTCGGCGAGGAGGTCGCCCGCGAGCTCGAGCGACGCGTCCTGCTGTCCGTGCTCGACCGCAAGTGGCGCGAGCACCTCTACGAGATGGACTACCTCCGCGAGGGCATCTACCTGCGGGCCTACTCGCAGCGTGACCCGCTGGTCGAGTACCAACGCGAGGGCTTCGACATGTTCGCCGCCATGATGGACGGCATCAAGGAGGAGACGGTCGGCTTCCTCTTCAACCTGGAGGTCCAGGTCGAGGAGGACGAGGAGGTCCACTACCACGCCGACGGCTCCCGCCATGCGGGCCCGATGCACGAGGGCGCGTTCGCCGAGCCCCCGGTCGGTGTCGTCGAGGGTGGCCTGAGCCTGGACAAGATCGCCGACGGCCTCGACGGCGCGGCACCCAGGTCCGAGGCCAAGGCCGCACCGAAGGTCAGCGCCAAGGGGCTCGACACCCCGAAGCAGCCGCAGAACCTCTCCTACTCGGCTCCTGACGAGACGGGTCACGAGGAGGTCCGTGGCGCCGGTGCCGTGTCCAGCGCCGACGACGAGTTCGGCGACGTGGGCCGCAACGCGCTGTGTCCCTGCGGCTCGGGCAAGAAGTACAAGCGCTGCCACGGCGCCCCGGGCGGGCCGACGGGCGTCGCCCTGCGCGGCTGACCCGCCCCGCACACGACAGCACGACGCCCCCTCCCGGGTCCGGGAGGGGGCGTCGTCGTCGGTACTACTGCAGCGTCATCCGTGGCTCACCGTTGAGCAGACCGGTCGCGCTGCGCACGCAGGCGCCGCCCTTCGGCGTACCCGCGTTGTAGGCCTGACGCACGCAGCTGCGCACGGCGAGCTGGCCCCAGTAGTTCGGGTGCAGCGACTCCTGGATGTAGTACGGGCTGTCGCCGGCCGTGGTGACGGTGCGGATCTGGTTGACCCACTCGGTCCGGTCGACGGCACCGGTCGAGGTCCAGCTGGCGACGCCGACCTCCTCGTAGAGACCGACCCCGGACTCGCAGAGCCGACGGCCGTTGAACGTGCTGGCGAGGTTGAGCACCTTGCTGTTGGTGATCCCTGCCTGGGTGATCGCTCCGGTCACGGTGCTGTTGATCTTCGGCAGCGCGGTGTTGTTGGCCCAGTCGGCGTCGGCGTTCCAGAAGCCGCAGCCACCGGTGTCCTGCCGGGTGTAGCCGCTCTGGCCGTAGCGGAAGCCCGAGCCGCCCGGGATCGGGGACGGGTAGGTCTGCACCAGCATCGTCCACTGGGTGTCGGCGTAGCCGGCGTTGCGCATCGCGGTGCGGACGTTGGTCAGTGCACCCGCGATCCTCGTCTTCACGGTGGCGACGTTGGTCGTGGTGAAGTTGCTGGTCACGCTGCTGTCGTCGTAGCAGTAGTCCTTCCACCACGACGGCGAGAGCAGGAAGTCCTGCACGCACTGCTGGACGATGCCGGCGAAGTTGAAGTCGTTGCCGCCGATCGAGACGACGACCATCTTCACGTTGTGGGTGCCGGCGAAGGTCTGCAGGGCGCGGGCCTGGCCGACGCCCTCGGTGCCGCTGTAGAAGTCGAGGCCGGGCTTGAACTCCGAGCCGGTGGCGGTCGCGGCCTTCGCCCCCGAGCAGGCGAGGTTGAGGCTGCCGACGCCACCGCCGATGTGGATCTCGGCGCTCTTCGAGCGGTGGCAGCGGTCGATGGCCTCGCCGGTGCCACTGGCGTTGTCGTAGTAGGCGGTCGAGCCGAGGGCGTCGGCCCGCGCGCTGCTGCTGTTGGACGAGCCGGCCCAGCGGCCGGCCTCGCCCGAGATGTAGGAGTCGCCGACCGAGACGACGTAGGGAGTGCCGGCTCCGGGGCCGTCGGCGTGGGCGGGGGATGCGGTGAGCGGGGCGACCAGGGTCGCGCCGACGGCGGCCAGGGTGGCCGCGAGTGCACGGATCATGGTCGGAAGATAGTGATCCCGGTCACATCTGAACAAGGGTCAGGTTCGAGAGCAGCTCCCGGACCCGGGTGCAACGCCCGGAGAAGTCGTCAGAAGAAGTCGTCGGGAGAAGTCGTCAGGAGAAGTCGAGGGCGGTGCAGACCCACCGCTGGTCACTGCGCTCGAAGCGGACGGCGATCGCCCGCGAGCGCTCACCGTGGCGCACGTGCACGCCGCACTCGACGATCCCGTCGGTCACGAAGCATGCGTGCACGCTGCGCACCTTCGGCCGCACCGGCTGCACCTGTGCCAGCCCGGGCTGGTGCCCGCCCGCGCGGGCCACCAGGTGGGCGCGGAGCCGGAGGTCGGCGTACACCTCCGGGGTGGTCCAGCGCACCAGCTGGGAGACCGGCCGGTCACCGCCGACGATCTCGACGACGGCCTGGGCGAAGCGGTGGGTCCACTCCTCGATGGTGCGTCGCACTCGCCGGTCGATGGGGACCACGGTCGCTCCCGGGCGGCTCGAGGGCGGTGTCGCCGGGGGTGGGTCCTGGCG
>DATLIG010000099.1:0-19068 GCA_035539555.1 Nocardioides sp. | reverse complement strand
TTCTTGGCCGGAGCCTTCTTGGCGGGGGCCTTCTTGGCCGGGGCCTTCTTGGCGGCCGGGGCCTCGCCCGAGCGGAGCTTCACGACGACGCCCTCGCCGCGCTTGGCGAGGTCGGCGTAGAGCGCGGTCGCCGTGGCGACGTTCTCGTCGTACGCACCCTTGACGCTGCTCTGGACCTTGGCCGGGAGGGCCTTGGCGTCGGCCTGCAGCTCGGCGAGCTTCGCCTCGGCCTTGCCCTGCAGCGACTTCGGCTCGGGGAGCTCGAAGCCCTTGACGGTGCTCTGCACGTCGGCGACGCGGGTGGTGACGTCCTTGCGGACCTCGCTCACGCGGGCGGTCACCTTGGTCTGCACGTCGGCGACGTAGGCGATGACCTTCTCGACGGCCAGGTCGGTCGCGCCGACGCCGGCGTAGATCGGCTTGGCGGCGACCGGGGGGAGCTCCGGCAGGTCGATGGCCTTGAGGTCGATGGCCTTGAGGTCGATGGTCGGGATCTCGAGCTTCGGGAGGTCGAGCTTCGGGAGGTCGAGCTTGGGGAGGTCGAGCTTCGGCATTCTTCTTACCCTTCGTTGGTGACGCGGTTGTCGCTGTCGGGATCGATCTCGGTCGTGATCGAGGCGTTGCCCTCGGCATCGGCCTGAGCGTCGGTCGCGACGACGTCCTCCGCCGTCTCGGCCGCGTTCAGTGCCAGGAACGATGCGTAGACATCGAGCAGCGACTGCTTCTGCCGCTCGGAGAGGCCGGTGTCGCCGAGGATGGCGAGCTCCACCGAGCCACCGACGCCGTCGTCGGGGCTGAGGATCCCGGCCCGGATGTAGAGCTGCTCCGCGGAGATCCGCAGCGCCTTGGCGATCTGCTGGAGGACCTCGGCCGACGGCTTGCGGAGCCCGCGCTCGATCTGGCTGAGATAGGGGTTGGAAACACCTGCCTGGTCGGCCAGCTGCCTCAGCGAGAGCCGCGCACCCACGCGCTGCTCCTTGAGGTAGTCACCGAGCGACCCGACGGTCTTCCCGACCTTTCCCTTAGCCATGGCCCCATGGTGCTAGCAATAGTTAGCAAGGTGCAAGCAGCCAGCAAGTGAAGTCGTTCACATGAGCCGGGTTACGGGCTCCGCAACCCGCCGGCCAGGCCCGTCCCGCCCTGTCGGACCTCGGTGACAGGTCCCACCTACCAGTCTTGAAATGGGATCAACTCACTCGACTCTGTACGATCGCGAACGTGTCGAGTCCTTCCGTCCCGCAGCACTGCCCCACGCCCCGGGAGCTCGACGACCTGGAGCTGCTCACCTCGGGCGCCGCAGGCCCGATCGTCGCCTTCAACGAGCCCGGCAGCCCGATCACCCTCGACCTGCCCGAAGCGCTCGAGACCCACCTCGACGAGGGCCACGAGGTCGAGCTCGTCGACCCGGAGGGGCTCCCCCTCGCCCGCCTCGCCCGCACCCTGCGCGGGCTGAGCGTCGAGCCCCTGACCCACGCCCAGTTCGGCGCATTCCGCACGCTGCACCTGCCGCCCGAGACCGCGCGCGAGCGCTACGCCGGCCGCACCGTCGTCCCCGTCACGGACCTGGTCACCGACACGCAGCTCGAGCAGCTGCGCGGTCTGGGCCCGTTGCTGCTCGCCGCCCTCGTCGGGGCCGGTACGCCGGCCGTGAGCCCCGTCGGCCTGCTGCGGGCGACCGTCCGGGTCGCCGCCATGCTCGACGCGGCCGTCGTCGCGATCCCCCTGACCGACCACGGCTCCGCCGCCGACGCGGGCCTGCGCCAGTCGGTGCTGGCGTGGTACGCCGGCGCCGACGACCTGGTCGAGCTCGCGCCCGGCGGCCGCACGCTGCCCGAGCTCGCCGACATCGAGGCCCAGGAGCGGCCGGCCCCGGCCGACCAGGGGCTGGTGCTCTTCTTCACCGGCCTGTCCGGCAGCGGGAAGTCCACGCTCGCCCGAGCCCTCATGGACCGCGTGCTCGAACAGGGCACCCGCTCCATCACCAGCCTCGACGGCGACGTCGTGCGCCGCAACCTCTCGGCCGGCCTGACCTTCTCCAAGGAGGACCGCGAGACCAACATCCGCCGGATCGGCTGGGTCGCAGCCGAGATCGCCCGCCACCGCGGGGTCGCGATCTGCAGCCCGATCGCGCCCTTCGACGAGACCCGCCAGCAGGTGCGGGCGATGGTCGAGCAGGCCGGCGGCAGGTTCTACCTGGTGCACGTCGCCACCCCGTTGGAGGAGTGCGAGCGCCGCGACCGCAAGGGGCTGTATGCCAAGGCCCGCCGGGGCGAGATCCCGGAGTTCACCGGCATCTCCTCGCCCTACGAGGAGCCCGAGGACGCCGACGTCCGCGTCGACACCACCGGCCGCACGATCGAGGCCGCGCTCGACGACGTGCTTGCCGGACTCGCCACCGCCGGGATCATGGACCTGCGCGGCACCCTGTCGACGCCGGCGCCGCCCGCGGGTCGCCGCAACGCCGCCCGCACCGCGCCGCGCAGCGCCGCCGCGCCGGCCGCGGCCCCGGGCGGTCCGCTGCGGGTGCTGTTCATCTGCACCGCCAACATCTGCCGGTCGCCGTACATGGAGCTCCGCGCGCGGGCGATGGCGGCCGGGAGCACCGACATCGAGTTCACGAGCGCCGGAACGCACGGGTTCCGCTCACACCACGTCGACGCGACGATGGGCGTCGTCCTGGCCGCCCGCGGCATCGACGACGAGGCGGCCGAGGCCTTCGCCAGCCGGCGGCTCACCCGCGACATGATCAACGAGGCCGACCTCGTGCTCACGGCCGAGGCGTCGCACCGCGCCTTCGTGCTCGAGGAGGTGCCGGGCGCGTTCCGGAAGGCCTTCACCCTCGGTCAGTTCGCCGAGTCGATCGAGCGGGTCGACCCGGCGCTCAGGGGCGCGGCGCTGGTGACCGCCGCCGGCCACCGCCGGGCGGGGGCCGTGGACGCACACGACATCCGCGACCCGTACCGACGCGGTCGCGCGGCCGCCGAGGCGTCCGCCGACCAGATCGACGTCCTGCTCCAGGCGGTCCTGCCGCGACTCACCTCCCAGACGGGCACCGCATGAACGACCTGCTGACCCTCACCGCACTCTCGATCGCCGCCGCGGGCTTCCTCGTCGGCATCGTCGTCGGCCTGACGGGGATGGGCGGCGGCGCCCTGATGACGCCGGCGCTGATCTTCCTCGGCGTCGGCCACACCTCGGCGATCGTCACCGCCGACCTGACCGCGGCCGCGATCTACAAGACCGGCGGCGCGATCACGCACGCCCGGGAGGGCTCGCCCAACCTGCGGCTGGCCGGCTGGCTGATCGCGGGATCGGTGCCGATGGCCTTCATCGGGCCGTGGCTCGTCAACGCCGTCACCGACGACCCGGCGGACCTCGAGAAGACCCTCAAGCTCTGCATCGGCATCGCGCTGCTGTTCGCCGCGTCGACGTACGCCCTGCGCCTCTACATCAACCTGGGCCGGGTCCGCAGCGGCGGCGTCCTGCCCGACGACAACCCGCCGATCCGGCCGCTCCCGACCTTCCTGGTGGGCATGCTCGGCGGCCTCCTGGTCGGCATCACCAGCGTCGGCTCCGGCTCGGTCATCATGATCGCGCTGCTGATGCTCTACCCCGGCCTCTCTGCCGTCCGCCTGGTCGGCACCGACCTGGTCCAGGCGGTCCCGCTCGTACTGAGCGCGGCGCTGGCGAACATCGCCATCCACGGCCTCGAGTGGGACCTGCTGATCCCGCTGGTGATCGGCTCGGTCCCGGGCACGCTGCTCGGCTCCCGGATCGCGCCGCGCGTCCCGCAGTCGATCATCCGCCGCGGCATCGTGATCGTGCTGACGATGTCGGGCACCGCGCTGCTCTTCAAGGCGGGCCTGCACCCGTTCGGCGAGGGCCACGAGACCCTCGAGGCGGTGCTCGTCGCGGCCATCGGCCTGGCGATGCTCGTGCTGGTGCCGCTGGTGTGGGGCGCGCTGCGCAAGCGGCACGGACTGCCGATGTTCGGGGCCCCGACGGTCAGCGAGATCGAGGCCTTGGGCGCAGACGGCAACCGCCGCGGCCGCCGACAGCCGGCGACCGACGGGAAGTAGCTTCCTAGCGGGTCAGCACGCGGTCGTGATCGAGCCGGAACGGCTCGTCGTCAGCGGCGGCCCGACCGAGAGCGAGGGTCAGCGCCGTGGCGGCGGCGACCCAGAGGGCTCCCAGTCCGAGCAGTGTCTCCATGGACCAACGGTAGGCACGAGGTCCGACGCAACCAACCCTCAGATCGGGTACTCCCGCAGGGACGTTGGTCCCGAGCGTGTCGCCTTGACAGGCGCGAGGGTTCAGTCGCGACCGTAGATGTCGCGCGTGTAGACCTTGGGTGCCACGTCGGCCAGCGCCTCGGTCTGCCGGTTCGCGATGATCACGTCGGCCCGCTTCTTGAACTCCCCCAGGTCGCGGACGACCTCGGAGTTGAAGAAGGAGTCGTCGGCGAGCTCCGGCTCGTAGACGATGACCTCGACACCCTTGGCCTTGATCCGCTTCATCACGCCCTGCACCGAGGACATCCGGAAGTTGTCGGAGCCCGACTTCATCGTCAGCCGGAACACGCCGACCACCTTCGGCCGTCGGGCCAGGATGTCGGCGGCGATGAAGTCCTTGCGGGTCGTGTTCGCGTCGACGATCGCGCTGATCAGGTTCTGCGGGACATGGCGGTAGTTGGCCTGCAGCTGCCGGGTGTCCTTGGGCAGGCAGTAGCCGCCGTACCCAAACGACGGGTTGTTGTAGTGGGAGCCGATGCGTGGATCGAGGCCGACGCCCTCGATGATCTGGCGCGCGTCGAGGCCGTGGATCGAGGCGTAGGTGTCGAGCTCGTTGAAGTAGGCCACCCGCAGCGCGAGGTAGGTGTTGGAGAAGAGCTTGATCGCCTCGGCCTCGGTGGCGCCGGTGAAGAGCACCGGGACGTCCTCGTCGAGGGCGCCGTTCAGCAGCAGCTTGGCGAACTGGTGGCCCGCCTCGGTGTCGGAGCCGACGACGATCCGCGACGGGTGCAGGTTGTCGTGGAGCGCACGCCCCTCGCGGAGGAACTCCGGGCTGAAGATGATCGACGAGCCCAGGTGCCGCTCGCGCAGCTTGCTGGTGAAGCCCACCGGGATCGTCGACTTGATGACGACGGTGGCCGACGGGTTCGCCGCCAGCGCGTCTGCGGTGACCTTCTCGACGGTCGAGGTGTCGAAGTAGTTGCTGACCGGGTCGTAGTCGGTCGGCGTCGCGACCACGACGTACGACGCGTCGCGGTAGGCCTCCTCCGGGTCGAGGGTCGCGGTCAGCGACAGCTCGCGGGTGGCGAGGTAGTCCTGCAGCTCGGCGTCGATGATCGGCGACTCGCGCCGGTTGACCATCGCGACCCGCTCGGGGTCGACGTCGAGCGCCCAGACGTCGTGGTGCTGGGCCAGGATGACGGCGTTGGAGAGTCCGACATAGCCGGTGCCCACTACGGCGATCTTCACGACGCGAGCGTAAGGCCCGTTCCTTAACCTGTCTGCACATCCCGGTGAACGGCTCGGTGGCCGGCCGAGACCCCGGTCACTGCGCCGGTCACTGCGCCGGTCACTGCGCCGGTCACTCCCAGACCGAGGCGATCGGCAGGCCCCACAGTCGTGGTCCGTAGCGGTGGCCGACGGGCGCCGTGTTGAGGACGACGCCCCCGCGGAAGCGGACGCCCGCGCGCCGCGCGAGCGCCTCCAGCCGGGCGAACTGGTGCGGCCGGAGACCGGCCGCGGTGAGCACCTCGAGGCCGTAGATCGTGTCGTCGGGCAGCTCCACGACCAGGCCGACCTCCAGCCCGTTGCGCTCACGCAGGTAGCTCACCCGGTGCTCCACCGTGCTCGTCGCCTGCTGACGGAGCAGCTCCGCGGCGACCATGGTGCGCAGCAGCGGCGCCAGCAGCGGCCGGCCGGAGAACGCCCCCAGCTCCGCGGGCGTGTGGCCCGCGAGGTGCCGGGCCAGCGCCGGGTCGTCGAAGACCACCTGCGGGCGGCCGATCGCCCGCTTCGCCGCCGACGACCGGCACCCCGGCAGCAGACGGACCACGCCCAGCTCGACCAGCACGTCGACGTACGGCTGGACGGTGGTGCGCGGGACGCCCGCGGCCGCCCCCAGGCGGGCGTTGTTGAGCTCCCCCGCCGGCGGGCTCGCCAGTGCGGCGAGCAACGCGGCCAGCCGTCCGGGGTCGGTACGACGCACGGCGCGGGCCCGTCGCGCGAGCCGCCGCAGCTCGTCGTCGGTCACGGTGCGGGCCGTCGCGGCGACGTACCGCTCGACGTCCCAGGTGGTCCGCAGCTCGCTGGGGACGGTTCCCCGGGAGCCCAGGAGGGCGACGAAGTCGGCGACCACGGGCGTGAGCCTAAACGGCTCCCGTGGAAAACTCGTCGATTTGTCTGACGAGCCCGCGCGAATGTCCCGGTGAAAGGCCGTGCATGGCACGATGCAGCCCATGTCCCAGACCCACAGCGACTACCGGCTCAGCCAGCTGGACCAGCTGGAAGCCGAGTCGATCCACATCTTCCGGGAGGTGGCCGCCGAGTTCGAGAAGCCCGTGCTGATGTTCTCGGGCGGCAAGGACTCCATCGTCATGCTCCGCCTCGCGGAGAAGGCCTTCTACCCGGCGAAGATCCCGTTCTCGATCCTCCAGGTCGACACCGGACTGGACTTCCCCGAGGTCATGGAGACCCGTGACCGCTGGGTCAGCCGGCTCGGCGTGAACCTCGTGGTGGCGAGCATCGACGACGCGATCAAGAACGGGATCATCCCGGACGCCGCGAAGATCAGCCGCAACCGCCTCCAGATCCCCACGCTGCTCAACGCGATCGAGGAGAACGGCTTCACCGCCGCCTTCGGTGGCGGCCGCCGCGACGAGGAGAAGGCCCGCGCCAAGGAGCGCGTCTACTCCCACCGCGACGAGTTCGGGCAGTGGGACCCCAAGATGCAGCGTCCCGAGCTGTGGAGCCTCTACAACGGCAAGATCCACGGTGGCGAGCACATGCGGATCTTCCCGATCTCGAACTGGACCGAGCTCGACGTCTGGGACTACATCGGCCGCGAGGGCATCGAGATCCCCTCCATCTACTTCTCCCACCAGCGCCGCGTGTTCCAGCGCGACGGCATGCTGATGTCGGAGAGCCCGCACAACACGCTGCGCTCGGGCGAGACCATCGAAGAGCGCACGGTCCGGTTCCGCACCGTCGGCGACATCACGCTGACCGGCTGCGTGGAGTCCGAGGCCGACACGATCGAGAAGATCATCGAGGAGGTCGCCGTGGCCCGCAAGACCGAGCGCGGGGCCACCCGCGGGGACGACAGGTTCTCCGAGGCCGCCATGGAGGACCGCAAGAAGGAAGGCTACTTCTGATGGCCGGAACCAACATGGACCTCCTGCGCTTCGCGACCGCTGGCTCGGTCGACGACGGCAAGTCCACCCTCATCGGGCGGCTGCTGCTCGACTCGAAGTCGATCTTCGAGGACCAGCTCGAGGCGGTCGAGGCCACCAGCGAGGCGAAGGGCTACGACTACACCGACCTCGCGCTGCTGACCGACGGCCTGCGCTCCGAGCGCGAGCAGGGCATCACCATCGACGTGGCCTACCGCTACTTCGCGACGCCCAACCGCAAGTTCATCATCGCCGACACCCCCGGGCACGTGCAGTACACCCGGAACATGGTCACCGGCGCCTCCACCGCCGACCTCGGCCTCGTGCTCGTCGACGCCCGCCAAGGCCTCACCGAGCAGTCCCGCCGCCACGCGGTGATCCTCTCGCTGCTCCGGGTCCCGCACCTCGTGCTGGCCGTGAACAAGATGGACCTCGTCGGCTTCGACCAGGCGATCTACGAGAAGATCTACGCCGAGTTCACGCAGTTCGCGACCAAGCTCAACGTCCCCGACCTCGAGGTCATCCCGATCTCGGCGCTCAACGGCGACAACGTGGTCACCCGCTCCGAGAACATGCCGTGGTACTCCGGTCCCACGCTCATGCACCACCTCGAGCACGTCCACGTGGCCTCCGACCGCGACCTGATCGACGCGCGCTTCCCGGTCCAGTACGTCATCCGCCCGAAGTCGGACGAGTTCCACGACTACCGCGGGTACGCCGGCCAGGTCGCCGGTGGCGTCCTGAAGCCGGGCGACGAGGTCGTCGTCCTCCCCTCGGGCATGACGTCGAGGATCGCGAAGATCGACCTGTTCGACCAGGAGATCACCGAGGCGTTCCCCCCGATGAGCGTGACCGTCCACCTCGAGGACGACGTCGACGTGTCCCGCGGCGACATGATCGCCCGGGTCAAGAACGCCCCGACCCCGAGCCAGGACATCGACGCGATGGTCTGCTGGATGACCACCACCCCGCTGCAGCCGCGGCAGAAGCTGGCCATCAAGCACACGACCCGCACGGGCCGCGCGCTGGTCAAGGACATCCAGTACCGCCTGGACGTCAACACGCTGCACCGCGACCAGGAGACCAAGGAGCTCGGGGTCAACGAGATCGGCCGCGTCACGCTGCGCACCACGGTGCCGCTGCTCGCCGACCCGTACTCCAAGAACCGCACCACCGGCTCGTTCATCCTGATCGACGAGGCGACCGGCGTGACCGTCGGCGCCGGCATGATCAACGGCTGACCGCTCGTCGTACGACGAAAGACCCGCTCAATCCGTTCGATCGAACGGTTTGAGCGGGTCTTCGGCGTCTGATCCTGCTCAATCCGTTCGATCGAGCGGATTGAGCAAGCCTCAGCGCTGCGGCCGGAAGTGCAGCCCGACCTCGGGGTCGACGACGACCTCCTGCGCCGCCGGGATCCCGTCGACGACGAGCGGCGCGGCCAGGTCGGTGTTGCGCTTGAGGACGGCCAGCGCGATCGGGCCGAGCTCGTGGTGGCGCGCCGAGGAGCCCACGAAGCCGGCAGCCCGGCCGCCGTCGGCGGGGAGCACCTCGGTGCCCGCGGCAGGCAGCCGGTTCTCCGAGCCGTCGAGGTGGAGCAGGGTCAGCCGGCGCGGCGGGCGGCCCAGGTTGTGCACCCGGGCGACCGTCTCCTGGCCGCGGTAGCAGCCCTTGTTCATGTGGACGGCGGCCCAGGCCGGCGCCTGCTCGGCGGCGAGCCAGCCGACCTCGTTGGGGATCGTGCGCTCGTCGGTGTCGACGCCGAGGCGCGGCTCGCCGCGTGCGATCCGCAGCGCCTCGAACGCCCACAGGCCGGCGGCCGGCCCCGCCGCCTCGGCGTACGCCGCCAGCTGCGCCCGGGGCACCAGGTCGTAGCGGTTCTCCGCGCCCGGGCGCCAGGCGACGGCCAGGTCGGCGGTCTCGTCGGTGACCTCGACGCGCATCATGAACTTCATCCGCTCGAGGTGGGCGATCAGGGCGGCGGCCCGGCCGGGCTCGGTGTGCGCCGTGAACGCCTCGCCGTCGTCGACGCCGGTGAAGGCGTGCTCGATGTGGCCCTGCGGGCTGAGGACCAGTGCGGACACCCAGCGGCCGGGCTCGAGGCCCTCGAAGAACTGGGTGGTCAGCGAGTGCAGCCAGCCGAGCCGGTCGGGGCCGGCGATGCGCAGCACGTCACGGTGCGACAGGTCGACGAAGCCCTCGCCGGCCTCGAGGGCCTTCTGCTCGCCGAAGCGGCTGCCGTAGTGGGCGGCCCCGGGCGCGTCGATGCCGTCGCCGGCGACGGCGCCCGGCAGGGCGAGCAGGGGGCTGGGCTGGTGGTCGGTGGAGGTCATGTGCGGTCCCGGTAGTGCTCGAGCAGGCGGGTGAGGGTTCCGAGCGCGGTCTGCATCTCCTCGATGTGGACCGGGTCCAGGGTCCGGAGCATCTCCTTGATGTCGGTGCTCGAGACCCCCGAGGTGCGCGGCAGGTAGCGCACTTCACAAACGTCGGAGAGCTCGTCGAACTTCCCGGCCCAGTCGTCACCCATCACGAAGACGTCCACGCCGTGCTCGATGATGTCGGCGCGCTTCTGCTCCCACGCCCGCTCGGGGAGGACCAGGTCGACGCCCTTGATGGACTGCACGATGGCCGCCCGGTCGTCGTACGAGACCACCGACTTCTTGCCCTTGCCGGCGTTGAACTCGTCGGTCGAGACGCCCACGATGAGCCGGTCGCCCATCGCGGCAAGGCGTTCGATGAGCCGCAGGTGCCCGATGTGGAAAAGGTCGAAGGTGCCATAGGTCAGCACGGTGGTCATCGGGATGCTCCTTCACAGTCGGCGCAGTGGCCGAACACGGTCAGGTGCCCGAGGTCGGGCACGAAGCCCCTGCGCTCGAGCACCGCGACGAACGGGGCCGCCTCGGCGGCGTCGACCGACGTGACCGCGTGGCAGTCCCGGCAGACGAGGTGGAAGTGCTCGTGCCCGCGCACGGAGTGGTACGTCGGCGCGCGGTCCGACAGGTGGGCGTGGCGGACCAGCCCGAGCTCCTCCAACACCTCCAGGGTGCGGTAGACGGTCGAGGCGTTGACCGTGCTCGCGGTCTGCTGGACCCTCGCCAGCACCTCGTCCGGGGTGGCGTGCCCGAGCTCGTCGACCGCCGCCAGGATCAGCTCGCGCTGCGGGGTGAGCCGGTAGCCCTTGTCGCGCAGGGCGGCCCGCCAGTCGGTCGCAGCCTCGTCAGGCACGCTTGAGCCTCGCCCAGAGGTGGGGCTGGAGGGGCTGGCCCATGGCCGCCATGTCGAAGGCGTAGAGGAGATCGCCCTCGACGTTGCCGTAGAGGCGCTTGCCGGCGACGTACTCCTTGGCGGTCTCGGTGCGGGCGACCGCGTCGGTCGTCCACTCGAACTTCCCGTTGTCGGCCTCGCCCTCCCAGATCTCCGCGATGCCCGTGTTGTGGGTCAGCAGGATCTCGAAGCGGCCCTCGCCGACCGCGCGGATGAAGCCGGTCTCGATCGCGGCGTCGCGGACCTTCTCGCCGTTCTCGTCGATGATCCAGGCGCGCGCCATGTAGTGGAAGAACGGGCGGCCGTCGTGGGTGAAGATCAGCTCCTGCCCGAACTGGAACGACTCGATCGTCGGGTAGTCGCCATGGCCGTTGCCGCGCCACGTGCCGAGCATCCAGGCGATGGGGCCGCAGTTGGGGTGCAGGTTGTCGGGGAGTTCGAAGGCCACGACCGGCCATTCTAGGTCGTGTCGCCCCGACACGACCTACGCTGCTTCCCATGGCACGCTCACTCGTCGTCAAGGTCACCTGCGGCACCGACGAGCCGGAGCGCTGCAACCAGGGGTTCACGGTGGCCGCGACCGCCGCCGCCTCGGGCGTACCGGTGTCGCTGTGGCTGACCGGTGAGGCCGCCTGGCTGGCCGTCCCCGGGCGGGCCGCGGAGCTGGACCTCCCGCTCGCCACCCCCGTGTCCGACCTCCTCGACACGGTCCTGGCCAGCGGCTCGGTGACGGTCTGTGCCCAGTGCGCCGCCCGCCGCTCGCTCGGCGTCGACGACCTCCTGCCGGGGACCCGGATCGCGGGAGCGCCCGTCTTCGTCGAGGAGGCCCTCGGCGAGGGCGTCCAGGCGCTCGTCTACTAGGGCGTGTCTCCCAAGTCCCCGCCTCCTGCGCGACGGCGCCGACTTGAGAGACGCGCCCTAGACGCAACACCAAATTTTCGGGACCCGTCACCAACAGGGCGGCAACGCGCTTAGGGTGTGCTCACACCACCGTGCACCCCCCTCCTACGCCGCGGTGGTCCGGAGGCTCCCTCGGCGATGTCCGTCACCGCTTGTCCGGCCTGTGGTTCGCCACGGCTGAAGAACTACCGACCCTCCCACCGCACCGGACGGAGCAACTTCCGGTGCCGCGGTTGCGGCCTGGTCGGCTGGTCCGACCGCGCCGACCTCGTCCTGCCGGACACGGTCGGCCTCGACGCGATCAGTGTCGAGGAGCGTGCCGCGTGGGTCGCGAGCAAGCGCGACCACGCTGCCGAGGCCGCCCAGGTCGAGGTGCTCGACGAGCTCGGCGCCCGCCTCGAGGGCGGCCCACAGGGGCGCCTGCTCTACGACATCGGCACCGGCGACGGGCAGTTCCTCGCGGTCGCCAGCACGCGCGGCTACCAGGTGCGCGGCAACGACCTGATGGAGGCCAACGTCGTGCTGGCCGCCCAGTCCCACCACGTCGAGGTCGACCTCGGGGACCTGTCCGTCCTCGACGTACCGGCCCAGGACGCCGTCACCATGTGGTGCGTCCTCGCGCACGTGGCCGACCCGGAGGCGCTGCTGCGGAGCTCGTTCGACCTGCTCAAGCCCGGCGGCACCCTGTTCCTGCAGACGCCGCGCCGCTCGAAGGTCGACAGCGCCGCGCTCCGCGTGAGTGCCGCCGCCCGCGGCCGGATGTCGCGCTGGGTCGACCGCCGGATCGCCCCGCACCACTGGCACCTGCACACGGCCCAGAGCATGACGGCCGCTCTGCGCGCCGTCGGCTTCGTCGACGTCGAGGTCATCCCGCGCGCCCGCTACTCGCTGAACTCCGGCGCCTACCTGGCCTCGCTCGGCGTACCACCTCGCGCCGCTGGCGCCGTCGGTCGTACGACGGACCGCCTCATCGACCGCGGCTGGGCGCCGCGGATCGTGCTGGAGGCCTACGCCCGCAAGCCCGGGACCCTCGCGGCCCCGGCCGCCGCGCCGGCCGTCGAGCAGCTTCCCGTCGACGACGGGACCGGCAACGGCCCGGGCAACGGGCCGAATCCCGGGGGCCTCGCCGCCGCGGGCTGATCCCACCCCGGCAGGATGGGCGCATGCGCGCCGTCCTGCAACGTGTCACGTCGGCATCGGTGGTCGTCGAGGGCGCCGTCGTCGGCGCCCTCACCACCCCCGGCCTGCTCGTCTACCTCGGCGTCACCCACGACGACGGGGCGGCCGAGGTCGCCTGGATGGCACGCAAGATCCGCGACCTGCGGATCCTGCGCGACGAGCGCTCGGTGGCCGAGGAGGACGCACCCGTCCTGGTCGTCTCCCAGTTCACGCTGTACGGCGAGGCACGCAAGGGACGCCGCCCGAGCTGGACCGCCGCCGCCCCCGGCCCCGTCAGTGAGCCGCTCTACGACGCCGTGTGCGCGGCCCTCGAGGAGGCCGGCACCCACGTCGAGCGCGGCGTCTTCGGCGCGATGATGGAGGTGGCGTCGGTCAACGACGGCCCGTTCACCGTGCTGCTGGAGACTCCCTAGCCCGAAGGCCGCCGCGCAGCGGGCGAGCGAAGCGAGCTCCTTGACGGCGGGTGCCGGACGGACAAGCGCGCGGCCGCCCGAGACCGACCACGCAACCGGCCACCCACCGAGCCGGTGGGTTCGGCGCGGGCTACCGGGAGTCGCGTCGCCCTCAGGCGCGGGCCGGCCGCAGGCGCAGGCCGAGCAGGTACATCTCGCAGCCGAGGCAGAACGCGAAGACGGCGTTCAGGAAGGCCGCGACGATCGCGAGGCCGGCGAAGACCTGGCCGAGCAGGACGGCGCCGGTGGCGAAGCCGACCGTGGCGACCACGGCGAAGACCAGCCCGACGGCCTGGGCGAAGCGCGGCGGGGCGGGGTCCTCGAGGTGGTCCGGCGGGGTCAGCCGCGGCCGGACGACCGCGCGGAAGAACAGGCCGGTCGGGGTCTTCTGGACGCCCAGGCCGGCACCGATCGCGAAGAGCACGGCCTGGACGCCGGTCACCACGGCGGCGATGGCGGGCTCGGCGTCCGACAGCAGCAGCGCGACGGCGAAGACCACGAAGGTGACCGCGGCCGTGAACCGCGGGCCGCGCGGGTCGATGCCCGTCGTTGCGTCGCTCATCAGGACTCCTGGTGGAGGGGAAGGGCCGCGAGCACCTGCTCGCGTCGCGGCGCACCGGCCGCGCGGGTGATCTCGTGGCCGGTGCGGTCGAGCACCAGCGTGGTGGGGGTACGACGCACGTCCAGCTCCCGGACCAGCTCGAGGTGCTCCTCGGCGTCGATCTCGACGTGCGCCACGCCGTCGTACTGCTCGGCGACGTCGGCGAGCACCACGCGCGTGGTGCGGCAGGGGGCGCAGAACGCGCTGGAGAACTGGACCAGCGTCGCCCGCTCCCCCAGCTCGGCGTCGGGGAGGGAGGCCGTCACGGCCGACCACGTGGTCGCGGGCGCCGGGTCTCGTGACGCTCCCACGTGGAACGTTCCCGCATCGGGTCGGCCGATGGCCTCCTCGACCACCGGGGATCGCTGCGCGACCTCCTCGACCACCGGGGCGGTCGTGAAGACGCCGTCGACACGACGGCGGTACAGCCCGAAGCCGGCCGCCACGACGACGGCCAGGACGAGGATGACGAGCCCGGGGTTCACAACTGTCCTCCAACGCCGACGGCGGCCCCCGGATTCCGGGAGCCGCCGTCGTCGTACATCACAGGTCTCAGATGGAGATGAGGACCTCGGCGACCGAGCCGGTCTGCGCCTGGACGGCGCGGTCGACCGGGTCGGCCTTGGGAGCGAGCGTCCGCAGCGTCCACTGGCCGTCGCCCGCGAAGAAGCGGAAGTGGCCCGTGGCCGAGGTGGGGACCTCGGCGGTGAACTCGCCGGTCGCGTCGAGCAGGCGGACGTAGGCGCCGGAGACCGGCGTCGCGTCGTCGCCGGAGCCGCGCACGACCTGGCCCTGGATCACGGCCTCCTTGGTCACGTTGATGCCCTCAGTGGAGAGGCCACCGACCGTCGCGCCGCACATCAGGCGTCACCGGGCTCGTCGCCGAGCGCGATCGGAACGCCGACGAGGGAGCCGTACTCGGTCCACGAGCCGTCGTAGTTCTTGACGTTCTTCTTGCCGAGGATCTCCTGCAGCACGAACCAGGTGAGCGAGGAGCGCTCACCGATGCGGCACAGGGCGATGGTGTCCTTGGCCTCGTCGAAGCCGACCTCGTCGTAGAGGGCGGTCAGCTCGTCGTCCGACTTGAAGGTGCCGTCGTCGTTGGCGTTCTTGCTCCACGGGACGTTGACCGAGGTCGGGATGTGGCCGGCGCGCTGCGACTGCTCCTGCGGGAGGTGGGCCGGGGCGAGGAGGCGGCCGGCGTACTCGTCGGGGCTGCGCACGTCGACGAGGTTCTGGGTGCCGATGGCGGCGACGACCTCGTCACGGAAGGCACGGATGGAGCGGTCCTGCTCCTGCGCCGTGTACGACGTCGCGGCACGCTGCGGCGCCTCGTCGGTCAGCTCGCGGCTGTCCAGCTCCCACTTCTTGCGGCCGCCGTCCATGAGCTTGACGTCCTGGTGGCCGTAGAGCTTGAAGTACCAGTACGCGTACGCGGCGAACCAGTTGTTGTTGCCGCCGTAGAGGACGACGGTGTCGTCGTTGGCGACGCCGCGCTCGGACAGGAGCGCCTCGAACTGGGCCTTGTTGACGAAGTCACGACGGACCTGGTCCTGCAGGTCGGTGGTCCAGTCGAGCTTGATCGCGTTCTTGATGTGGCCCTTGTCGTAGGCCGAGGTGTCCTCGTCGACCTCGATGACGACGACCTTCGGGTTGTCGAGGTTGTCCTCGACCCACTGGACGGAGACGAGCGAGTTCTCGCGGCTCATGGTCTTCCTTACTGGGATTGCGCGGTTGATGGCGGCGGTGCGGATACGAGCGGTGCTGCTGGGCAGCGCGACGGCGCACAGGACGGAGGAGTCCGGGGCGCAGGAGCGCCAGGGGCGACGGGGATCGGCAGAGCCGGTTCAGAGACCCGTCAGCAGGGTCGACACAGCGCCGAGCTGACGCGGCAGTTGTCCACCGCGCGCCGCTTGGTCAGCAGCAGGGTCGTCGACATGGGGAAGAGACTAGGCGGGTTTGCCCCGCAGACCCATTCGGCGTTCCACATCGCGAGACCGATGTCCACGATATGAGAACGCCGGGCGGCGGAGACCGTCGCTCCACCGCCCGGCGATCGTCATTCGCGCAGGTCAGGCCCGCTTCCGGAAGCTGAACACGGCCGTGTCCGGGAGGTACGCCGCACTGCCCGCGTACGCCGCCCGCACCCGGTAGGTCCCGACCCTCAGCGTCCGCGACGTGGTGCAGGTCGCCGTCCCCGAGCGGATCGCCGCGACGCACAGCGTGCGCCCGCCGCTGGTGAAGGTCACCTTGCCCTTCGCCCCCGCCGCCACGCTCGCGCGGAGCACGGCCGGCTTGCCGCGCGCCACCACCGTGGTCACCGCCCGGGCGGTGAGGCGCGGATCGGCCTTGGCCTTCGGCCGGACGGTCAGCACGAACGACTTCTGCGAGGGCCGGTGGGCCGCGTCGCCGTCGTACAGCGTCGTGATGACGTAGGAGCCCGGCGGCGGGAGGGTCCGCACCGTGCAGCTCGCGGTGCCGCGGACCACCGTGGCCTCGCAGAGCACCTCCTCGCCGTTGAGGAAGCGCACCGTGCCCCTGGCCGACGAGGGCGAGACCGCCGCCCGCAGCTTCAGCGCCTTGCCGAAGTCGACCGTCACGTCGCTGACCGCGACCGTGGTGACCGTCCGGTCGTCGACCGGCGCCACCACCGTCACGACGCGCGGCGCGACCACCTGGTTGCCGTTGGTGTCGGCGACGACGTAGGTCAGCGCGTAGCTGCCGGCCTTCGACGTGTCGACCGAGCCGACCACCTGGATCCGGTCGGTGACGTCGCCGTCGGTGTCGTCGGTCGCGGTGACGCCCGCCAGCGGGTCGAACGCGTCGCCCACCGTCAGCTCGGTCACCGCCGGCAGCTCGATCGTCGGCGCGGTCGTGTCGGTACCGGCCGCGGTGGCCCGGAACACCGTGCCGAACTGGCGGATCGAGCCGACCTGCTCACCGTTCGTCGTGCGGCTCTCCGCGGTCCAGGCGTAGACCTGGCCCTCCGCGAGACCTGCCCACTCGACGCTCGCCGGCCAGCCCGAGCGGGCGGTGTCCTCGCCGATGACGGTGTCGGTCGGCGTGACGACGGTGAGCCCGTCGGTCGAGAACGACGTCGTGCGGGTGGTCAGGTCGACCGGCAGCGTCAGGTTGTCCTCGGCTCCGTTGTAGCGCTTGCGGGTGTCGTACTCGGTCGCGCCGAAGTCGTCGAAGTGCGGCGAGTAGGTGTCGATGCTGACCTCCGCACGGTCGACGTCGAACTGCAGCAACCGGAGCCAGCTGGCCCCGAACTGCAGCTGGTCGGTCGCCTTGTGGTCGCTCACGCCGTCGCCGTCGAGGTCGATGTTGCCGGCGCCGTCCACCTTCTCGGGCCACAGCTCGGAGGCGGGGACGGTGTAGAACTGGTAGTCCGCCAGCAGCTCCACGACGTTGTGGTGGACACTCGCGCCCACCCCGGTCTTCAGGTTCGTCCCGACGCCGTGCTCGTGGCCGGCGAGGATGAGGAACACGTTCGGGTTGGCGGTGACGACCTCGTCGTACAGCTTCGAGCCGTCGCCGGAGAAGGACGCGCCGCGCCCGTCCGCGGCCGTCGACGGCGCGATGTAGGCGTGCGTCAGCAGGATGCCGTTGCGGTCCGGGTAGCGCTTGAACACCCCGTCGGCCCAGTCGGCCTCGGCCTGCGTGACGCCGTAGGACAGGCCGACCGCGACGAAGTCGAGGCCGCCGGCCGAGAACAGGACGTAGTTGTTCTGGTTGTCCCGGCCCGGCGTCGCCGTGTTGCCGGCGCTGTCGGTCGTCTCGTCCCAGGCGTGGTACGACGCCCCGGCCGGCCACGACGTCGAGGCGTCGTAGTAGCGGTTGGGGCCGTAGTACGTGTTGAACCGCGACGACGGACCGGTCTCCTGCCCGAGCTGGTTGTCGTGGTTGCCCGCGATCACCTGGTTGACGATGCCGGCGTCATCGAGCGTGGCCTGGGCACCCGAGGTGAACTCGAACTCCCGCGTCACCTGCGCGTCGAGGCCCGGGTAGAGCAGTCCACCGGTGGCGTTGGTCGCCAGCGGGTCGTAGTAGTCGTTCTCGATGATGTCGCCCGTGTGGCCGGCGTAGGCGATCTTGCGGGAAGCGGCGTTGTCCTTGATCCAGCCCGTGCTGGCGTTGTACGCCGCCGCCCAGATCGCGCGCTCCTCCTCCTGCATCACGTCACTGGGCTCGGCGGTGCCGTCCCAGTCGTCGTAGGTGCCACCAGCGGCACCCTCGGCGAGGTACTGCGTGTCGGTGAAGTGGGCCAGGGAGAAGTCGTAGTCGGCCGGGTCCTCGAAGTGGTCCTTGTCCGTGGCCGCCGAGGCGTCGCGCGGGGCGAGGTCGTCGGCGAACGGGTCGGTGCCGAGCACCAGCAGGTGCACGGTGCCGCCGTCGACCATCGGGGACCGGATGACGCCGTTGAGGACGGTGTCGCCGTCGACCACGCCGCGGGCGGTGGCGAGCTCGACCCACGACGAGGTCGCCGTGCTCCACGCCCGCAGGCTGACGGCACGCTCCGGGTCGACGACGCCCTTCCAGACGACCTGCTGACCGGTGACGGCGGGGCCGACCTCGACGTCGTACCGCTGGAACGGGAGGTCGCCGCTGGACGGGCTCTTCGTGGTCACGTCGTCGTCGGGCGTCTGCCGGCCGGCGAGGGTCTCGCCGTCGGCGTACTCGAACTCCAGGGTGGTCGGCGGAGCCGTCACCACGCCCTGCACCCCGCCCTGCGCGACGGTCGCCGTGGCCTCACGGAAGGTGGTGGTCACGTCGCTGCCGTCGGGACTGGTCGCGATGGCGGAGAGCTGGACGACGCCCTTGCCCTCGCCCTGGTCGGTGCCGCCGCCGGTCGGGATGGCGTCGGAGGTGAACGGGACCTCGAAGTCGATCGCCTTGCCGAAGACGTCGGTCGCGGTGATCGCGAGGACGTGGTCGCCGGCGGCGAGGCCGGGACCGACCTGCTGGCCCGGGGCGACCGGCTCGCCGTCGAGACGGTAGGTCCAGCCGGTGGCGTTGTCCTCGTTGGCGATGGCGACCTCGAGCTCGACCGGGTGCGACAGGTGGTCGCCGGCGGCCGGGACGGACGAGGTCAGCGCGACGCCGGCGTCCGGGTGCTCGCCGATCGCGGCGATGTCGAGCGCCTTGACCTCGTCGGCGCTGAGCGCTCGGCCGTAGAGACGGGCGTCGGCCAGCTTGGCCTTCGTGTAGAACTGCGCACCGGCGTTGGGCGAGGAGTCCGCGCCCAACGTCCAGGCCCGCGCGGTCGCGGC
>DATLIG010000098.1:0-17284 GCA_035539555.1 Nocardioides sp. | reverse complement strand
CCCCCACGGAGGTCCCCCGGCGTGACCGGTCCGACGTACTGCACGATCCTTGCCACCAACTACCTGCCGAAGGCGCTGGCGCTGGCCGACAGCCTGGTCCGCCACGACCGCGGCGAGCTGGTCGTCCTGCTCATCGACGCGCAGAGCGCCGACGACCACGACCTGCCCGACTTCCCGGACCTCCCCGGGGTCCGGATCGTCGGCACCGACTTCCTCGGCCTGCCGCTCGACGACGTGCTGGCGATGACCACGTACTACGACCTCGTCGAGTTCGCCACCGCCATCAAGCCGCTGTTCTTCAAGCGGCTCCTGGAGGACAGCGAGCAGGTCTTCTACCTCGATCCCGACACCTACCTCACCTCGCCCATGGAGGAGCTCCCCGGCGAGCTCGCGGCGAGCACCGGCGGCGTCCTGCTGACCCCGCACTTCCTCCACCCGATCCCGCCCGAGGCGCCCGTCACCGAGGGCCACCTGCTCCAGGTCGGCGTGTTCAACCTGGGCTTCTGCGGGTTCGACCGCCGCGCGATCCCCGCTCTCGACTGGTGGTGGGCCCGGCTGCAGTGGGACTGCCTCTTCGACTACCTCAACGGCCTGTTCGTCGACCAGAAGTGGATGGACATGGGCTCCGACCTCTTCGAGGCCCGCAGCCTGCGGCACCACGGCTACAACGTCGGCGTCGTCAACCTGCACGAGCGCCCGCTCGGCCTCGACGCCGACGGCTTCCACATCGTCGGCACCGAGGACCGGCTGCGCCTGTTCCACTTCCACGCGTTCGACACCAGCCGGCCGCAGGAGCTCTCGACGCGGTTCGACATGTCGACGGCGCACATGCGCACGGAGAGTGCCGCGGTCGACCAGCTGTGCAAGGAGTACGCCGCCGACGTGATGCGTCACGAGGACCGACTCCCCAGCGCGCCGGCGTACCGGTACTGGAACGACACCGAGGGCCGCCGGATCCCGCGCCGGTTGCGGCGCGCGTGGCGGGTCCAGGCCCGCAGCGGCCACCGGCCGCCGTCGCCGTTCGTGGCCGCGGAGGCCGCCGCGTGGACGGCCTGGCGGCGCAGTGCGTGGAAGACCCTCGCCAAGGAGCTGTCCGTCGACGCCGCGAAGAGCGCCCGGATGTCGATGCCGGAGGAGTTCGGCAAGTTCAAGGAGCGGTTCCCGAGGGCCGTGAACGCCGTGACGTCCCGCATGGGTCGCGGCGGCATGTTCGGCTGAGCCGCCGTCCCGTCGTACCCCGAATCGAGAGAGCAGAGCACGTGTCCAGCTTCGACGCCCGCGAATGGGCAACCCGCACCCTCAACTGGCCCCCGGCGCGCAACACGGCCAAGCGCGCGGTCCACGTCGCCGCGCGGGCGCGCGGCCGGGCCCTGACGGCGCGCCACGCCGTCCCGGACCCGGGGACGATCATCGCCGCAGGTCCGCAGAAGGCCGGCAGCCAGTGGATCAAGGCGCTCTTCGACCACCCGCTCGTGCGCGGCGCTGCCGGCACGATCACCCTGCCGCAGCTGGACTACCAGCTGACCCCGCCGCGCAACGGCTTCCCGGCCGGCACCTTCGTCCCCGGCTTCTACGGCAGCTACCAGGAGTACGTCGCCCTGCCGAAGCGCCACGCGCACCGGCTCGTGTACCTCGGCCGCGACCCGCGCGACCTCGTGGTCTCCGGCTACTGGTCGGCCGTCGAGACGCACCGCCCGACGCACCTCGAGGAGGCCGAGCGGCTCCGCGAGGAGATGAAGCAGATGTCGATGGGCGACGCGATGATGACGATCATCTCGCTGAGTGGCGAGCACTTCGCTGCGATGGCCTCGTGGGCCGGGGTCGACGACCCCGAGGTGGCGCGCTTCCGGCTCGAGGACGTCCGCGCCGACGCCGAGGGCTCGGTGCGCGCGATGCTGGCCCACTGCCGCGTCGAGCTGTCCGAGGCGGACCTCGCGACCGTGCTCGCGGAGACCTCGAGGGACGCGCTGCGCGCCAAGGACCTCGAGCAGCGCAGCGCCGACAGCGAGTCGCACTACCGCAAGCGGGCCTCGCGCTACCAGGAGGTCTTCGAGCCGCGGCACCACGCCGCGCTGGAGGACGTCGCTCCCGGCCTGGTGGAGCTGCTGGGCTACCAGCCGGCCTGAGGGCTCAGCCCGCCAGCGCGCTCCGGGTACGACGGATGGTGCGCTCCCACGTGAAGGTGTCCGCCCACGCACGAGCAGCGGCGAGCGCCTCGTCGTCGGTCGACTCCGCCTGCAGCACGGCCTCGGCGAGCGCGGCCGGCGTCCAGTCGGCCATCACCGTCGCGTGACCGCCGGCCACCTCCAGGCAGGCCGGCTCGGGGCCGATCACGACCGGCTTGCCGAGCGCCATCCCCTCGACGGTCGGCAGGCCGAAGCCCTCGAAGTCGCTGGGGAAGACGATCATCCGGGCGGCGGCGATGACCTGCTGGAACTCCTCGTCCGGCAGGAACGGTGCGAGTCGCACGACGTCGGCGATGCCGCGCTCGTCGATCGCGGCCTGCAGGGCGGGCTTGCGGGCGCCGCCGACGCCGAGCACGAGCAGCTCCGGGGCCGTCGCGCCGCGGGCGACCAGCTCGGCCCAGGCGTCGAGCAGCAGGTCGGGGTTCTTGTTGCTGTGGTGGGCGAAGGACACGGCGGGCCCGGTGCGGTCCGGCTGCGGCCAGGCCCGGACGTGGTCGGCACCGAGGTGCGCGACGACCGCGGGCTTGCGGGCCGTCGACGGGTGCAGCCGGTGCAGGTCATCGAGGCTGCGCTGTGAGATCGCGATGAACGAGTCGGCCATCTGGTAGGTCCGGCCGTAGGACACGGCCCGGATCAGACGGCGCCCGCGACTGAACTGCTCGGGGCGCAGCTCGTGGCGCAGGTCGAGGATGATCGTCGCCAGCCGGGCCCTGCCCAACGAGAGCACGGAGGTGGTGGGCGCCGTCGCCAGCACCGCGTCGGGCTGCAGGCGGCGGGCGAGCGAGCGCATCCGGGTGGTCTGCGCCCACGGCCGGCCCACGACGTACGGGCGCGGGACGGGGAGCTTGTGCAGGGTGTGCGGGGTCCCGGCGCCGATCGTCGAGTCGGCCGGCACGGCGACATGGAGCTCGTCGTCGGGGTAGACGTCGTGCCACTGCAGCAGGACGGCGTCGACGAGGGTCCGGATGCCACCGAACTCCGCGGCCATCGCGTCGATGAGGATCTTCATCGCGTGCCCGGGCCAGAGCCCGGCGTCAGCCCTCCTGCTTGTGCGCGACGAGGCGTCCGAGCTGCTCGATGTCGGCGTCGACCATCAGCTCGGCGAGGCCCTTCGCGTCGGTCGACGGCTTCCAGCCGAGGACCTCGCGCGCCTTGGACGCGTCGCCGATGAGGGCGTCGACCTCGGTCGGACGCTCGTAGGCCTGGTTGTAGCGGACGTGGTCCTCCCAGTTGAGGCCGGCGTGGCTGAAGGCGTACTCGGCGAACTCACGGACCGTCGTACCGATGCCGGTCGCGAGGACGTAGTCCTGGGGCTCGTCGTGCTGCAGCATCCGCCACATGCCCTCGACGTACTCCTTGGCGTAGCCCCAGTCGCGGACGGCGTCGAGGTTGCCGAGGGTCAGGTGGTCGGTGATGCCGAGCTTGATCGAGGCGACACCGAGCGTGATCTTCCGGGTCACGAAGGACTCGCCGCGGCGCGGGGACTCGTGGTTGAACAGGATGCCGGAGACGGCGAACAGGTCGTAGGCCTCGCGGTAGTTGACCGTCACCCAGTGCGAGTAGAGCTTCGCGGCGCCGTACGGCGAGCGCGGGTAGAACACCGTGGCCTCGTCCTGCGGCGGCGGCGTCGCGCCGAACATCTCCGAGGTGGAGGCCTGGTAGAAGCGGCAGTCGATGCCGGCGGCGCGAATCGCCTCCAGCAGGCGCAGCGTGCCGACCGCGTCGGTGTTGGCGGTGTACTCCGGCAGCTCGAAGGAGACCTTCACGTGGCTCTGCGCGCCGAGGTTGTAGACCTCGTGGGGCTCGATCGCGTGCACCAGGTTGACCAGGCTGACGCCGTCGGTGAGGTCGCCGTAGTGCAGGTGCAGGTGCTCGGTGCCGCCCAGGTGGTCGATGCGTGAGCGGTTGAGCGTCGAGTGGCGCCGGACCAGGCCGTGGACCTCGTAGCCCTTCTCGAGCAGGAGCTCGGCGAGGTAGGACCCGTCCTGTCCGGTGATGCCGGTGATCAGCGCGCGCTTCATGGGCGCAGAGCCTATAGGCGACGGTCAGGGCGTGTCCGGCGATCCCATGGCGGCGTCAGGACCCGTTGGCCCATTCGGCCATCTGTTCCTCGACCTGCTGCTGGCGGCCCTGCCGGTGGAAGAACTTGAGGGTCTCGGGCAGCGTCCGCACCGCCTCGGCCGGGTTGCCGCGGTACAGCGTGAGCTCGTCCTTCAGCTTGGTCACCACGACGGAGCCGGCGGAGACGACCGACCGGTTGGGGATCGCGGTGTTGTTCTGCATCGTGCAGCCGGACATCAGCACGCCGTAGTCGCCGATCGTCACCTTCCCCGGCTGGAACAGGTCGGTCACCAGGTTGAGGTTGTGGGTGAGGATCTGCGACCCGAAGCCGGCGACCGCCGCCTGCTTGCCGAGCGTCACCCGGTCCGTGACGTCGATGTTGTGCCCGACGGTGATCAGCGCGAAGTCGTCCATCACCAGCGACGGATCGCGGTGCGGGTGCTTCGGGTAGACCGGAGCGGCCTTGGGCACGCCGACGATCCAGTTGCGCGACGAGATCGTCGCGCCCTCGCCCATCCGCAGCTCGGACAGGTGGCGGATCGTGTTGCCCGGCCCGATGCTGGCCTGCGGGCCCATGACCAGGCGGTCGACGATCACCAGGCTGCGCCCGAGGTGGGCGGTGGGGTGGATCTCCCAGCCGAGAAGGCGGGAGGCCACGAGCCGTTTGAGGGTGCCGGGGAGCATAACCATCAGCAGGCAGATCAGTTGTCGCATCGCATCCCCCGTTGAGGTGGTTGGATGGGCGCGACTGTAGCGGTCGACGCGCAGACGACGTTCGGATTGATCTCAGAAGGGTCCCCCAACCTTGAGCACGACCGATCTCGATGGCGCCAGCCACGAGCCCGAGAAGCACTACGACCGCGTCCACGAGGCGTGGCGCCTGATCATGGGCGAGGAGTTCCACTACGGATACTTCGCGACCCCGACGACGCCGCTCGAGCAGGCGACCGCCGCGCTGACCGCGCAGATGCTGCAGCGCGCGGGGATCGGCGCGGGTGACCGCGTCCTCGACGTCGGCTGCGGCACCGGCCGTCAGGCCTGCGACCTGGTCGAGGAGTACGACGCCCGGGTGCTCGGCATCACGACGAGCGGCGCCGGCGTGGCAGCCGCCACCGAGCTGGCCGCGAGCCGCGGCCTCCCCGGCGCGACCTTCGAGCAGCGCGACGGCACCGACAACGGCCTGCCCGACGGCTCGTTCGACGTCGTCTGGGCGCTCGAGTCCTCGCACCTGATGCGCGACCGGCGGGCGCTGCTGTCCGAGGCCGCGCGGGTCCTCGCCCCCGGTGGACGCCTCGTCCTGTGCGACATCATCAACCGGCGTCGGATCCCGTTCCTCGAGGTGCGGGCCCGGCGCGACGACTTCGCAGTGCTGCGGGCCGCCTTCGGCGACGCCCACATGCTGCCGCTGTCGGACTACACCGGCTGGCTCGAGGAGCTCGGCCTCCAGGTGAGCGACGCGACCGACATCTCCGACGAGACGCTCCCGACCTTCGAGGCGTGGCGCAGCAACTGCGCGACCCACGAGCAGCAGGTCGTGGAGCTCATCGGCGAGCAGGCACGGGACGAGTTCGTCCGCTCGTGCGACATCCTCGAAGGGCTGTGGAACGACGGCACCTTCGGCTACGGCATCCTTGGCGCAGCCAAGCCCTGATCGGAAGGACCCCAGACGTGACCGCAGACCGTGTGCGTGGAGTGATCGCCACGTTCCTCACCGGAGCCAAGAAGGCGTTCGACCCCGAGCTGCCCGGCGACACCGACCTCTACGGCGGTGGGCTCGAGCTCGACTCGCTCGAGGCCGCCGAGCTCTCGGCGATGCTCGAGGACGAGTTCGGCACCGACCCGTTCTCCGCGGGCGAGGAGATGCCCGAGACCGTCGGCGAGGTCCTCGCGTTCTACGAGGCCGCCGCGACCGCATGATCGAGCTCCTCGAGCGCGCCGCGGCGGGGGAGCCCAGCTCCCCGGCCGTGGTGACGCACCGGGGCTCGTGGACCTATGCAGAGGTCCTCGCTGCGGCCCGCAACGTGGCCGCGGCCCTCGTGGAGCGCGGCATCACCCGCTTCGCCGTCGTGGAGGAGGACGCCGCGCGGCTGGTCCCGCTGCTGGCCGGTGCCGCCCTCGCGGGGGCCGAGCCCTGCCAGTACCAGCCGGACACCGATGCCGCGGAGTTCCGCGAGCACGCTGCCCAGCTCGGCCACGACGTGGTGGTGTCGCGTCGTACCGATCTCGGCGACGTCGTCGTGGACCCCGATGTGCTGCTGGCGCACGCCGGGGAGCCGCCGGCCGCGGCCGAGCGCCAGCCGCTGCTCATCCGGACCACCGGCACGACCGGCGCGCCGAAGGCCGCCCGCCACGACTGGCGCGTGCTGTCGGGCACCGTCGCCGAGGCCCGGCAGCGCCCCGGCCAGCGGTGGCTGCTCGCCTACGGCCCGCACCAGATGTCCGGCGTCCAGGTGCTCATGCACGTCCTGGGTACGGGTGCCACGCTGGTGGCCCCCTTCCCGCGCCAACCGCGTGACGGGCTCGCCGCGCTGCTCGACCCGGGCGTCGACTGCGTGAGCGCGACGCCGACGTACTGGCGCTTCCTGCTCGCCGAGGCTCGCTCCCGCGGTGTCGACCTGCCGCCGCTGCAGCAGGTGACCCTCGGCGGCGAGGCCGTCCCGCCGGACCTGCTCTCCGCCGTCCGCTCCGCCTTCCCGACCGCTCGCGTCTCGCAGGTCTACGCCTCGACCGAGCTCGGCTCGGTCGCCTCGGTGACCGACGGCCGGCCCGGCATCAGCGCCGACCGGCTGCACTCCGACGCCAACCCCGACGGCACCCTGAAGGTCGTCGACGGCCAGCTGTGGGTGCGCTCCGGCGTCGGCATGCTCGGGTACGTCGGCGAGCCGGACGTCGCCTCCGAGGACGGCTGGCGCGCCACCGGCGACCTCGTCGAGGTGGTCGGCGACCGGATCGAGTTCCGTGGCCGGGACTCCGAGGTCATCAACGTCGGCGGGGTGAAGGTGCACCCGCTGCCCGTCGAGAACCGGATCACCGCGGTGACCGGGGTCGAGGCGGCGCGCGTCTTCGGTCGCGCCAACAGGCTCACCGGCGCCATCGTCGCCGCCGAGATCGTGGCGGCGGACGACGCCGACCACGACGAGCTCAAGGCGGCCGTCCGGGCCGCCGTCGAGGACCTGCCGCGGGCCTGGCACCCGCGCAGCATCACGTTCGTTGCCGCCCTCGAGACCAAGGGCGGCAAGACGATCAGGAGGATCGAAGGATGACCGCAACTCCGGTGGCACTCATCACCGGCGGCAGCAAGGGCCTCGGCGCGGGGATGATCGACGTCTTCCTGCGCGAGGGCTACGCCGTCGCGACCTGCGCGCGCTCGCGCAGCGCCAAGGTCGACGAGTGGGAGCGCGAGCACCCCGACCGCTTCTGGTTCGCGACCGCCGACGTCTCCAAGGAGGCCGACGCGACGTCGTACGTCAAGGGCGCGGTGGAGCGCTTCGGCCGCATCGACGCGCTCATCAACAACGCGGGTGTCGCCCGGGAGGGCGTGATCGGCCTCTTCAACGACGACGACATCGACACGGTCGTCGACCTCAACATCAAGGGCACCGCCTACGTCACGCGAGCAGCCAGCCGGGTGATGCTGCGCCAGCGCAGCGGCAGCATCGTCAACATCTCCTCGGTGGTCGGCATCTCCGGCTACCGCGGCCTGTCCGTGTACGGCGCCACGAAGGCCGCCCTCGACGGCATGACCCGCGCGCTGGCCCGCGAGCTCGGCTCACGCGGCATCACGGTCAACTCGATCGCGCCGGGCTACCTGCGCACCGAGATGAGCCACGGGCTCGACGAGGCGCAGCTGGTCCAGATCGAGCGACGCACGCCGATGGGCCGGCTGGGCGACGCCGAGGACGTGTCCCGGGCGGCGCTGTTCCTGGTGTCGGCCGAGAACCGCTTCGTCACCGGCCAGGTGCTGGTGGTCGACGGTGGGCTGACCTGCTGATTCCGTCGGTCCGCCGGTGCGGGCTGCGGCTGGGCGGGTGGCTGGGCTCTCAAGCGGCAGCGACGAGAGGGCCCGGCGGTGGGCTGGGGCGCGCGGCCGGCTTGCAGCCGCGGCGAGGCGTGGCCTGACCCCCTCGATTGGGCACGAACCCCAGCTTTCCGGGCGATGTTCCTGCGGTTTGTGCCCAATCGGCGCACCTGCGAGCCGGGCGGATAAGCGCGCGGCCGCCCGAGACCGACCAGGTGCGAGGACTCAGAGGTAGGCCGGGTCGTCCTCGACCCCGCTGCGCACGCGCAGCAGGTCGACCTCGACCATCCGCGCGACCAGGTCGGCGAACGACGTCGTCGCGCGCCAGCCGATGGCCTCGGCGGCCGGCTCGGGGTCGGCGCGCAGCACCTTCGAGTCCGCGGGCCGCACCAGGTCGGGGTCCTGGACGATCCGCGACCACGGATCGTCGACCCCAGCCGCGGCGAACGCGACCTCGACGAGGTCGGCCAGCGAGTGGTCGATGCCGGTGCCGAGCGGCAGGTCCACGGGCTCGTCGCGGCGGAGCATGCGGACGAACGCGTCGACGTACTCGGCCGCGTGGCCCCAGTCGCGCCGGACGTCGAGCGTGCCGAGGGTCAGCTCGCTGCTGCGGCCCAGCGCGATGGCCGCCGCGCCGCGGGTGATCTTGCGGAACACGAAGCCCGGCGGGCGGATCGGGCTCTCGTGGACGTAGAGGCGTGCGTACGACGCGTGCAGGCCCTCGGCGCGGGCCTTCTCGACCACGCGCTCGGCGTCCGCCTTGGCGCGGGCGTAGGGGCTGTCAGCGGCCTGGCCGACCACCTCGGCCGATGACGCCTGGAAGAGGCGCACGGGACGGCCGTCGGCCGCGAGGGCGTGCGCCGCCTCGACCAGGTCGACGACCGTGTCGAGGTTCACCCGGCGGGTCAGCTCGGGCTCCTGCCAGCTGCGGCCCACGGAGCTGAGCGCGGCGAGGTTGTAGATCTCCTCCGGCGCGACATCGGCCACCAGCGCGCGCAGGGCGGCGCCGTCGGTGATGTCGGCCTCGCGCACCTCCACCCCCGGGAGGTACGCCGCCACCCGCGGCCCGCTCGCGCTGCCGGGCCGGGCGACCCCGACCACGCGCAGCCCGTCGGCGAGCAGGCGACGCGCCAGGTAGATGCCGTCCTGGCCGGTGACGCCGGTGACGAGAGCCGTCGGCGACGGGTCGGTCATGACGCGAGGAGCTGGTCGAGGGCGTCCATGATCGGACCCGGCGCCAGCTCGATGTCCTGCATCAGCTCGTTGTCGCCCGTGCGCTGCGGGGTCGGCGCGACGAGGTAGCGGTAGCGGGAGTCGGGGATGTTGGCGGTCATCGCCCAGTAGCAGTGGACGGTGTAGCCGGGGGCGAACAGCTCGAGCACGCGCACGCCGTCGCGGCAGAACGCGAGGTTGGTGAGCGCGGCGCCGTGCGGCGCCACGATCACCCGTGCCGCGGCGAAGTGGTCGATCTGCTCCTGCACGGACAGGCTGCCGGGGTCGACGCACACGAAGCCGCGCTGCTCGAGGGCCGCGCGGACGGCGTCCTCCTGCACCATGCGGCGGGTGTTGGGCGTCGTACCGCGGGTGACGTAGATCTTCTCGGGGAGCCCGGTCGTCTCCTTGGCCGGCAGGTTGTCGCGCAGCCAGCGCTGCGACTCCGGCGGCCCGTCCATCACCGCGTTGGGCAGCGAGGGCACCAGCAGCCGCTTCGCCTGCAGGTGGAAGCCGGGACCCGGCGTCAGCACCCGGTCGGGCTCGACGCCGAGCATCGCGAGGAGCTGCTTCTGGTAGCCGGTGTGCCGGTCGAGCACCCACACGTCGGGACGGACGTCGCCGAAGGCCTCCTGCAGGAGCCCGATGCGCGGCAGCTCGTCGGTGACGAAGTGGTAGAAGTTGTGGCCCGTCCCGCGGGCGGAGAGGACGGCCACGGTGCCGTCGACGACCTCCGGCCTCGCGGGCCAGGGGTTCCAGAACACGGGGTGCTCGCGCCACGACGAGATGCCGAAGTAGTGGCTGGTCTCGCTGTCGAGGATCCCGCCGGCCGTGACCACCGCGCCGTGGCGGCTGATGAGCTGCCCGCCGGCGAGCTCGAGCACGAACCGCTCGGGGATGTCCGTTCGCGTGCGCGACGACAGGAAGGTCAGGCCCGCGGGGTCACCGGGCGGCACCGGGCGGTCGAGCGTGATCGCGGGGGAGACCGGGTGGAAGGTGACCGTGCCGGGCTCTGCCGCCGCGGTGGCGCGCGACGTCGCCGAGCCCGCCCGCACCCCGTCCCGCAGGGGGCCGGTGGTGTGGCGGGACATGGCGCCGATCGCGAGCGCACCGGTGCGGTGCCCCCGCTTGACCAGGGGCCACAGCGGCTGGAGGCGACTCGGGAGCCGGCTCATGGTCGCAGTCTCCGAATGGTCATCCGCGCCGGAGCCAGACCATCCCGAGGCCCGGCTCGCTGCCGTCCTCCTGGTGGTACGGCGTGAGCCCCAGCGGCGACAGGAAGCCGAGCAGCTCGTCGAGCGAGTGGCCGGCCACCGGGTGGTACTCCAGCGCCACGGCGCGCACGTCGGACCACGACTCCGGGGAGGAGCGGAGGACGACGTCGTACTCGGCGCCCTCGACGTCCATCTTCACCAGCTCGACGGGGTGGCCGTCGGCCCGCGCGGCGGCGACCGCGTTGTCGAAGGAGACCGCCGGGACGACGACCTCCTTGCCCTCGCGTGCGGTGATGCCGTTGAGCACGCTGGCATCGCCGTTGTCGATGAGCGAGAACTCGCCGTCCTCGCCGGCGAGCGCCGCGGCGTGCACGGTCACCCGCGAGGCGAGGCCGTTGTCACGCACGTTGCGCTCGGCGTACGACGCGCTGGTCGGCGAGGCCTCGTAGACGTGCACCGACGCCTGCGGGAGCTGGCCGGCGACCGCGAGCGCGAAGCACCCGACCTGGCCGCCGATGTCCAGCACGGCGGCCTCCGGGGAGAGCCCCTTCGTCAGGTCGGCCATGCCGTAGGCGTCGTCGGCGAAGATCTCGTAGATCGGGTAGCGGGCACCGTCGGCGTTCGGGATGGTCACCTGGTAGCCGTTGCGCAGGCGCAGGGTCATCTCGTCGCGGGCGAAGCGCGTCCGCTGCGTCCCGAGGTCCCAGAAGACCGTCGGGAAGTTGCGGAACAGGCCCGGCGTCTGCCGGATGCGCTTGGTGAGGTGGGAGGTGCTGCGGAGGGCAGGCACGTCGATCCCTTCGGGTCAGGACTTGCGCCAGTAGGCGCCGTTGCCGTCGATGTCGATGATCTCGTCGGTGATGCCGTGCTGGTTGCGGTAGTCGTGCACCGCCTTGCCGGCCTGGTCGGGCAGGGTGCCGTAGTCGTCGATGATGCAGAAGCCACCGACCGACAGCTTCGGGTAGAGCGCGTCGAGCGCCTGGATCGTCGACTCGTAGAGGTCGCCGTCGAGGCGGATCAGCGCGTAGCTCTCGGCGGGCGCCGTGGGCAGCGTGTCCTTGAACCAGCCGACGAGGAACTTCACCTGGTCGTCGAGCAGGTTGTAGCGCTCGAAGTTGTGGCGCACCGCAGCCTCGCCGACCGACAGTCCGGTCTGGAGGTAGAAGGTGTCGCCCTGGTCGGCCGGGAAGTCCTTGACGTTCGGGGCCGGCAGGCCCTGGAACGAGTCGGCCAGCCACACCGTGCGCTTGGTGTCGCCCCACGCCTTGAGGTTGGCGCGCATGAAGATGCATGCGCCGCCGCGCCACACCCCGGTCTCGATGAAGTCGCCGGGGACGTCGTCCTCGATGATCGCGGTGATCGAGTCCTGGATGTTCTGCATCCGCTTGAGCCCGATCATCGACTCCGAGCGGGACGGCCAGTCGCTACCGGTCTCGCGCAGGGCGGGGTCGTAGGGCTTCTTGTAGGAGATCTCGAAGCCGAACCGCTGCGCTGCGCTGCCCGCGGCGTTGGCGACCTTCTTCTTCAGTGACGGGGATCCAGCGGTGCGGACACCGCCCAGGATCGAGTCGTTGTCCTCCATCAGGGCGCCCGTCAGGGTGCGCTTCATCAGGTCGAGGTAGAGCTCGCGAAGCTCGTCGGGGGTCGTCGTCACCGGGCGAAGATAGCAGGGGTTATCAGTAGTGATGCGACGTCTTCGAAACTTCTCGGGAACAGCTCGGTTCCGACACCACATCCGGTCCGATCAGGCCCGGCGGCGACCACCCGAGGAGCCGCTCTTGCCGCGTCCCGACGGCGCGGTCTCCTCGTAGTAGTAGTAGTAGTACGAGCCGACGGCCCGCTTCGCGACCATGTTGACCACGACGCCGTACAGGCGGGCGCCGACCTGGTTGAGGCGGTTGATCGCCTCGTTGACCTGGTCCTTGGTGGTCTTGGCGTGCCGCACGACGACGATGACGCCGTCGGCGAGCTTGGCCAGGACGGACGCGTCCGCGACCGGCAGCAGCGGCGGGGCGTCGATGATCACCATGTCGTACGACGACCGCAGGCGCCGGATCAGGTCGTGGGTGATCTTCGACTGCAGGATCTCGGTCGGGTTCGGCGGCTTGGCGCCGCTGGCGAGCACGTGCAGGCCGCTCGCCTCGTGGACCTGGATCGCGTCGTGGATCTCGGTCTTGCCGACGAGGGCGGTGGTCAGGCCGATGGCCGGGTCGAGGCCCAGCGTCGTGGCCACCCGCGGGCGGCGGAGGTCGGCGTCGATGATCAGCGTGTTGCGGCCGGTCTGCGCGAGGGCGACGGCGAGGTTGGTCGACGTCATGGTCTTGCCCTCGCCGGGCACGGCGCTGGTGATCACGAGGCAGCGCGGCTGGTGGTCGAGGTCGATGAACTGCAGGTTGGTCCGCAGCAGGCGGAACGCCTCGGTCCGCGCGGCGAAGCCGCCGAGGTCGGTGAGCAGCGGGGCGGAGCGGATGTCGCCGTCGAAGCCGATGCTCGCGAGGACCGGCGACTCGGTGAGCTCGGCGACGTGGTCGGCCGTGCGGATCGTGCGGTCGAGCAGCTCGCGGGCGACCGCGAGGCCGATGCCGAGCAGGAGGCCGATCATGCCGGCCACGATGAAGTTGAGCAGCGTGGTCGGGCTGACCTTGTCGCGGTTGTACGTCGGCTGGTCGGTCTGCTTGAGCTGGACGCTCTTCTCGCCACCGGTGAGCTGCTCGAGGTTCTGGACGTAGTCGGTGTACTGCTCGGTGAAGACGCTCGCGATCTTCTGCGCGTCGCGGGGGTCCTCGTCCTTGATCTTGATCTCGATCAGGGAGGTGGCCTCGACGACCTCGGCGCTGATCCGCGACGAGAGCTTCTCGGCCGTCATGTTCAGGCCGAGCTGGTCGATCACCTGCTCCGCGAGCTCGGTGCTGTTCGCGACCTTGGCGTACGTGGTCGCTCGCTGGGTCACCGTGAAGTACGTGGCGTACGAGTCGCTCGCGTTCGAGACGTCGACCGTCAGCAGCACCTGTGCCTTGGACTCGTACATGGGCGTGCGGGTGAACGTGATGCCCGCCGCGACGCCGAGCGCGAGCACGATGAGGAGGATCACCGTGAGCCAGCGACGGCGCAGCACCATCAGAAACTGCTTGAAGTCCAAGACCCAACCCTTGCTGTCGGTACCGTGTGCCACGGACAAGTGAGGTGATCCTAGTCAACAGCACACGCCATCCGGTGAGTGACCACCAGAACCGCCCCCGGGGTGTGTCCCGATGACCGACGGATCCCTCGACGCTCCGGAGGCGCCGGACGCGCCCGTTCGCCGCCGTCGCCGCTCCACGCCCACCTCCCGGTTCCTGCGCCGGATGCGGCAGCTGCGCGAGGAGCACCCGCGCCGGCTGGTGCTCGCGGGTGCCGGCGTCGTGGCGCTGCTCGGCATCATCTGGTCGCTGTGGGTCGTGTGGGCGACCAACCAGGACCTCGCGCAGGCGCGGGACAGCGCCACGATCATGCGGGCGGCACTGGTGCGGGCCGACGCGGACGGCGCCCGCGAGGCGATGGCCGACTACCGCGAGGCCGCGGAGTCGGCGCACGACCACACCTCCGGCCCGACCTGGTGGGTCTTCGAGAAGGTTCCGCTGCTCGGCGACGACGCGGAGGGCATCGCCACGGTGGCCGCGGTCCTCGACGACATCGGCGCCGACGGCCTCGAGCCGATCGCCGACGCCGCGGACCTCGTGACCGCGGAGACCTTCCAGCCGGACGACGGCCGGTTCCCGGTCGAGAAGATCGCCGCGATGATCGAGCCGGCACGGCAGAGCGAGCAGGCCTTCGACGATGCCGCGACGACGCTGGCGGACGTCGACTCCAGCCACTTCCTCGGCCCGGTGCGCACCCAGTTCGACAAGCTGCGGACGCTGGTCACCGATGCGCGGGGGACCCTCGGGTCGACGTACCGCGCTGCCCGGATGATCCCGCGGATGATGGGCACCGACCGGCCGCGCTACTACCTGATGGTGCTGCAGAACAACGCCGAGCTGCGCAGCGGCGGCGGCCTGCCCGGTGCCCTCTCCCTCGTCCGGATGAAGGACGGCCGGGTCGACATCGTCGAGCAGATGGACATGTCCGAGCTGGCGCAGACCAGCCGCGAGCCGGTCGTCACCCTCACCGACGAGGAGGAGCGGATCTTCGGCCGGATCCTCAACCTGGCCGCGGTCGACGCGACGCTCACGCCCGACTTCAAGCGTTCGGCCGAGATCATCCGGAAGCGCTGGGAGCGCGGCGTCGGCGGGCGTCTCGACGGCATGTTCTTCGTGGACCCGGTCGCGGTGTCCTACCTGCTGCGCGGGACCGGCCCGGTCGTCGTACCGGGCTACCTGCCGGTCAACGCCGGCAACGTGGTGTGGGGCGTCGAGAACCAGATCTATCGGCTCACCAACGACCGCTCGATCCACAGCGACTACCAGCAGGCGGTCGCGAAGGCGGTCTTCAACGCCTTCGCGGCCGGGCGCGGCGACTCGGCGGAGTCGATCCGCGGACTGGTCACGGGCGTCATGGAGGGCCGGATCCGGATGGCCAGCTTCGAGGCCGACAACGAGGCCGAGATCGCCGGCACCATGATCGCCGGCGAGTTCTCCGACAAGGCGAGCAAGGACCCCGGCGTCGGGATCTTCATCAACGACGGCGGCCCGACGAAGATGCAGTACTACCTCAAGTACGACGCCACCGTGGTCTCGCGCTCCTGCGTCGGCGACCGCCAGGTGATCTCCGGCTCGATCGACTTCCACAGCGACACCCCGCCCGACGCGCGCTCCCTGCCGGCGTCGATCACGGGGGAGGGCTACCGCCACCAGCGGGTGGAGCCGGGGGACCAGCTCCTCGTCATCTACGTGACCTCACCGGTCGGCGGTGACGTCTCCGAGCTGTCGATCGACGGGCAGCGCGTCGCGCACCCGGTCGTCGAGCGGCTGGCCGGGCGCGGGCTGGTGCGGGTGGGGCTCGAGTTCGAGCCGCAGGAGCGCCACTCGCTCGAGTTCGTGATGAGCAGCGGCGACGGCCAGACCGGCGACGTCGACCTGTCGGTCACCCCCGGCGCGTTCGCCGGCAGCCCGAACGGCACCGTGCCGTCGTCCTGCACCGTGCGCTGAACCGTTTCACGTTTCGGCTGCTCTTTACCTTCCGGTCGCCGGCCGGCCATGGATCAACGGCGTTGACGTCAACTGGGACCGTTTGCATCGGGCCCCGTGCCCCCCACCCTCTCGGCGGCCGCGCTGGTGGTCGGCGGCCTCCCGACGTCCGACCTGGACGTCCGGCTGGTCGATCTCGTCCAGTCGCCCGGCTTCGTCCCGGCGGCGTTCGCCGTGGCGTTCGTCGCGGGTGCCGCGCACGCCGTCGGCCCGGGGCACGGCAAGTCGCTCGCGGCCGCCTACCTGGTCGGCTCGGACGGCAAGGTCCGCGACGCCGCCTGGCTGGGGGTGTCGGTCGCGGTCATGCACACGTTCTCGGTGCTGGTCATCGCGGTCGCCTGGACCTTCCTCTCGCTCTCCGACCTGGTCCGGCTGGAGCAGCTCACGACCGCGCTGCAGCTGGTCGCCGGACTCCTGGTGGTCGCCGTGGGGGTGTGGCTGTTCCGGCGGCACCTGCGGGGCGCCGGTCATCGCCACGGGCACGGTCACGGTCATGGCCACGGCCACGGCCACGGCCACGGCCACGGCCACGGGCACGGGCCCGACGGCGCGCCGAGTCGTCCCGGACTCGTGCTGCTCGGGATGTCCGGCGGGCTGACGCCCTCGCCGGCCGCCTTCCTCGTCCTGGTGAGCGGCCTGTTCGCCGGCCGCTCCGGGTTCGCGCTGCTGCTGGTGATCACCTTCGGCCTCGGCCTGGCCACCGTGCTCTTCGGCGTCGGCCTGCTCGCGCTCGCCGGGCGCAGCGTCGTCGTACGGGCGGCGGAGTCGCGCGCACTGCTGACCGCCGCGACCCGGGTCGCCCCCGTCCTCGCCGCGGCCAGCCTCACCGTCATCGGCTGCGTGCTCACCTCGATGGCCGTCAACGACCTCGTGGGCGTGGCCGCATGAGGCTCGCCGCGCACCCGTTCGGGGATCCGCAGACCGTCACGATCGCGCGCGACGGCGGCGACCCGGCCGTCGTCCACGTGACGTGGAAGGTCGGCGCTGCCGACGACCTCACCCTTCTCGGCATCCACCTCGGCGTGCTGCCGGAGGAGCGGGTGCTGCTCGACGGCGCCATCCAGTACGACGCCGCGGACGCCGCCGTCGTCAGCGAGTCCCCCGAGCTGGCGAGCTACCTGCTCGACCACGTCACGGTCACGGCCGGCGGCACGGAGTGCACCGGTTCGGTGACCGCGGTGGGCGACCTGATCGACGACGGCGCCGACGTCGCCTTCACGTGCGACTCCGCCGCGGCGAGCGCCAGCGTGGGGGTCACCACGCTGACCGATCTCCACCCGGCCTACCGCACCCTGGCGACCGGCCCGGACGGGCAGCACCAGGTCTACGCGGCCGGCGCGACGTCGTACGACTGGACGCTGGGGCCGGCGGGCACCACGACCACCTCCACCGGTGACGCCGGCGCCGAGGCCTCCCTCGGCACCGGCG
>DATLIG010000097.1:0-33009 GCA_035539555.1 Nocardioides sp. | reverse complement strand
CGCCCCTCCGACTGGTCGATCGACATGCCGAACCAGTTCGAGGCGGCCGACCGGATCGCGAAGAACCGCGGCATCACCCGCGCCGACCTCGAGGTGCTCGGTCTCGCCTCGCAGGCCAAGGCGAAGGTCGCCGTCGAGGAGGGGCGCTTCAAGCGCGAGATCGCCGCCATCGAGGCCCCCGTGCTCGACGACGAGGGCAACCCCACCGGCGAGACCCGCCTGGTCGACACCGACCAGGGCCTGCGTGACACCACCGCCGAGGGCCTCGCGTCGCTGCGCAGCGTGCTCCCGGACGGCCTGCACACCGCGGGTACGTCGTCGCAGATCTCCGACGGCGCCGCGGCGCTGCTGATCATGGACGAGGACAGGGCGAAGGCGCTCGGCCTCACGCCGCGCGCGCGGATCAAGGCGCAGTGCCTCGTCGGTTCGGACCCGTACTACCACCTCGACGGTCCGATCGACGCGACCCAGCGCCTGCTCGACAGGACGGGCATGGCGATCAGCGACTTCGACCTGTTCGAGGTCAACGAGGCCTTCGCGTCCGTCGTCCTGTCCTGGGCCGGGGTGCACGGCGTCGACATGGACAAGGTCAACGTCAACGGCGGCGCGATCGCGCTCGGTCACCCGGTCGGCGCGACCGGCGTCCGGCTGATCACCACCGCGCTGCACGAGCTCGAGCGCCGCGACCAGTCCACTGCGCTGATCTCGATGTGCGCGGGCGGCGCAATGGCGACGGGCACGATCATCGAGCGAGTCTGAGGCGGCGCAGCGGGCCGGGACAGTTTCGCCGGTCGACCGGCGAAACTCACACCTGACCGATGAAGCTTCGTCGGTCAGGTGTGAGGTTCGTCGGCCAAGTAGCGCCGCCGAGACCGGCCGTCGGCCGGTTGTCCACAGGTCCAGCTCCCGACGGTGGCGCGTAGGACAGACGCCCAGCAGGCTTCAGCCATGATCGACGTGGCCGCGGACCAGCTCGGGATCGTGCTCCGGCGCGACGCCCTGGAGGTGGGCATCGATGACAACGCGCTCCGCCGCGCGGTGCGCGCCGGGTTGATCGTCCGGCTCCGACAGGGCGTCTACGTCCTGACGCACGTCTGGGACGCCGCCGATGTGAATCAACGCCATTCCCTCCTGCTGGCGGCGGTCCGGAAGCTGTACGGCGACCGCGTTGCCGCCTCCCACACGAGCGCCTGCGTCGAGCAGGGCGGTCCGACCTGGGGGCTGGACCTCTCGTCAGCTCACCTGACCAGCCTCGACGGCGCGAGTGAGCGCAATCAGGCCAAGGTCGTGCACCATCGGGGGATCTGTCGTGTCGACGACGTCACCCGCGACGACGTCGGCTGGATCACCGCCCCGACCCGGACCGCCCTCGACACCGCGAGCATCGCGCCGCAGGAGCCGGCGGTCGCCGTACTGGACTGGTTCCTGCAGTCCGCGCTGACGACGCGTCC
The DNA here is from genome assembly GCA_035539555.1 of Nocardioides sp. Taxonomy (GTDB): domain Bacteria; phylum Actinomycetota; class Actinomycetes; order Propionibacteriales; family Nocardioidaceae; genus Nocardioides. Next base: position 31,558 of record DATLIG010000097.1, on the reverse strand, counting down.
GGCGTTGGACCAACTGTTCGCGGCCAAGAAGCATTGGCCGCACACGCTCGGCCTCCATCGGGTGCTGCAGCTCAGCGACGGCACGGCGGAATCCGTCGGGGAGACCCGTGCACGGCTTCTCTTCCGCAGTCAGCGCCTGCCCCCGCCGGTCCCGCAGCTGGCGATCCTTCACCCCAGCGGCCGCGTGGCGGGTCGCGTCGACTTCGCCTGGCCGGAGCGCAGGGTGATGTTGGAGTTCGACGGCCTGCAGAAGTACCACCGCTTCCGCCGTGCCGGCGAGACCATCGAGCAGATGGTGATTCGTGAGAAGCACCGGGAGGACCTGCTCCGCGAGCTGACAGGATGGCTCATGATCCGACTGATCTGGGCCGATCTCGACCGCCCGCGCACGACGGCCGAGCGGATCCGCCGGGGCTTTGCCCAAGCAGCGTGAGGCGCAGTCCGCGAACTCGACCGACAAAACTCACACCTGACCGACAAAGTTTCATCGGTCAGGTGTGAGTTCCGCCGGTCGACCGGCGAAACTGTCTCGGCCGCGCCTCTTGATCAGGCGCCGTACACCGGCTCCGGGGTCGGCGCCTCGGCGAGCAGCTCGCGCAGCGCCGGACCGACCTTCTCCGCCTCCCAGCGGGCGCCGGCGTCCCGGGAGGGGCCGTGCGACCAGGCGTTCTCGACCGTGATCACGGAGCCGTCGACCTCGATGACCCGGCCGGTCACGTCGCCCGCCTCCTCGGAGGCGAGCCAGGCGACGATCGGCGAGTTGTCCTCGGGCAGCGCCATCGCGGAGGTGTCGAAGGCGCCTTCGGTCATCCGGGTCTTGGCAACCGGAGCGATGGCGTTGACCGTCACCCCGACCCGGCCCAGCTCGGCCGCGGCGACGAGGGTCATCGTGGCGATGCCGCCCTTCGCGGCGGAGTACACGACCTGGCCGATGGAGCCCTGCAGGCCGGCGCCCGACGTCGTGTTGATGACACGGGCCACCCGCTGACGGCCCTCCTTCGACTCCGCGCGCCAGTAGGCGGCAGCGTGACGCAGGGTGGCGAAGTGGCCCTTCAGGTGCACCCGCACGACCGCGTCGAACTCGTCCTCGGTCGCATTGACGAGCATCCGGTCACGGACGAATCCTGCGTTGTTGACCAGGATGTCGAGGCCACCGAAGGTGTCGATGGCCTGCTGCACCAGCGCCGCGGCCTGTTCGAAGTCGGCGACGTCGGCACCGTTGACGACGGCCTGGCCGCCCATGGCCTCGATCTCAGCCACGACCTCGTGCGCGGGCGAATCGGTCTTCTCGCCGTTGTTGGAGACGCCGAAGTCGTTCACGACGACCTTGGCGCCGTGACGGGCCAGCTCCAGCGCGTGCGCGCGCCCGATCCCCCGGCCCGCGCCGGTGACGATGGCGACGCGGCCTTCGAGAAGCTTGCTCACTGGGACTCTCCTTGGTTGTTCGGGGCGTTCTGGGCGATGTAGAGGAAGACGGGCTGCTCGCCGCCGCCGTGGCAGGCGATCCGCGCCCCGGAGACGTACGACGCCAGGTCGCTCGCCAGGAAGGCGACGACCTGGCCGATCTCGGCGACATCGGCCATCCGGCCGGCCGGGATGGTGGCCTCGATCGCGGCGACCGTCGCATCGCCGCCGTAGTGGTCGGCGCTGTCGGGCGTGCGCACCAGGCCGACGTCGATCGCGTTGACCCGCACCCGGGGCCCCCACTCCTGGGCCAGCGAGGTGGTGAGCGAGTCGACGCCGGCCTTCGCGGCGCCGTACGCCGCCGTGCCCGGGGAGGGCCGGACGGCCGACACCGAGGAGATGTTGACGATCGAGCCGCCGCCGGGCTGCTCCTGCATCACCCGGTTGGCGGCCTGGCTGACGAGCAGCGAGGACATCAGGTTGAGCCCGACGATCTTGTCGTGGAAGCGGGCGGACGCGGTGGCGGCGGGCGCGAAGGGCGCTCCCCCGGCGTTGTTGACCACGACGTCGAGCCGGCCGTGGTCGGCGACGATCCCCGCCACGAGGGCCTCCACCGACGCCGCGTCCCGTACGTCGCACAGCCGGTGCGTCGCGCCGGCCGGCGGCTCCGCGTCCGACCGGCCGCAGGTCACGACCGTGGCGCCGGCGGCGAGGAGGACCTCGGTGATGCCGCGACCGATGCCGCGGGCACCACCGGTCACCAGCGCGACGCGCCCGGTCAGGTCCAGTGAGAGAGCCATGCCCGGAGCATACCAAGCAAATGCTTGGTAGGGTGCCTCCATGCCCATCACCAGCGAGCTCCGCGACGACGGGATCCGCCTCGTCACCATGAGCGCTCCCCCGGTCAACGCCCTCACCGTGCAGGGCTGGTTCGACGTCGCCGCCGCCCTCGACGAGGCGAGTGCCGACATCGCGACGAAGGTCGTGGTCCTGCGCGCCGAGGGCAAGGGCTTCAACGCCGGCGTCGACATCAAGGAGATGCAGAACACCAACGGCTTCGACGCACTGCTCGGGGCCAACAAGGGCTGCTACGCCGCCTTCAAGGCCGTCTACGAGTGCTCGGTCCCGGTGATCGCGGCCGTCAACGGCTTCTGCGTCGGCGGCGGCGTCGGCCTGGTCGGCAACGCCGACTGCGTCGTGGCCAGTGAGGACGCCTACTTCGGCGTCCCCGAGGTCAACCAGGGCGCGCTGGGCGCGGCGACCCACATGGCCCGCCTGGTCCCCCAGCACATGATGCGCACCCTCTACTTCACCGCCCGCACCATCCCCGCGAAGGACCTCGTCCAGTTCGGGTCGGTGCTCGAGGTGGTCCCGCGCGACGAGCTCGAGGAGGCCGCGCTGCGCGTGGCCCGCGACATCGCCGCCAAGGACACCCGGGTGATCCGAGCCGCCAAGGAGGCGCTCAACGGGATCGACCCGATCAACGTCAACAAGTCGTACCGCTGGGAGCAGGGCTTCACCTTCGAGCTCAACCTGATGGGGGTCAGCGACGAGCTGCGCGACGACTTCGCCGGAACCGACAAGGGAGGCAGGAAGTGAGCCGCAAGCCCCGCGACAAGCAGATGACGATCGACGAGGTCGTCGCCTCGCTCGAGGACGGGATGACCATCGGCATCGGCGGCTGGGGACCGCGGCGCAAGCCGATGGCGCTGGTCCGCGCGATCCTCCGGTCGGACCTGAAGGACCTGACCATCATCAGCTGGGGCGGCGCCGATGTCGGCCTGCTCGCCCGCGCGGGCAAGATCCGCAAGCTGGTCTACGCCTTCGTCAGCCTCGACTCGATCCCGCTCGAGCCGAACTTCCAGCGCGCCCGCCAGAGCGCGAGCATTCCCGAGGTCGTCGAGCTCGACGAGGGCATGTTCCAGACCGGCCTCAAGGCGGCGGCCGAGCGACTTCCGTTCCTGCCGATGCGCGCGGGCCTCGGATCGGACGTCCTGGTCAACAACCCCTGGATCAAGACCGTCACCAGCCCGTACGACGACGGAGCCGGGCTCGAGGAGCTCGTCGCCGTCCCCGCGCTGAAGCTGGATGTCGCACTGGTGCACCTGAACCGCGCGGACGTGCACGGCAACGCGACCTACCTCGGTCCGGACCCCTACTTCGACGACCTGTTCGCAATGGCCGCCGACCGGACGTACCTGTCCGTCGAGCAGATCGTCGACACCGCCGGCCTCACCGCCGGCACCCCCGTCCAGCGGGTCCTGCTCAACCGGATGATGGTGACCGGTGTCGTCGAGACGCCGAACGGCGCCCACTTCACCAACTGCGTGCCGGACTACGAGCGCGACGAGCGCTTCCAGAAGGCGTACGCCGCCGCCGCGGGCGGGTCCGACGAGGAGTGGGCCGCGTTCGAGGAGCGCTTCCTGTCCGGGGACGAGGCCGCCTACCAGGCCGCCGTCCAGGCGTTTGCAGAGGAGAGCAGCAAGTGAGCACCGAGACCATCACCCGCGCGGACGTCTGTGCCGCCGCCATCGCCGACGCCTTCGCCGACGACGGCGAGATCTTCGGCAGCCCGATGGGCATGCTCCCCATGCTGGGCGTCCGGCTCGCCAAGCTCACCAGCAACCCCGACCTGGTCATCTCCGACGGAGAGTCGGTGTTCCTCGCCGGCGTCCCGCCGCTGTTCGCCAAGGGCGACGTGGTCGAGGGCTGGATCCCGTTCCGCCGCGTGTTCGACGTGGTCGCCTACGGCAAGCGCCACGTGATGATGGGCGCCACCCAGGTCGACCGCCACGGCAACCAGAACATCTCCGCCATCGGCCCGTTCGCCCAGCCCAAGCGGCAGCTGCTCGGCTCGCGCGGGGCACCGGGCAACACGGTGAACAACCGGACGTCGTACTGGGTCCCGAAGCACTCGCCCCGTGTCTTCGTCGAGCAGGTCGACATCGTCTCCGGTGTCGGTCCGAAGCGAGCCAAGGAGGCCGGCCCGGGCGCCGCGCGCTACAACGACATCCACCGGATCGTCAGCAACCTCGGGGTGTTCGACGTCCAGGGTGCCGACGACACGGTTCGGCTGCTCTCGGTGCACCCCGGCGTGACGGTCGACGAGGTCGTCGAGGCCACCGGGTTCACGCTCGCCCTGCCGGATGGGGCCGGCCCTGCCGACGTGCCGACGACCCGCGAGCCGTCGTACGAGGAGCTCGTGATCATCCGCGAGATGCTGGATCCCAACGGGCTGCGCTTCCGCGAGGTCCCCGAGCCGGAGGCGGCGCAGTGATCGCGCAGCAGCTCCGGACGCCGTTCACCGACCTCGTCGGCGTGCCGCATCCGGTCGTGCAGACCGGCATGGGCTGGGTCTCCGGGCCGCGCCTGGTCTCCGGCACCGCCAACGCCGGCGGCCTCGGCATCCTGGCGTCGGCCACGATGACCTTCGCGGAGCTCGAGAAGGCGATCGTCGAGACGAAGAGCCGCACCGACGAGCCGTTCGGCGTCAACCTGCGTGCCGACGCCGGCGACGCCGCCGACCGGTGCCAGCTGCTCATCGACCACGGCGTGAAGGTCGCATCCTTCGCACTCGCCCCCAAGCCCGAGCTGATCGCCAAGCTCAAGGAGCACGACATCGTCGTGATGCCGTCGATCGGCGCGGCGAAGCACGCGAGGAAGGTCGCGTCGTGGGGCGCGGACGCGGTGATGGTCCAGGGCGGCGAGGGCGGCGGTCACACCGGCCCGATCCCGACCACGCTGCTGCTCCCCACGGTGCTCGACGCCGTCGACATCCCGGTCATCGCGGCCGGCGGCTTCTTCGACGGCCGGGGCCTCGCGGCCGCGCTGTCGTACGGCGCCGCGGGCGTCGGCATGGGAACCCGCTTCCTGCTCACGCAGGACTCCGCCGTCCCCGACGCCGTGAAGCAGCTCTACCTCGAGCGCGGCCTCACCGACACGGTCGTCACCGCGAAGGTCGACGGCATGCCGCACCGGATGCTGCGCACCGAGCTCGTGGACTCGCTCGAGGAGACCTCCGCCGTCCGCCGGCTCGGGCCGACCGCCCGCCGCACGCTGGAGTTCAAGAAGTCATCCGGCATGTCGTGGAGCGCGCTGCTCAAGGACGGCCGCGCCATGAGGAAGGCGCAGGGCCGCACCCTCGGGCAGATGGCGCTCGCCGCCAACACCCCGACCATGCTGCGCGCCGGTCTCGTCGAGGGCGACACGTCGGCGGGTGTGCTCGCGAGCGGCCAGGTGGTCGGCGTCATCGACGACCTGCCGACCTGCGAGGACCTGATCGACCGGATCGTCGTCCAGGCGGCGCAGGAGCTGAGGCGCGCGTCGTCGTACGTCGTGTGAGGGATCAGCCCGCAGGCTGTTCCCCGGCGTCCGGGCGTCCGGCCGCGCGCCGCTCGCGCTCCTCCTGGAGCCGCTGCTCGGCGGCGGCGCGGAACTCGAGGCACGGGGCGTCGCTGTCCGGGTGCTTCTCGCGCAGGTGGAAGATCCAGCGGTCCATCGCGGCCATGAAGCCGTTGTCCTCACCCGACCGGTAGGTCGACCACGGCCGGTCGCCCTTGGTCGTGCAGTCGGTGCAGGTCACCTTGTAGACGAACTGGTCCCCGGCACCCACCTCGATCCGCACCTTCGCCAGCTCGCCCGCCTGGACGGCAGCCTTGCGTTCGCGGGCAGCTCGGCTCGCCACCATGTCGTCCCCTGACCTCGTCGGAGCCGCGAGCCTAGTGCCGCGTGTCCCGGCGCGCGGAACTGTCGGCCCACTCCCGTAAGGTCCCTCAGGTGAACGCCCGATGAGCAAGATGGACGCCGTCCGCGCGATGCGCGAAGCCCGGTTCGCAGAGGCCCAGGCCCGCGCCGGGAAGCCGACGAAGCCCGGGGCCCGGCCCGCGGCGGCGGCCGGCCCCCGGCGCACGGCCAAGCCCGCCGCGACCCCCGAGCCGGCTCCCGAGCCGGCGGCCGTCACCGACGAGCTGTGCGGCCACCGCAACATGAGCGGCCGCACCTGCACCCGCGAGCGCGGTCACGCGGCCAAGAGCCACCGCTACTCCTGAGTCCTCACGCGATGTCGAGTGGGCGCTGGAACGCCCACTCCCGTCCCATGACCCGGTAGCCCAGGACCTCGTTCACGCCGATCATGTGGTCGTTGGACTCGGCGTTCCACGTGTCGATCACCTGCAACTGCGGCTCCTCGGCGGCGAGCCAGCGCAGCATGTCGGTCTTCAGCAGCAGGCCGAGCCGGTGGCCGCGGTGCGCGCGGGTCACCGACGTGTCGTGCTGGTGACCGCGCTCGGGGTGGTCGATCTCGACGGCGACGACGGTCTGCGCGGCCAGCCGGCCGGTCGGCAGGTGCCGGGCGACGAGGCGGTAGAGGCGCTCGCGGCGTCCGGCACTCGCGACCTCGTAGGCACGCATCCGGGCACCGGTGAACACCTCGTCCTCGTAGTCGAGGTCGTCCAACGGCGCGTCGTTGATCGCCGCCGCCATCTCGGCGAGCGCGTCGAGGCGGTCGTCCGGCGTCGGCACCGGCCACCTCTCGATCACGTAGTCCGTCGCGTGCGGGAGCGCGTCGTCGTAGCGCCGCGTCAGCTCGGGCCAGTCGACGTCGGCGAGCAGCTGACGTCGGTTGATCGACGCCAGCTTGCGCTCGAACCCGTGGTGCGCGGCGAACGCGTGCCCGGCCGCGGTGTCCCAGGCGTCGGCGACGATGTTCGTGCGACCGAGGCCACGCGCCTCCTCCAGCAGGTGGGCCAGCATCGTCGTGCCGTGGCCGCGGCGGCGGTACGCCGGATGGACCTCGACGTGGAGGAAGGCCAGGTCGAGGTTGTCGTACTCACTCGTCGCGATCGCTCCCCAGGCGACGGCGGCGCCGTCGACGGTGCCGAGGTACGGCGTGTCGGGCTCCCCGTCCCAGCCGTGCTCGAACCGGCCGGCTCCCAGGCGCGCGGTCGTGGGGTGCGCCCAGGGGGCGTCGACGGCCGCGGCGGCGTTGGCCAGGGCCGCCCACTGCTCGAGCTCCATGACGTCGTCTGGCCGGAACGGCTTGATGTCCATGTCGCCAGCATGCGATGCGAGGAGCCCGCTCGCCACCGGATATCCTTGGTCGGTGAACCAGCAGTCCCCTCCGCGTCGGCGCCACCTGATGGACCCGAACGCTCCCCGCAAGGCCCCCGACCCCCAGGACCTCGAGCGGCTGCAGCGGGTGCAGCGCCGGGTCATGTCGGTCCTGCTGGTCACCACCGTCCTGCACCTCTCGGTCGGGCTGGTGATCGCCGCCGACCACGTCAACGAGGACCGCCTCGACGCCCGCATCGGCCTCAACGTCATCGCGACGGCCTTCATGGTGGGCGGCATCGCCGCGACGCTGCTGATCAACCACAAGTCGTGGAAGTCGCCGTGGCTGCTGATCGGCCTGCTGCCGGGCATCGTCGGCATCTGGTGGACGGTGCTCTGACGGACCCGGCGGAGTCGGTCACTCGAGCAGCTCGACCTCGTAGAGGTCGTCCACGCCCTCACCGACGGAGAAGGCCCAGCCCACGGGCAGCGCGAGGCGGGCCCGGATGTCGGGGTGGGCGCGAGCCGCCTCCTGCACGGTGACCACGTCGAAGCCCACCGTCTGCGTGACGGTCTCGAAGTCGTCGCCGCAGAAGAAGACCCAACCCGTGTCGCGACGCTCCGGTGCGGGCTCGAAGCGCGCGCCCTGGAGGACTCCACCGCCGGCGGTCACGTTGCGCGCCACCAGGGCGAGCCCGAACGGCGACGGCGGTTCGGCCCGGACTCCGGCGCGGTCGCAGATCCCCTGCTGGTCGCCCGGTATGCGGGGGCGGCCCGCGGGGTCGACGGGGGTCGCGGATCCGGCGGGGCGCTCGTCCTCGGCCGCCATGCGCTCGACGAAGGCGAGGTGCTCGGACAGCTCAGGTCTCACCTCTCCTGTTGCGATGAGATGGCTCAGCGGCAGGCTCAGCCCGTCGAACAGCTCCAGGCTGGTGTGGGTGGCGTAGGGCTGGTTGTCGAGCAGGCAGGTCACCCGGTCCCCGTCCCGACCCGTGACGACGGCCCACATGCGCTCGACGTGCGTGACCAGGACGGGCCTGCCCGACTCGTCGTAGGGTGCGACGCCGTCGCGCGAGAAGTCGGCGATGTCGGCCAGCCGGAACATCGCCCGAACGAGACTCCCCGGCTCGAGCCGGGCCAGCTCGTCGCTGGTCGGGAGCTCGAAGGTGTCGGGATGCTCGGCCGCGATCGGTCGCGGGTCGAGCAGCTCCCACCCGCCGCGCGCCAACAGGTCCCCGAGGTCAGCTTCCATGCGGCCATCGAACCACGCCGCTCAGGTGGGGCTCCGAGCTGCCGACGGGAACGGCATGTCGACCCCGCGCCCGGCCAGCACCGCAGCGGAGGTCCACCCGGCCCTCCTGCAGGCCGTCGCGCTGACGCTGCGACCCACCGTGGGCGAGCCGGTGGACGTCGAGACGCGCGTGCTCGACGTCGAGCCGTACGGCGACGGCGGCACCGCGCTCGTGGTCGCGTGCCCCGACGGACTCGATCCCGACGAGCACCACTTCGACGCCAGCGTCACCTGGACCTATCCGCTCGGCCGCATGGTCTGCGCCGTCAGCACCCGACCGGCCCTGCGCCACTACGGCCGGGTGTGGCTGCTGCGTCCGTCGGCGGCCCCGACCCGCCTGCAGCAGCGGACCTTCTTCCGGGCCCGGGTGGCCGTCCCCGTGGCCCTGACCTGGCCGCTGGTCGAGGACGCCGACGACAGGACGGACGGGGAGGAGGACACGACTCCCCCGTCCAGCCTGCTCGGTGTCGCGGTCGACCTCAGTGAGGGCGGGGTGCTCGCCGCGACGCAGGGGCCGGTGCCCGCACCCGGAGCGCTGGTGGAGGTGACCCTCCGCATCGACGGCGACAACCTCGCCCAGAGCGGCCGGGTCGTTCGGCACGTGCGCTTCGCCGGCGGCGGCGTGGGCGTGGCGGTCTCCTTCGTGGACCCGGCCGTCCACGGCGACCGGATCCGCCGCGTGGTCTTCGAGACGGAGCGGCGCCGCCACCGGCCGCGCTGAACCTGCCCGCCTCAGCCTCGGTCCCGGCTCAGGCCGCGTGGCGATGCGTCAGCTCGGCGACCCCGCCGGCCAGGCGTCGTACACCGTGCTCGGCGGTGGAGCCGCGCGACCAGAGCGCGGCGATCGAGCGCCCGGCGAGGTAGCCGATGGCATACGTCCCGAGGACGACCAGCGGGATCTGCTCCGCACGTCGGTGGTTCATGACGTCCCCCTCTCCCCGTGTCCCCTCCCATCGGCAGGGGGCACGGGTTCCGGAGGAAACGTCCGTCGGGTCCGTCAGGCCAGGCGCTCGATGATGGTCACGTTGGCCTGGCCGCCGCCCTCGCACATCGTCTGCAGGCCGTAGCGGCCGCCGGTGCGCTCGAGCTCGTTGAGCATCGTGGTCATCAGCCGGGTGCCGGTGGCCCCGATCGGGTGGCCGAGCGCGATGCCGCCGCCGTTGACGTTGACCTTCTCGTGGGGTGCGCCGGTCTCCTTCATCCACGCCAGTGCGACCGAGGCGAAGGCCTCGTTGCACTCGAACAGGTCGATGTCGTCGATGGCGATGCCCGACTTCTGCACGGCGTGCTTGGTCGCGTTGATCGGGCCGGTGAGCATCCACACCGGGTCGTCACCGCGCACCGAGAGGTGCACGATCCGGGCACGGGGCCTCAGGCCGTGGTCACGAACGGCCTGCTCGGACGCGATCAGCATCGCCGACGACGCGTCGCAGATCTGCGACGCGACGGCGGCGGTGATCCGGCCACCGGGCCCGAGCGGCTCGAGACCGGCCATCTTCTCCAGGGAGGTCTCGCGGGGGCACTGGTCGGTGGCGAAGACGGTGCCGTCCTCGAGGGTGAACGGGATGACCTCGTTCTCGAACCGGCCCTCGGCGATGGCGGTGCGGGCCCGCTCGTGCGAGGCGAGCGCGAACCGCTCCATCTCCTCGCGGGTGATGTCCCACTTCTCGGCGATCATCTCGGCCGAGCGGAACTGGCTGACCTCCTGGTCGCCGTACCTCTTCAGCCAACCGGGCGACTCGGCGAACGGCGTGGAGAAGCCGTACTGCTGGCCGACGAGCATCGCGGCCGAGATCGGGATGGCGCTCATGTTCTGCACGCCGCCGGCCACGACCAGGTCCTGGGTGCCGGAGAGCACGCCCTGGGCGGCGAAGTGGACCGCCTGCTGGGACGAGCCGCACTGGCGGTCGATCGTCACGCCGGGCACGTGGTCGGGGAGGCCGGCCACGAGCCACGCCGTCCGCGCGACGTCACCGGCCTGTGAGCCGATCGTGTCGCAGCAGCCGAGGATCACGTCGTCGACGGCGCCGGCGTCGACGCCCGTGCGCTCGACGAGGGCCGCCAGCGAGTGCGCGGCCAGGTCGGCGGAGTGGACGCCGGCGAGAGCGCCGCCGCGCTTGCCGACCGCGGTGCGGACCGCGTCGACGATGTAGGCCTCAGGCATTGCTAATCCCATCTAGGAGGATCCGGACGTACTGGTCGGCGACGGCCGTGTGGCTCAGACCGCGGCCGGGGCGGTACCACCGGACGGCGACCCACACGGTGTCGCGGATGAAGCGGTAGGTCAGGGTGACGTCGAGGTCGGGGCGCAGCACGCCCGTGCGCACCCCCTCCTCGATGAGCGTCACCCACACCTGCCGGGACTGCGCGTTGCGGTCGGCGAGATAGCCGAACCGCTCGAAGGTGCCGAGGTGGTCGGCGTCGTTCTGGAAGATCGCCACCTCGTGCGGGTGCTGGTCGATCGCCTCGAAGGACACGCGGACGGCCCGCTCCAGCTTGGTGCGGGCGTCGTCGTCGCTGGCGAGGATGGCGTCGTACTTGCCGAAGAGCTCGTCCTGGAAGGGCACGAGCAGCTCGTCGACCATCGACTCCTTGGAGTCGAAGTGGTGGTAGAGGCTCCCGGACAGGATGCCCGCGGCGTCGGCGATGTCGCGCACGGTCGTGTTGCGGAAGCCCTTGCGCGCGAAGACCTCCCCTGCGATCGCGAGCAGCTCCTCGCGTCGCGTGCGGGAGCCGTTCGCCTCAGGCGTGCTGGCTGCTGACACTGATCACCTCACCGGTCAGGTACGACGAGTAGTCGCTTGCGAGGAACACCATCACGTTGGCAACCTCCCACGGTGCAGCGGCGCGCCCGAACGCCTCTCGCTGCTTGAGCTCCACGAGCAGCTCCGGCGAGGTGACCTTCTCCAGGAAGGGGTGCATGGCCAGGCTCGGCGAGACCGCGTTGACGCGGATGCCGTGCGGGGCGAGGTCGAGCGCCGAGCAGCGGGTCAGCGCCATCACGCCCGCCTTGGCGGCCGCGTAGTGCGCCTGGCCCTCCTGCGCGCGCCAGCCGATGACGGAGGCGTTGTTGACGATGACGCCCTTCTTGCCGGCTGCGACGAAGCGCTGGCCGACCGCGCGGGTGGCACGCATGGTGCCGGTCAGCGTGATGTCGATGACCCGGTTCCAGGTGTCGTCGGTGACCTCGAGGATGGAGTCGGTGCCGCCGAGGCCGGCGTTGTTGATCATGACGTCGACGCCGCCGAACTCCTCGGCCGCGTCGAGGAGCGCCTGGACGTCCTCCTCCTTCGTCACGTTGCAGACGAGCTGGCGGACCCGGCCGGGGCCGAACTCGGCGGCCAACGCCTCCTCGGCCTCGGCCAGTCGCCGCTCGTGGGTGTCACTGAAGACGACCGCCTTCGCGCCCTCCTCCAGCGCCCGTCGTACGACGGCAGCGCCGATGCCGGCACCCGCGGCCGCCGTCACGACGACCACCTTGCCGGCCAGCAGGTCGTGCCCGGGGACGTACTCGGGGGTGGGCTGCTCGGGTCGGAGCGCAGTCATCAGGATCCCTTCGGTTCGCGCGGCAGGCCGAGCACACGCTCGGCGAGGATGTTCTTCTGCACCTCGTCGCTGCCGCCGTAGAGCGTGTCGGCGCGCGAGAAGAGGAAGAGTCGTTGGTGGTCGTCCAGGTCGTACGACGCCGGGCTGGTCGGTCGCGCGAGCAGTCCTTCGGCGCCGGCGACGTCCATCGCCACCTCGCCGAGGTCGCGGTGCCAGTTCGCCCACGCCAGCTTGAAGACCGACCCGGCTCCGTTGCCCGCAGCCGAGTCCTGGCCGCCCTCGACGAGCGCGAGCGAGCGCAGCGCGAAGCTGCGGATCACCGCCAGCTCGGTCTTCATCCGCGCCAGCCGGTCGCGGACGACCGGGTCGTCGATCGAGCCGTTCGCCTTCGCCCGGTCGATGACGGTCTCCAGTTCGCGGGCGAACCCGACGGTCTGCCCCAGTGTCGACACACCGCGCTCGAAGCCGAGCAGGCCCATCGCGACGCCCCAGCCCTGTCCGGGCTCACCGACGACCAGGTCGCCTGCCGTGCGGGCACCGGTGAAGAAGACCTCGTTGAACTCCGAGCCGCTGGTCAGCTGCTCGATCGGGCGGACCTCGACGCCCTCCTGGTCGAGCGGGACGAGCAGGAACGACAACCCGTGGTGGCGGGCCGAGCCGGCCTCGGTGCGGGCGACCACGAAGCACCAGTCGGACAGGTGGGCCAGCGAGGTCCACACCTTCTGGCCGTCGATCACCCACTCGCCGGTCGACTCGTCCCGGCGGGCGCGGGTCTGCACGTTGGCGAGGTCCGAGCCGGCGTTCGGCTCGGAGTAGCCCTGCGCCCACAGCTCGCGGACCGCGACGATCTCGGGCAGGAAGCGTGTGCGCTGGTCCTCGGTGCCGAACGCGATCAACGTCGGGCCGAGCAGCTGCTCACCGAGGTGGTTGACGCCGGCGGGCGCGTCGGCCCGGGCGTACTCCTCGTGGAAGATCACCTGCTGCCACAACGACAGCCCTCGGCCGCCGTGCTCGGTCGGCCAGCCGACGGCCGTCCAGCCGTGCTCGGCGAGGTGGCGGTTCCAGGCGAGGCGCTCGTCGTGCGCCTCGTGCTCGCGGCCGGGGCCGCCGAGGCCGCGCAGCCCGGCCCACTCACCCGTGAGGTGGTCGGCGAGCCACGTGCGCACCTCATCGCGGAAGGCGCGGTCGGCGGCACTCTCGGTCAGGTCCACATCGGAAGCATACCAAGCAAATGCTTGGTAGGTCAGGCGCGTCGTGCGGCGACCACGACCTCCGACTCCGGTACGTCGTGCCCGGACTCGCAGCGCAGGACCACGTGCACCGGGGCGTCGCACTCCGCGTGGCTGAGCGTGACACGGCTGCGGTCGTCGGGCAGGTGGGTGCGCCCCCACTCGAGCAGGCCCGCCAGGATCGGCGCGAGCGCGGCACCGGACTCGGTCAGCACGTACTCCTGCCGCGTGCGCTGTCCGGGCTCACGGTACGGCTGCTTGGCCAGCACGCCCGCGGCCACGAGCTCGCGCAGCCGCTGCGCGGCGACCGCGTCGGTCACGCCGACCCGGCGCACGAGCTGCTCGAACCGGCTCGCGCCGTAGAAGACCTCGCGCAGCAGCAGCATCGACGTCCGGTTGCCGAGCAGCGCCATCGCCCGATCGATCGGGCAGGCCGCGCCGAGCGGGACGTCGCCCCGCCGCGCCAGTCCCCCGGCCACCTGCATGCTCATGGCTCACAGCCTAGCGATCTGGCTTGCCATTTCCATAGCCAGGGTTCTACGGTCTGGCTATGTCCACGCAAAGTCAGCGTCCGCACGTCGGACTGGTCACCGCGCTGCTGACCGGCGCGACCTTCCTCGCGGGCCTCGACCTGTTCATCGTCAACGTGGCCTTCGACGACATCGGGCGCGACTTCGCCGCCGACGGCACGCCGCCGACGCTCGGCCAGCTCAGCTGGATCCTCAACGGCTATGCCGTGGTCTTCGCCGCTCTCCTCATTCCCATGGGCCGGCTGACCGACCGCTACGGGCGCAAGACCGGCTTCGTCGCCGGCGTCGTGGTCTTCGCCGCATCCAGCCTGGCCTGCGGGTTCGCGGACGACGTGTGGACGCTGGTCGCCTTCCGGGTGCTCCAGGCGGTCGGCGCCGCGGCCATGACCCCGGCGAGCCTCGGCCTCCTGCTCGGGGCGCTGCCGCCCGAGAAGCGGGCCGCGGGAGCCCGGCTCTGGGCCCTGGCCAGCGCGGTCGCCGCCGCCCTCGGCCCGGCCGCGGGTGGCGTCCTCGTCCAGGTCTCGTGGCACTGGGCGTTCTGGATCAACGTCCCGATCGGCGTGGCGCTCGCGCTCGCCGCCCTGCGCTTCGTGCCCGACGTGCGTCACAACGAGGGGGCGCCTCACCCCGACCTCGTCGGGGCGGCCCTGATCGCCGGAGGGATCGGTGCACTGATCCTCGGACTGGTCCAGGGCAACGACTGGGGATGGAGTTCGCCCGGCGTCCTCGGCTCGTTCGCGGCCGCCGTGCTGCTCGTCGCCGGCTTCGTCGTCGTGAGCGCGCGGCACACGGCGCCCGTGATCGACCCGGCACTGCTGCGCATCCGCCAGGTCCGGTGGGCGAACCTCGCCGCCCTGGCCTTCAACACCGCGTTCGGCTCGTCACTGCTGCTCGGGATCCTGTGGATGCAGAACGCCTGGGACTACTCGGCCCTGCGCACCGGGCTCGCCGTCGCGGCGGGTCCAGTGATGGTGCCGATCGCCTCCATCCTGGCGGCCCGGCTCTTCCCGAGGGTCCCGCCGGGGCGCCTCATCGCGGCGGGCAGCATCGCCTTCGGCGCCGCTGCGATCTGGCAGTCGACGGTCATCTCGACCGAACCGTCGTACCTCACCACCTTCCTGCCGGGCTGGCTGCTCGGCGGAGTGGGCGTCGGCCTCGCCATGCCGAACCTGGTCGCCGCCGCGACGTCAGCCCTGCCGCCCGAGCAGGCCTCGACGGGCTCCGGCCTCTCGAGCATGGCCCGCCAGGTCGGCCTGGCGCTGGGCGTCAGCATCCTGGTCGGCCTGCTGGGAAGCGGCACGCTCACGTTGGAGGACGTCCGTTCGGGCTGGGTGTTCATCGCCATCGCCTCCGGGGTCGCGGCGCTCGTGGCGGTGGCCATCGAGGGCGTCCGCACGCCGGCCCGTGCCGTCACGCCGGAGCCCGTCGCCTGACAGCACGACGGCAGACCAAGCAAATGCTTGGTAGGGTGTGGGCATGGACACGATTCCCGCCGTCCTGCGCGCTGCAGCGGAGGAGTACGGCGACCGCCCCGCCTACGTCGACGGCGACCGCACCGTCTCGTTCGCCGGGATGCTCGACCTCGTGCGCCGCACGGCCGCCGGCTACCGCTCCCGCGGCTTCGCCCCCGGCGAGCGCGCCGCGATCTGGGCGCCGAACAGCATCGACTGGGTCGTCGCCGCGCTCGCGGTCTCCTATGCGGGCGGCACCCTGGTCCCCCTGAACTCGCGCTACACCGGCCACGAGGCCGCCGACATCGTCGAGCGCTCCGGCGCGACGCTGGTCGTCGTTGCCGACGGCTTCCTCGGCCGGCACCAGATCGACGAGCTGCGCGGCGCGTCCGACCTCGCGGGCGTGCGCGACCTGGTCGACATCGCCACCCTCGCCGGCCTTGCGACCGAGCCCGGCGACATCGACGACGTCGCCACCGCGGTCGGGCCCGACGACGTCGCCGACATCCTCTTCACCTCCGGTACGACGGGCCGCCCCAAGGGCGCGATGAGCGCGCACCGCCAGACCGTGGGCGTGGCCCGCGCGTGGGGCGAGCTCGGCGGTGTCACGTCCGAGGACCGCTACCTCGTGGTGAACCCTTTCTTCCACTCGTTCGGCTACAAGGTCGGCATCGTCACCGGCCTGACCACCGGTGCCACCCTCTACCCGCTGGCCACGTTCGACCTCGAGCGGACGATGGAGCTGATCGAGTCGGAGCGGATCAGCGTGCTGCCGGGTGCGCCGGCGATCTACCAGTCGCTGCTGACCGCGCCGGGACGCGCCGAGCGCGACCTGTCCAGCCTCCGGCTCGCGGTGACCGGCGCGGCCGTCGTACCCGTGGTGCTGATCGAGCGGATGCGCGAGGAGCTCGGGATCGACCAGGTCGTCACGGCCTTCGGGATGACCGAGGCCGTCGTGGTCACGATGGCCCGCGACGGCGACGACGCCGAGCTGGTCGCGACCACCTGCGGGCGCGCCGTCCCGGGCATGCAGACGCGGATCGACGAGACGGGCGAGCTGCTGGTGCGCGGCGACTTCGTGATGCTCGGCTACCTCGACGACCCGTCCGCCACCGCGGAGGCGATCGACGCGGACGGCTGGCTGCACACCGGCGACGTCGGCGTGCTCGACGACGCCGGCAACCTGCGGATCACCGACCGGCTCAAGGACATGTACATCTCCGGCGGCTTCAACGTGTACCCCGCCGAGGTCGAGCAGGCCCTGCTGCGGATGGACGGCGTCGACGACGTCGCCGTGATCGGCGTCCCCGACGAGCGGATGGGCGAGGTCGGCAAGGCCTACGTCGTGGGCTCGGCCTCCGGCGAGGACGTCATCGCCTTCGCGAAGGAGCGGCTCGCGAACTTCAAGGTGCCGCGCTTCGTGGAGTCGATCGACGTGCTGCCGCGCAACCTGTCCGGCAAGGTCTTGAAGACGACTCTGCGCGGCTCGCAAGCACGCGCCTCAGGAACCGAGGAGAACTGACGTGGATCTCGAGCTGAGCGAGTCCGAGCTGGCCTTCCAGGCCGAGGCGCGCGCCTGGTTGGCGGACAACGTGCCTACCGAGCCGCTGCCGTCGCTCGACACCCCCGAGGGCTTCGAGCTGCACCGGCAGTGGGAGGCGAGACTGTCCGCCGCGCGGTGGTCGGTCGTGTCGTGGCCCGAGGAGTACCACGGCCGCGGCGCTTCGCTGGTCGAGTGGATCATCTTCGAGGAGGAGTACTACCGCGCCGGCGCGCCGCTGCGGGTCGGCCAGAACGGCATCTTCCTGCTCTCCCCCATCCTCTTCGAGCACGGCACCCAGGAGCAGCAGGATCGGTTCCTGCCGAGCATGGCCACCGGCGAGAAGGTCTGGGCCCAGTGCTGGAGCGAGCCCGAGGCCGGCTCCGACCTCGCCTCGCTGAAGTCGACCGCCCGTCGTGACGACGAGCGCGGCGGCTGGGTGCTCAACGGCCAGAAGATCTGGTGCTCGCGCGCCGCCCTGGCGCACTGGGGCTTCGGGCTGTTCCGCAGCGACCCGGACGCACAGAAGCACGCCGGGCTGACCTACTTCCTGTTCCCGCTGGACGCCGAGGGCGTGACGGTCCGGCCGATCGCCCAGCTCGACGGCGAGGCCGGCTTCGCGGAGGTCTTCTTCGACGACGTCTTCGTGCCCGACGCCGACGTCCTCGGCGCGCCGGGCGACGGCTGGCGGGTCGCGATGAGCACCGCCGGCAACGAGCGCGGCCTGTCGCTGCGCTCCCCCGGTCGGTTCACCGCCGCCGCCGACCGCCTCCTCGCGCTGTACGACGACACGCCCGACGGCCCGAACCGCACCGCGGCGACCGAAGGTGTCGTCGACGCGTGGATCAAGGCCGAGGCGTACCGGCTCTACACGTGGGGCACCGTCTCCAGGCTCAAGGCCGGAGGCGACATCGGCGCAGCCGGATCGGTCAACAAGGTGTGGTGGAGCGAGCTCGACGTCGCCCTGCACGAGACCGCGCTCGACCTGCTCGGCGTCGACGCCGAGCTCGAGTCGACCTGGCTCGACGGCTACACCTTCTCGCTGTCCGGCCCGATCTACGCCGGCACCAACGAGATCCAGCGCAACATCATCGCGGAGCGCATCCTCGGCCTGCCGCGCGAGCCGAAGGGAGCACAGAAGTGAGGTTCGAGCTCACCACCGACCAGCGCGACTTCGCCGCCGCGCTGGAGTCCCTGCTCTCCGCGGCCGACACCGTCACCGCCACCCGCGCGTGGGCCGCGAACGACCACGACCCCGGGCTCAAGCTGTGGCAGCGCCTCGCCGAGCAGGGCGTCACCCTGCTGGCCACCGAGGCCACCCCCGTCGAGGTCTGCATCGCCTTCGAGGCGCTCGGACGCCACGCCGTGCCCGGTCCGTGGGTCGAGTCGGCGGCGTACCTGCCGGTGGCGCTGGGCCGCGAGGTCGAGGGCGTCGGCACGGTCGGCACGCCACGTGCGCTCGACGCCGATGTGGCCGACGAGGTGTACGTCCCGGTCGACGGCGTGCTGCACACCGCGACCGCCGGCGCCGCGCACGTCTCCGTCGACCGCAGCCGGCACCTGTTCGACGTCACGGCCGGCGCGGTCGTCGAGCACGGCGACCTGGCAGCGGCGTACGACCTGGCCGTCCTCGCCACCGCCGCCCAGCTCCTCGGCGCCGGCGAGCGGGTGCTCGCGGACGCGGTCACCTACGTGAAGCAGCGCAAGCAGTTCGGCCGTGAGATCGGCTCCTACCAGGCGATCAAGCACCAGCTCGCCGACGTGCGGATCGCGCTCGACTTCGCCCGCCCGCTGGTCTTCGGCGCGGCCCTCGACCCGACGCCGAGGTCCGTGTCGGCGGCCAAGGTCGCCTGCGCGGACGCGGCGTACCTCGCCTCCCGCACGGGCCTCCAGGTCCACGGCGCGATCGGCTACACGCAGGAGTTCGACCTCAGCATCTGGATCACCCGGATCCGTGCCCTGGTCACCGCCTGGGGCACGCCGGCCGAGCACCGCGCCCGCATCCTCGACTCGCTGGTGGGTGCCTGATGGAGTTCGCGCTCAGCGAGGAGCAGGCCGAGCTCGCCTCCACCGTCCGCAGCCTGCTCGACAAGCGCGCCGACTCGGCCGCCGTCCGCGCCGCGTCCGTCTCTGACTCCGGCCACGACGAGACACTCTGGGCGACCCTGTGCGACCAGATCGGCGTGGCGGCACTCGCCGTCCCCGAGGAGTACGACGGCGTCGGCGCCACCTTCTTCGAGACCGCCGTGGTCCTGGAGGAGCTGGGTCGCTCACTCGCGCCCTCTCCCCTGCTCGCGACGACGATCGCGACCCAGGCACTCCTGGCGGGCGGCACCGAGGACGCGCGGCAGCGCCTGCTCCCCCGCATCGCCGCCGGCGAGGTCGCGACCCTCGTCACCGGCACCGCGCCCGTGCTCGACGGCGACCGCGCCGCGATCGTGCTCGCGGTCCTCGGCGACGAGCTGGTCGAGATCGAGGGCGCGGTCCCGACGTGGACCGAGTCGATGGACCAGAGCATCCGCCTCGCGCGGCTGGACCTCACCGGCGCCAACACGGTGCGGCTGGGCCATGGCACCGCGGCGGCGGCGCGAGCCGAGCTGGTCACTGCCGCCTCCGTGGCCGCGCTCGCGGTCGGCCTCGCCGACCGGGCGTTGCGGATGACGGTCGACTACAGCAAGGAGCGGGTTCAGTTCGGCCGCGCGATCGGGTCGTTCCAGGCACTCAAGCACCGCATGGCCGAGGTGTTCGCGCGCACGGAGCTGGCGCGTTCGGCGAGCTGGGCGGCGTCCTACGCACTGGCGGAGGGTGCCGCCGACGCCGACTTCCTGACCCGGGCGGCCGCGTCCTACGCGATCGAGACGGCTCAGCTGGCGGCGAGCGAGTGCGTGCAGCTGCACGGCGGCATCGCGATCACCTGGGAGCACGACGCCCACCTGGTGTTCAAGCGCGCCCACGCCCTGGGGCAATTGTCCGGCGCACCGCACCGACACCGGGCAGCCGTAGCGCTCTGAGGCCGCGCGGCCGCGGCGCGGGCTCCTCCGGCTCGGGCCGGACCACGTGGTCGAAGGCGTCCTCGCCCTGGAGTGCCGCGGCGATCGACGGCGCCGCCATCCGCACCACCTCGTCGACGGACGCCGAGGCGAGCGGCTCGATCTTCAGCACGTAGCGCGTCATCGCCAGCCCGATCAGCTGCGAGGCCACCAGCTCGGCCTTCATCGCCGACATCGCCCGGCGCTCGAGCACCGGCTGGAAGCGCGGGTTGAGGACCGCCTTGTTGATCCATCCGTAGAGCCGCGGTGCTCCGGGCCCCATGCGGGTCGACTGGCGCACGAGCTGCAGCATCCGCTGGCGCGTGCGGGGGTGCTCGCAGAGCAGCAGGAAGCGTCGCAACAGGCGGATCGCGAAGTCTTCGGTGGGATCGAGGCTGTGCATGGCCCCTCGATGGTGCCGCACCCGTGGTATCAGCCGTCAGCCCGCACCCCGTGCCGGAGCGTGGCATGCGCCACAGCCAACCGGCCGGAGTCGCCGCGCCGCTCGCGGCAGGTCGACGGAGCGGACGAATTTGACCGCGAGTTGACACGTGCCGGTTCCGCTTTTGACTCCGCCCACGTACCCTCCGACACCATGGCCACGATCGAGACCGACACCACCGACATCGGATCGGTCGACCTCCAGGCGCTCGGCGCCCGCATCCGCGCCCTGCGCAACGAGCGCGGGTTGACCCAGGGCGAGCTGGCCGGCGAGACCCTGTCCACCGGCTATGTCTCCCGGATCGAGAGCGGCGGGCGGCGCCCGACGATGAAGGTGCTGATCGAGCTCGCGGACCGGCTCGGCACGACCACGCGACAGCTCCTCAACGGGATCGAGAGCTCGGCCTACGACGAGGTCCGCCTCGGCCTCGACTATGCCGAGATCGCCCTCGAGAGCGGCGATGCGGCCGAGGCCGAGTCACACGCCCGGCAAGCCCTCGCCGCCGCCGAGGCCGGCCAGCTGACCTCCTTCGTCGAGCGCGGCGGCTACCTCCTGGGCCGGGCCCTCGAGGCCCAGGGCGCGTACGACGACGCGATCACCCGCTTCGAGGAGGTGGTCGCCAGCAGCGACGGCCTCCTCCGCCTCCAGGCCGGCATCGCGCTCAGCCGCTGCCTGCGCGATTCCGGTGACCTGACCCTCGCCATCGAGGCGGGCGAGCAGGTGGAGGCGGCGATCGCGACCACCCCGCTCGCCGCCACCGACGAGGCGGTGCAGCTGTCGGTCACCATCGCCGCGGCCTACGCCGAGCGCGGCGACCTGTCCCGCGCCACCCGGCGCTGCACGGCGGCGATCGCGAAGGCGGAGGAGCTCTCCTCGCCGCGGGCACGCGCGTCGGCGTACTGGAACGCGAGCGTGGTCGAGGCCACCAAGGGGCGCACCACCGCGGCTGCCCCGCTCGCGGCGCGGGCCCTGGCCCTGCTCAGCGAGGGGCGCGACGAGCGCAACCTGGCGCGGCTGCGCCTCCAGGTCGGCCGCCTCCTGCTGCAGGCCGACCCGCCCGAGGTCGCCACGGCGATCGAGCACGCGCTGCGGGCGCGCGAGGACCTCGAGCACACCAGCGCCACCGCCGTGGACCTCGCGTTCTGCGACGTGACGCTCGCCCAGGCCCACCTGCTCGCGGGCAACGCCGGCACCGCCCGCGAGCTCGCTGAGCGCTGTCTCGAGCAGGCGCCCACCGAGGCCGCCCTCGCCCGCGTCGAGGCCACGATCGTGCTCGGCCAGGTCGCGGGCAGCCAGGGCGACGTCGCCGCGGCGCGCGCCAGCTACCAAGCAGCCGCGCAACTGCTGACGGCCGCGGGAGCGGACCGCTCCGCGGCGCAGGTCTGGTACGAGCTCGCCGAGCTCCTCGAGGAGGTCCACGAGTACGACGGCGCGCGGGCCGCCTTCCGCAGTGCCGCTGCCGCCACGGGGCTGGCCGGGCGTCGAGCGCGCATCGCGCCCTCGCTCAGTCGCTGCTGAGCCCGGGACCCGGGCGGGGGCCTGAGGCCGCGGTCAGCAGCACCAGAGGTTCTGCCCGGTCACGGCGCCCGAACCAGCGGCGTCGGCCGGAGCGGAGGCACCGATCAGCGTGAGTGCGGTGACGGCGAGCCCGGCGAGAACCAGCTTGAACTTCCTCATGACGACCTCCGAGGTAGCGGCGGACGGCGCCCCAACACGCGCCGTCTCACTCGGCAAGATCATGTCACAGTCAGTCACATTGGCAAGGCAAACAGCGGCTAGCCTTGCCCGTACCGAGAACGCGGGGCTCCACGAGCCCCGGCGCGTGACCCGAACCCCCAGAGGCCACGGGTCGGGGAGGCTTTCGCGTTCGAGGACCGGGCAACTTCCGGGGCCCGGAGACAGATGGCCCTCCCACAGTCGGCGCTGCGGGAGGGCCATCGTCATGACCAGCTCGTGACGCTCAGGCGTCGGTGGTCCGGTACCTGCCCTTGAAGAACAGCAGCGGCTCGGTCGACCCGCCGTCCGGGCCGCGGGTCTCGAGGTGCTCCACCTTGCCGACGACGATGAAGTGGTCCCCACCCTCGTAGACGGCATGGATCGTGCAGTCGAGGTGGGCGAGCGTGCCGGTGATGACCGGAGAGCCGGTCGCCGTCGCCGGCGTCCAGTCGATGCCCGCGAACTTGTCGACACCCTTCGTCGCCATCTGGGCGGAGACGTGCTCCTGGTCGGCCGCCAGCACGTTGACGCAGAACCGGCCGGCCCGCTGGATCAGCGGCCACGCCCGCGACGTACGCGCCGGGATGAAGGTGATCAGGGGCGGGTCGAGGGACACGCTGGAGAACGACTGGCAGGTCATCCCGACCGGCTCCTCGCCGCTCATCGTGGTGACGACGGTGATGCCCGAGGCGAACGAACCGAGGACGTCGCGGAACTGGCGTGCCGCAGCCTGGGCGGCCGGGTCGTCGTGGACCGCGACCTCCTCACCGGGGCGCAGCTCGAAGTCGACCTCCGCATCGCCGAGCCAGGACTGGATCAGCTCCGGGTGCGGCCAGGTCTCCCGCGCGTCGGGGCTGATCCCCTCGGGGATCGCGTCCTGGTTCTCTGCCACGGTGTCCACGCTAATGCCCGTCTCAGTGCCCACCGAAGACGTGGCCCCAGTACGAGACCGCGGTCGACTCGCGAGCCACCCACCGGCTGTCGTCGACGGTCATGCCGTCGGTGCCGAACTCGACGTCGAAGCCGCCGGGCGACCGCACGTAGAACGAGATCATCTCGTCGTTCATGTGGCGTCCGAGGGTCGCCGACAGCGGCGCGCCGTGCTTGCGGACGCGCTCCAGGGCCCGGCCGACGTGGTCCAGCTTGTCGACCTCGAGCATCACGTGGACGCACTTGCTCGGGTTCGGCATCGGCAGGAACGCGAGCGAGTGGTGCCGGGGGTTGATGCCGAGGAAGCGCAGCCAGACCTTGCTGCCGGGCTCCTTGCCGACGAACTCACCGGGCATGCTCATCGAGTCGCGCAGGCGGAAGCCGAGGACCTCGGTGTAGAACCGCAGCGCCTCGACGTCGTCGAGCACCGGGACCACGATGTGGCCCAGGCCCTGGTCGCCGGTGACGAAGGTGGCGGCGTACGGCGTCACGACGGGGCGGGCCTCGTAGGTGATGCCGTGGTAGAGCTCGAAGACGTTGTCCCACGGGTCGCGGAACCGGACGAGCTCCTGCACCCGGCGCTCGTCGAGCTCCTCCCTGGTGCCCTCCTCGAACTCGACACCGGCCTTCTGCAGGTGCTCGCGCGCGGCCTGGAGGGCCTGGTGGTCAGCGACCTCCCAGCCGGTGCAGTCGAGCTGGTCGACGTCGGACGGGAACACCACGATGCGCGCCGAGACCTCGTCGATGCGCCAGTACTGGTGGTCCGGGTTGGGGCCACGGCCCTCGGCAAGGCCGAGGACCTTGCCGGCGAACTGCTTCCAGGCGTCCAGGTCGGTGCTGGCCACCCGGATGTAGCCCATGGACCTGAGGTCGATCGTCATGAACGCGTCCTTTCGACGTGGCGGGCCAGGAAGGCCGTGCAGATCTCGGCGAACTCGTCGGCCGCCTCGATCTGGGCCCAGTGGCCGCAGTTCGGGAAGACGTGCAGCTGCGCCTTGGGGATCTGCTTGAGGGCGACGAGGGCGCCGTCGAGCGGGTTGACCCGGTCCTCGCGGCCCCAGGTGAGCAGGGTGTGCTTGCGCAGCCGGTGCGCCTCGCGCCACAGCATGCCGTCCTCGGCCCACTCCGGGTTCCAGAAGGACGCACCCATCGAGCGCATCGCCTCGAGCGAGCCGGGCGCGGTGGCGTCGGCGAAACGCTCCTCGACGAGCTCGTCGGTGACCAGCGCCTGGTTGACCACCATCGTCGAGATGAAGGCGCGCAAGGCCTCGCGGCTGGGGTTCATGCTGAAGTCCATCAGCCGCTGGACGCCCTCCGTGGGGTCCGCATGGAACAGGTTGGTCGACAGGCCACCGGGACCCATCAGCACCAACCGGCCGACGCGGTCGGGGTACTCGAGGGCGAACCGCGTCGCCGTACCGCCGCCGAGGGAGTTGCCCAGCAGGTGGATCCGGTCGATCTGCAGCTCGTCCAGCAGCTGCACGAGGTACGACGCCGAGTGGCGGAAGTAGTTCGCCGTCACCGGCGGCTTGTCGGAGGCGCCGAAGCCCGGCTGGTCGACCAGCAGGGTCCGGAAGCTCTTCGCGAACCTGGGGAGTGCCGAGCCGAAGTTGCTCCAGGCCGAGGCGCCCGGCCCGCCGCCGTGCAGCAGCACGAACGGCAGTCCGCCGCCGACCTGCGAGCCGGCCGCGTCATCTGCGGGGCCGGCCTCGTAGTAGTTCAGCGTGATGTCGCCGGCCTTCGCCGAGCGACGGGTCGCTTCCTTGGAGAAGTCGGTGTCGTCCGTGCCCACGGTCAGTACATCCCCGGGTCGACCTTGTGCCCGAACTGCTGGCCGCCGTACATCTGCAGCGCGCGCTCGGGGTCGTTGGCGGCGTGGACGCGGCCCGCGTGCGAGTCGCGCCAGGCCCGCTGGAGGTAGGTGCCCTCGGCGAGCGCCCGGCCGCCCGACGCCTCGAACAGCGCGTCGATGGCCTCGATGGAGCGCGCCGTGCCCAGCACCTGGTCGCGCCTGACCCGCAGGCGCAGCTCGAGCGGGATCTGCTCGCCCTTGGCCACGTGGGCCTGCTCCTCGCGGATGTTGTTCATCAGCAGTGCCCAGGCGGCGTCGATCTCCGACGACGCCCGGGCGATGCGGACGGCGGCGAACGGGTCGAGCGACGCCTTCTCGCCGAGATAGGCGGCACGGACGCGCTTCTGCTGCATCTCGACGTGCTCGGCGTACGCGCCCTTCGCCATGCCGATGATCGGCGTCGCGATGGTGCTGGTGAAGATCGAGTGGAAGGGCAGCTTGTAGAGGTCGCTGGTGTTGACCGCCTGGCCGGGCCCCTTGCACTGACCGGTCTCCCCCATCGAGAGCGTGAACTCCTCGGGGATGAAGGTCTCCTCGACGACGATGTCGTTGGAGCCGGTGCCGCGCAGGCCGACGACGTTCCAGACGTCGACGACCTGGTACTTCTCCCGCGGGACCATGAAGGTGCGGAAGTCGACGACCTGGCCCTCCTCGTTGAACACCAGGCCACCGAGCAGGACCCACGAGCAGTGGTCGCTGCCGGACGAGAAGCTCCACTTGCCGGAGAGCTTGAACCCACCCTCGGTGAGGATCGCCTTGCCGGTCGGGGCGTACGACGACGAGAGGCGCACGCTCTGGTCGGCACCCCACACGGCCTGCTGGGCCTTGTCGTCGAACAGCGCGACCTGCCACGGGTGGACACCGACCACGCTGGAGACCCAGCCGGTCGAGCCGTCGGCCGAGGCGATGTCGCGGACCGCGGTGTAGAACGCCACCGGGTCGGCCTCGAGGCCGCCGTACCGCTGGGGCTGCAGCAGCCGGAAGAAGCCGGTCTCCTCCAGCTCCTTGATCGACGCGTCCGGAATCACCCGGAGGCGGTCTCCCTCCTCGGCGCGCTCACGGAACGTGGGGAGCAGGTCGCGGACGCCGTCGAGAACGGCGGTGACCTCGGGAGAGAAGTCCTGGTGCATGTGCGCTCCTAGTGGATGGATCGAATGAGCCAATACTAGAACACGTTCTTGTTTTGGTCCATGCGACCCTCCCGGTGAGTGCGACGCGGGGACACATCCACGCTCGGCCGGGCGTCGGGGCGACCTCGGGGGTGGCCTCGGTAAGGTCGGTGACGTGGCTGTCGTTCATTCCTCCGCGACCATCCGCCCGACCAAACAGGAGCTGCTCGAGACCGTCCTCGACGGTCCCGTCGAGATCGTCGGCGCCTACCGGTTCGACGATCCCGAGGGCGAGGTCGGCGTCGAGGGCTTCCTCGTCCGGCGCGACTCCGCGCTGCAGCACGTGCTGTTCAGCTACCGCGGCGCGATCCTGGCTGCCGAAGGTGCGCGGCTGGTGAGCACGATGGAGCACTCGGAGCTGGGCCCCCGCTGGATCTACGACGGCGCCACCGACCCGGTCGCGATCGCGTGCGTGCGCCGGGCGATCCTCGGCGAGCAGGCGCAGGCCGAGCTCGAGCTCTGGGAGGACGGCAAGCCGGTGGGGACCCGTGAGCCGGGAGTGCGGCTGAGCCCGGCATCCGCTGACGCGGCCGAGCCGGGCGGGGTCGTCCACGTCCTGCGGGAACCGGCGGAGGACACTGCGGGGCCCGCACTCGTGGCCACCTGGGACGGCGGCCGGGCCGTCATCGCACGTCTGGGGTGACCCGCAACATCTCGGTCAGGCGTGCGGCGAGCTCGACCGAGGCCTCGATCTCCTCGCGCCGGATCGAGACGCTCTCCACGTTGAGTCCGAACGGGACGTCGAGGCGGCGGCAGAAGTCGACCAGCTCGGCAGCCGTGGCTGCCGACTGCTCGAGCGAGGCGCGCAGCGGGTTCGTCGCATGGCGCAGGTCGTTCTCGATCCAGCGCGGGACGTCGACCCCGAGCCAACGCAGGAACTCGAGGGTCCTCATCGACCCGCAGACCGAGAACGTGAAGACGATCGGCACGGGAGCCGTGCCCCGCTCCGTGCAGGCGTAGCGGTAGTCGGAGACCAGGTTCTTGGCCGCGTTGACGTCGTACACGACCTGGGTGACGAAGAACCGGCAGCCGGCCTCCTGCTTGGCGATCAGGCGCAGGTGCTCGTTGTCGCGCCGGCGGTGTCGCTCGGGGATCGCCACTCCCCCGAGCAGCAGGTCCGGGTTCGCCTCCGCCCGCAGCGCTTGCGCGTCGGCGAGGGACAGCGGCG
Source organism: Nocardioides sp. (assembly GCA_035539555.1). Lineage (GTDB taxonomy): Bacteria > Actinomycetota > Actinomycetes > Propionibacteriales > Nocardioidaceae > Nocardioides. The sequence goes on along the minus strand of DATLIG010000097.1, from coordinate 4,213 downwards.
CGGTGGTACCGCTCGAGGCGGCGCCGACCATGACCGTCAACGTCTGGCCCGCATCCTGCTCCGCGAGCCAGGTGCGCAGGCCCTCGGGCTGGTACTTGCCCACCGCGCGGTAGACGATGACCGGCCTCCCCCACGACGCGAAGTGCTCGGCCCGGTACGCCGACGGGTCGACCGTCGGACTGAAGGGGAACGGGCGCTCGGCCGGGTTGCGCGAGCTCTCGTCGTCGATGTCGTAGAGGATCAGCCCGTCGAGGTCGAGGTGGTCGAGCCGCTCGATGGTGGCGCGGGCGATCTCCGGCAGCCGCTCGACCGGCGTCGACTGCCGGGGCGGGGTGAGGGCGAACAGGACGAAGTCGCCCTTGCCGGCCGCGATGCGCTGTGCGAGATCCACGGCGCGAGGGTAGCGAGAGGCCCGCGAGGGACTGGGAGGATGGCGGCATGCGGACCCTGCTGTCGAGTGTCGTTGCCACCTTGGCGACAACCATGGGCTGTTCGACACCCGCCGAGGTGGACGAGTCACCACCAGCATCGTCCAGTGAGCGCCCGGAGCGCTTCACCATCGCGCCCGACGACTACCACGTGCCCTACGCAGGCACGGCGGAGGACGGCCGGAGGTTCTTCCTCAGCGATGAGCTGTTCGACGCCGAGACCGGGTTCGTCGGCCTCTTCCTGTGGAACCCGGACGGTTCCTTCGCAGAGGTCCGGGTCGACCGCGTCCGGCGACCCAGAGGCCTCCCGCCGGGGCAGGCCGGCAGCGCGGGCGCCGACGACCTCGTCGCGAAGCGGCTGCGAGAGCTCGGCGGCTACACGCTCGAGCCGATCACCGTCGAGCCCTTCCTGACCGTCGTCGACGGTGTGGCCTTCGGGTGGGAGGTCGAGCAGTACGAGGACGGCACCTGGTTCATCGGCATCTGCCCCGGGGACTTCATCGTCTACTACGAGCCCTGGGACGGACTCGAGTACGACACCTGAGCTCCGCGACCGACGTCCCGCCCCGGTGGTCGAGGAGGTCGCGCAGCGACCGTCACGAGACCCCCGGCCCCGGTGCACCTGCTGTGCCCTGCGGCCCGTCGGCGGTCAGGGTTTCAAGCAGCAACGACGAGGGGCGCGGGCAGGGGGCTAGCGCCCGGCGATCGGGTGCAGCTCGCGACCCTGTCGATCACTCGTTGATCCACTTGTCCTGCACAGCCCGCTGAACAGACCGGCCTTTCCACAGCGCCGAGGTCCGACTCCCGGTTGTGTCGGCAGGTCATGATCCAATATCCGTATGGCCACCTCGGGACGACACGAAGCACTGGCGGACATGTCCGCCGGCGATGTGCTGTCGTTCGTCGAAGGACGTCACGTGGCTCGGCTGGATGCTGAGCGCGACATCCTCGAAGCGGCCTACCAGTGGGCGGTGCTGCACTCACCCGACGCGCTACCGGCGTCTGACCGGCGGGGTCGGGAGCGAGCGAAGCCCGCGGGAGCGGCCGGGACGCCGAGGATCACCGAGCACGCCGCCGCGACCTTCGGCGCACGGATCCAAACGTCGCCGTATGGCGCGAAGCGGTTGATCGCGGATGCCGTCGACCTGCACCACCGCCTCCCGAAGCTCTGGGCCGGCGTCCAGACCGGTGCTGTTCGGTCCACTCACGCCCGGCATGTTGCCGAAGCCTGCCGTGAACTGTCGGCCGAGGAAGCCGGGTGGGTGGACGGCGAGGTCGTCGAGATCGCCGACGGCCGCCTCGCCTGGACCCGGTTCGAAGCGGTCGTCGAGGGCAAGGTCGCCGCCGCCTCACCCGAACTCGCCCGAGCCAAGGAAGAAGCCGCAGCCAAGGACACCTTCATCCGCCGCTCCCGCATCGACAAGCACGGCATCGCCACCCTCACCATCCGCGACCACGCCGCCATGATCATGGGCGCCGAGGCCGGCATCGACGCCACCGCCACGGCCCTCGAGACCGAGATGCCTGAGGCCACCAAGCAGCAACGACGCCTCGCCGCGTTCGCACTCCTGACCAACCCCAACTCGCACGTGGACCTCACGGTGGGTCCGGTGAAGCCCAAGGTCGAGATCGTCCTGCACTGCACCCCCGACTCAGCCATCGCACGGATGGAGGGCCACGGACCCGTCACCACCGCCTACGCCCGCCACCTCGTCGCCCACATCGCCAGCCAGGTCAAGGTCCAACCGGTCATCGACCTCAACCAAGGCGCCGCCGTCGACGCCTACGAGATCCCGCAGAAGCTCCGCGAGGCCGTCCACCTGATCCACCCCGGGGACACCTTCCCCTACGCAGCGAATCTCTCCCGCAAGGTCGACCTGGACCACCAGGTGCCGTACTCCGAGGGTGGCCCGACGTCGACCGACAACCTCGGCCCCCTCACCCGGACGCACCACCGGATCAAGACACATGCGGGCTGGGACGTACGACAACCCTTCCCCGGGATCGTCATCTGGCGAGACCCACACGGGGCCCACTACCTGGTCGACCAGACCGGAACACGCAGGATCACCGCGGCGGCCTGACCGACGCCGAGCACTCACCCCTGCGGCAGGTCCAGCGGACCGTCGTAGTCGCCGACATCGCCGGGGACGGGCTCGACGGCGTACTCACGCGAGCCGTCCAGCCCGATCCGGAGGACGGCCCAGCGGTTGTCGACGTGGTCACCGGTGTCGGGGTCCTCCTCCCAGTCGCTGACGACAGCGAGCAGGTGGTCGTCGTCCTCCCACACCATCTCGAAGATCCCGACCTCGTCGGCGGTCTCGAGACGGAGCCGTTCCTCGCCGGTGCGTGCGTCGAGGACGGTGAGCTCGTGGTCGCCGGACCCGGAGGAGGCCGAAGTACCGGCGAGCACCAGCGAGGAGTCCGGGGAGAACGCGATCAGACGGTCCTTGCAGGTGGTCCACAGCACCGACCCATGGGGGTCGGCGACGCCGGCGCAGGAGCCGTCGCCGTCCTCGATGACCTCGGTGATCCCGGCTGTGAGGCCGTTGGCCGACACCGCGTCCACGTCGTCGATCCCGCGGTCGGCCATGACCGGCGCGCGGCCGGGGCGGGCGATCCACGTGCTGCCCGACGGACCACCGTCGCCGATGGGCTCCCACCGCTTCACGAGGACGACGCAGTCGGCGCCGGTACCTGCGCAGTCCGTGCCGCTCACGGACACCGCCGTGACCGGGAGCGCGAGATCGCTCTCCGGCGCGGTCAGCTCCGTGACCGTGCGCCCGCCGTCCTGCACCACCACGACCTTCCCTCCGGAGACGAACGCGCCCAGCCCGCCGTCGGCCGAGGCGACCAGGCCGGATTCCAGCGAGTCCATCTCGGTGCTCCACTCCCGGGCGACGGACCCGTCGGCGCCCAGGGCACGGACTCGCGCCTTCCCCATCTCGTCGGGCGTCGTGGTCAGCAGGTAGCCGTCCGTGAGGGCGACGAGCTCGGCGACCTCGTCCCCGGACTCCAGCGCGAAGGTCACCCGCTCGGCTCCCTTGCGGAGCTCCGCGCCCGCCAGATGCCCCTGCCGCGGCTCGGCACCGGTGGGCAGGTCGCCCAGCGCCAGCGGGCCGTCGACGGCCGCCGGCGCGCCGGAACGACCGTCGCCGTCCTCGTCGCCGCTGGCGAGCACGACCGGCACCGCGACCGCCGAGGCGACGAACGCAGCGGCACCGGCGACGACTCCCCACCCCTTGACCGAGGTCACGAGTCACCACCTTCCACCACGCCGCGCATCTCCGACGGCGGCCGGAACCGGACCTTGCCCTCGTCGACGGCGTGCTGCGGGTCCTTGCCCTGCGGCACGTAGACGGTGAAGCCGAACCGGTAGTCGATGTAGAGCACGGCGAGCTTCTCCAGCTGCTTGGTCGCGTCGTAGTAGCGCCAGCGGTAGTACGCCGGGCGACCGTCGACCTCGATCGTCTCGGGCTCCGTGCCGGCCTCCGTCCGGTAGTGCGGCAGCCCACCGGCGTCCTGGCCCCAGAGCGAGTAGTTGACCTCGGCGGGGGTGCCGTCGGACAGGTTGACGTTGCACTTCCACAGCGCGGGTCGCTTCGCCGCGCCGCCGGCGTCGTAGCAGGGCTCGGAGCGGGTGAGCTCCGGGTACGCCCAGAACAGGCCCGGCAGCCCGAACGCCTCGCTGCAGTCGTCGAGCGAGGCGACGACCCGGTCGGGGTCGTTCCAGCAGCGTGGCCCGGCCTCGACCGGGGAGGTGGCCGGGGAGGTGGCCGGGGAGG
>DATLIG010000096.1:0-9928 GCA_035539555.1 Nocardioides sp. | reverse complement strand
ACGCCGCTCGACTTCCGCCTCGGCATCGGCCAGGTCATCCAGGGCTGGGACACCGGCGTGCAGGGCATGAAGGTCGGCGGCCGCCGCCAGCTCGTCATCCCGCCGCACCTGGGCTACGGCGACCGGGGCGCCGGTGGCGTGATCAAGCCCGGCGAGACGCTGATCTTCGTCGTGGACCTGCTCGCCGTCCGCTGATCACCCGGGTCTTGCCGCCCGACCACCGCGTCATGCACTCACGACAACTGCGGGCCGGCAGCGCGGCGCACCGCGGCGAAGCCGCCCGAGCGACGCCCGCGGGCCCGGAGGGTCCGTGCGGCGTCGCTCGGTTGCGACGCGCTCGGCCAGTCACCAGGGCAGGTTGTCCGGGGCGTCGTCGTCGGCGACCCGGGCAGCCTGCCCCTGCAGCACCACCACGTCGCCGACGCGCAGCTGGCGCCCGCGACGGGTCTCGACCTCGCCGTTGACCTGCACCAGCCCGTCGGCGATGACGGGCTTCGCGTCGGCACCCGACTCGACCAGGTTGGCGAGCTTGAGGAACTGCCCAAGCCGGATCACCTCGTCGCGGATCGCGACGTCGACGGGGACCGGGCCCTCGGGCTCGGTGGCGTCGGGGTCCTTGCGCTTGCGGCCGAACATGGTCCTCAGTGAACCAGTACCGAGACCGTGTGGATCACCAGGCCCACCAGGCCGCCGACGATCGTGCCGTTGATCCGGATGAACTGCAGGTCGCGGCCCACGTGCAGCTCGATGCGCTGCGCGGCCTCCTTGCCGTCCCACCGCTCGATCGTGTGGGTGATGACCGCGGTCAGCTCGGTGCCGTAGCGGTCGACCGCGAAGACCGCGGCGTCGGCCGCCATCCGGTCGAGCCGCTCGCGCAGGGCCGCGTCGGTGCTCAGCCGCGCCGACGCGCCCTCGACCTCGACGAGCAGCCGGCGTCGTACGGCGCCCCGGGGATCGTCGAGCGAGCTCAGCAGCGCCTTGCGCAGGGCCTTCCAGAGCGTGACCGCGGTGCCGATCACGGCCGGGTGGTCGAGCACGCGCTCCTTGAGCCGCTCGGCCCGCACCTGGGTGGCGGGGTTCTCGAGCAGGTCCTCGGAGAGCCGGCTGAGCATCGAGTCCAGCGCCCGCCGGGCGCGGTGGTCGGGGGTGTCGCGGATCTCGGCCATCCAGCGCACCATCTCCAGGTGCGCGCGGTTGATGACGTAGGTGTTGACGCTGTCCGGCGCCCACCACGGCGCCCGCTCCCCCAGCACCTCGTGCACCGTGTCGGGGTTGGCGACCAGCCAGTCGTGCATCTCCTCCAGCATCAGGTCGACGACGCCGTGGTGGAGGTTGTCCTCGAGCGCCTCGGACAGCAGCCCGCCGAGCAGCGGGGCGATCGGCTCCTCGCGGAACCGCGGCACCAGCGCCTCGGTCACGAGCGCCTCGATGTGGTCGTCGCGGACCTTGCCGAGCGCGACCGCGGCCACCTCGGCGACCTCGGTGACCACGCGCTCGGCGTTGGCGGGCTCGGCCAGCCAGTCCCCCACCCGCTGGGCGATCTGCACCCCGAGCACCCGCTCGCGGATGATCTCCTCCTGGAGGAAGTTCTCGCCGACGAACTGCTCGAGCCCCTTGCCGAGGTCGTCCTTGCGCTTGGGCACCAGCGCCGTGTGCGGGATCGGCAGCCCGAGCGGGTGCTTGAACAGCGCCGTCACGGCGAACCAGTCCGCGATCGCACCGACCATCGACGCCTCGGCACCCGCGTTGACGAACCCCCAGGCACCGTCACGGCCGAGCGTGGCGGCGTACACGGCCGCGGCGAGGAGCAGCAGGGACACGGCGACGGTCCGCATCCGGCGCAGCGCCGACCGGCGGACCTCGTCGGCGGACGGGTCGGACGGGATCAACGGGCCGGCGGACACGCGCACATCCTTGCGCACGGACGAAGGGCGGCTCCCGACCGTGGTCGGGAGCCGCCCTTGCGTGTCGCGGAACCCCCCAGTCACCGCAACCTCGCACCCGGATCAACGACCGGGCAGAGGAGAGGTTCCGGTTATCCGTTATCTGTTGTCACGGACATGTGACCAGATCTGAGACTGGTCAGCCGTCCGTCCGCCTCGAGGGCACGAGCGCCGCGAGCAGGACGCCTGCGAAGGCCGCCACGGCGCCGACGACGAAGCAGATCCGGAACGCGCTCTCGTCGGGGATCTGGTAGCCGCCGAGGCTGACCGTCGACGAGGTCAGGATCGCCGCCATGACCGCCGCGGAGATGCTCGTGCCGATGGAGCGCATCAGGCCGTTGATCCCGACACCGGACCCGGCCTCGCTGAGCGGGACCGACTCGAGGATCAGGGTCGGCATGGCGGCGTACCCGATCCCGATGCCGGCGGAGGTGATGCAGTTCGAGACGAGCAGCTGCCACGGCGCGTCGGTCAGGAAGATGGCGAAGACGTAGCCCAGGCCGAGCACGGCACCACCGAGCATCAGGGTGCGGCGGGCGCCGACCAACCGGATCAGCCGGCCGGAGACGGGCGAGAACGCCATCATCACCAGGCCACCCGGGGCCAGCCAGAGGCCGGTCTCGAGCAGGGTCTGACCGAGACCGTAGCCAGTGGCCTCCGGCGACTGCAGGAGCCGGGGTACGACGATCGCCTGGGCCATCATCCCGAAGCCGATCGCGATCGCGGCGACGTTGGTGAGCAGCACCGGCCGGCGGCCGGTGACGCGCAGGTCGCACAGCGGGTCCTCCACGCGCAGCTCGTAGCTGCCCCAGGCGACCAGGACGACGACAGCGGCCGCGAACAGGCCGACGGTGCGCCCGTGCGCCCAGCCCCAGTCGTTGCCCTTCGAGACCGCGACGAGGAGGGCGACCAGGCCGACGGCGAGGCCGACGGCGCCGACCGCGTCGAACCGGCCGGGCACGGCGTCGCGCACGTGCGGGACGAGCAGCAGGACGGCCGCCGCGACGAGCGCGGCGAGGACGGTCGAGACCCAGAACAGCGTGTGCCAGCTGAAGTCCTGGACGATCCACGCGGACAGCGGCAGGCCGATGGCGCCGCCGACGCCGAGGGTGGCGCTCATCGCGGCCATGCCGGTCGCGGCGAACTGCGGCGGCACCACCTCGCGCATCAGCGCGATGCCGACCGGGATGAAGCCCATCGCGAACCCCTGCAGCATGCGACCGGCCAGCATCGGGGCGAGCGAGCTGCTGAGCGCGCACACGAGCGAGCCCAGGACGAGCATCGAGGCGCAGACAACGAGCACCCGCTGCTTGCCGAACAGGTCGCCGAGGCGCCCGGAGATCGGCATCGCGACCGCACCGGCGACGAGCGTCGCGGTGACCACCCAGGAGGCGTTGGCCTCGCTGGTGTGCAACAGCATGCCGAGCTCGCCCTGGATCGGGATGACCATCGTCTGGGTCAGCGACGCGACCAGGCCGCCGAAGCAGAGGACGGCGACGGTCAGCAGGGGCGAGCCGATCCGCCCGCCGGTCGCGGTGGGCACCGCGGGCGCAGTAGTTGTCACGGTCAACCAGTCAACGGTGTTGACCGAGAGGCTGTCAACACCGTTGCCCCGGTCCGTGGATGCCCTACGGTTGCGGGTGTGACGAAGACCTCCTCCCCCGACCGCCCGGCCCCGCCGGACGAGCGCCACCTGCGCCCGGCCGGCCGGGCGACGCGTGCCGCGATCGAGGAGGCGGCCCGCCGGCTGTTCGCCGAGCGCGGGTTCGACGCGTCCGTGCGCGCGATCGCCACCGAGGCAGGGGTCGATCCGGCGCTGGTCATCCGCCACTTCGGGTCGAAGGAGGCGCTCTTCCTGCGCTGCGTCGACACCTCCGGCAGCATCGGCGCGGTCCTCGACGGGCCGATCGAGACCGTCGGCCGGCGCCTCGTCGCCTACTTCCTGCAGCCCGACCGGCCACTCGTGCGCCAGCGCTACCTCGCGCTCGCGCAGGCCGCGCACCTCGACCAGGTGAAGGAGGAGATGAACCGGCACACCGCCGAGACCTACGTCGCCGCCCTCGCGCCGCGGCTCGACGGCGCCGACCGGGAGCTGCGGGTCGCGCTCGCCGTCGCCCAGCTCAGCGGCCTGCTCAACCTCGCCTTCCGGCAGGAGGACCCGCTCGTGACCGATGCCGACCCCGACCGGGTCGTCGCACTGTACGGCGACGCCATCCAGCACCTGCTCACCCCCGGGCTCGGCTGATGGGCGGCGCCCGCGGCTGGCACGCGCTCACGGCCGTCGTCGCGATCGTCGCGATCGGCCTCCAGCTCGTGCTCGTGATCCAGGGCGGCCGGGTGCTCGACGAGGTCGAGCCACCCGCCCTGGGCCTGCGCCTGGCCCGCTTCATCGCCTACTTCACGATCCAGAGCAACATCCTGGTGGCCCTCGCCGCGACCCTCCTCGCGCGCGACCCGGCCCGCGACGGACCGGCGTTCCGGGCGCTGCGCCTGGCCGCGACCGTCGGGATCACGGTCACCGGGCTGGTCCACTTCTTCCTGCTGCGGCCGCTGCTCGACCTCGACGGCGCCGACTGGCTCGCCGACAAGATGCTGCACGTGGTGGTCCCGCTGCTGGCCTTCGTCGGCTGGTTCGCGTTCGGGCCCCGCCCACGCGTCGACGGCCGGGCGATCGCCGTCGCCTTCGCCTGGCCCATCGCCTGGCTGGTCGTGACGCTGGCCGTCGCGGGCGCGACCCGGTGGGTGCCCTACCCGTTCCTCGACTTCCGGGTCGAGGGCTGGGCGCACGTCGGTGTCGTGTGCCTCGGCATCACCGCGCTGTTCGCCGCGCTCATCGCGGGCTTCCAGTACGCCGACCGGCGGCTCGCGACGCAGCCGGAACCGGCCTCCTGACCGTCCCCATTCACCCCCGGTCGGCGGCGGCGAGCTTGGCCGGTGCGCGCACGATGTCGACCCGCGCGACGCGACCGTCGGTGACGGTCAGGACCACCAGTGAGGTGAGCGCGCCGGCCTGACGGATCCCGATGGCGGGCAGCCCGTTGGCGAGCAGGAGGTCGACCTCGGCCTGCTGGTCGACGTACTTCGCCACGATGCCGAGCAGGTAGCGGGCCGCGCGGTCGGCGCCGAGCACCGGACGCCGGGCGGCGCTGACGATCCCGCCGCCGTCGGAGGTCACCACGACGTCGGGGTCGAGGGTCGCGACGAGCGCGGCGAGGTCGCCCCCGGCGGACGCCGCGAGGAACCGCCCCAGCACCTGCTCGTGGTCCGTGCGGTCGACCTCGAACCGCGGGCGCTGCCCGGCGAGGTGGGCGCGGGCACGCGAGGCGAGCTGGCGGACGGCCGCGGGCGTGCGCCCGACGACGACGGCGACCTCGGGGAAGCCCATCCCGAAGACGTCGTGCAGCACGAAGGCGGTCCGCTCGGCCGGCGAGAGCGACTCGAGGACCACGAGCAGCGCGTAGCCGACCGTCTCGTCGAGGGTGACCCGGTCGGCCGGATCCTCTCCCTGCGCCGCGGCGACGAAGGGCTCCGGGAGCCACGGTCCGACGTAGGCCTCCCGGCGCACCCGGGCGGACCGCAGCACGTCGGTCGCCGCGCGGGCGACGGCGACCGTCAGCCAGCCGGTGAGGTCGCGGACCGGCTCGCGGGCATCGGCGTCGACCAGGCGCGTCCAGCAGTCGGCGACGACGTCCTCCGCCTCGGCACGCGAGCCGAGGATCGCGTAGGCGACGCGCACGAGACGCGGCCGCAGGGCGTCGTACCCGGTGGCGAGCTCGTCGGTCCGGTCAGGCACGCGCGGCCCACTCCTCGAACGTCTGGCTGCCCAGGGTCGCGCCCGGGCCCGGCAGCAGGCCACCGTCCTTCACCCGGCGCCCCGTCGCCCCCACCATCGGAAGCGGTACGACGACCCGCCGGTCCCGGCGCCGGCGCAGCTCCGCCCGCACCAGCCTGTCCATCCGCTCCGGGCGCGGGCCGCCGAGCTCGAGCGTGGCGTGCTGCGGCTCGCCGAGGGCGGTCGCGACCAGCAGGACGGCCACCTCCGCGGCCGCGACCGGCTGGCTCAGCATCCGCGGGGCGAGCGCGAAGGGTCCGGGGCTGCGGTCGACGAGCTGCCCCGCGAACTCGTGAAACTGCGTCGCGCGGACGATCGTCCAGGGCACGGCACCGGCCTCGACCAGCTCCTCCTGGCGCCGCTTGCCGAGGTAGTAGGGCAGGTCGACCACGTCGCAGCCCACGATCGAGAGCGCGACGTGGTGGCGCACCCCGGCACGCTCCGCCGCCTCGAGCAAGTGCCGGGTCGCCGTCGCGAAGAAGCCGACCGACACCTTCGCGCTCATCGTCTCGACGTTGCTGGCGTCGATGACGGCGTCCACGCCGGCGAGGGCGTCGTCGAGACCGGCCCCGGTCGTCAGGTCCACCCCTGCGGAGCGGGCGACGACGACCGGGGTCGCGCCGGTGCGGCGTACCTCGTCGACGACCTTGCGGCCCACCAGCCCCGTGCCACCTGCCACTGCGATGCGTGTGTTCATGACCGGTGGACGAGGCAGCGGCCGCAGGTGTGACATACCGCCGACCTGAGCCGGGACGTCAGGCCCCGCGCGCCTCCAGGGCCGCGGTGAGCAGCGCCACCAGTGCCTCGGTCTGCAGGTCGATCGCTCCGCCCTCGACCTCCTCGCCGGCACCGTCGAGGGCGCGGGCGGCGAGCCCGGCCTTCTTGTCGATGAGCTCGGCGATGCGGGTGTCGAGGGTCTGCGTGGCGATGACACGCCACGCGGTGACCGGCTCGGCCTGGCCGATCCGGTGGACCCGGTCGATGGCCTGCGTCTGCTCGGCGTCGGTCCACGAGAGCTCGGCGAGCACCAGGTTGGAGGCGACCTGCAGGTTGAGGCCGACACCGGCCGCGGTCAGCGAGCAGACCGCGATCTGCACCTCGGGGTCGTTGACGAAGGAGTCGATCGCCTTCTGACGCGCGGTCGAGGACTGGTCGCCGCGGACGGAGACGTACTTGATGCCGCGCTCGGTGAAGATCTTCTCGGCCTGGTCCATCACGTCGATGTGCTTGGCGAAGAAGACGACCTTGCCGACGTTGCGGGCCAGCTGGGCCGTGTAGTCGGCCGCGAGGCCGGCCTTCGCCTGGCCGATCCGGCGCATCATCATGAAGACGTTCTCGCCGGTCTTGGTCGAGTTGTCCTCGCGCTCCCAGCCCGCGACCTGGCGGACCAGGTGGTGGTCGATGCCCTCGACGACGGCCCCGGCGCGACGCGTGGACAGTGCGGCGTCGTACCTCTCCACCATGCGGCGGGCGAGCTCCCGCTCGGCCTTGCGGATGGAGCGGCCGGCCTCGCCCTCGAGCTCGACGGGGATGTCGGCGATGCGGCGCGCGGGGATGTCGGCGGCGACGTCGATCTTGCGACGTCGCACGATGCCCTCGTCGACGACGGCGCGGCGGGCCGCGGGGTAGAACGCCGGGTCGGCCGGGGTCAGCCCGGTCTCCTCCAGTGCCTCCATCAGGTCGCCCTGCGGGACGACGTCGTCGATCCAGCCGAGGAACTGCCAGATCGCGCGGAAGTCCTCGATGTCGTTGATCAGCGGGGTGCCGGTCAGCGCCATCATCAGCGGCCGGGCGACCCGGGCGCGGATCCGGTTGGAGATCTCCAGGACGTTCTGCGAGCGCTGGGACGTCTTGTTCTTGATGTAGTGCGCCTCGTCGACGATCATCCCGCGGAAGCCGTGGGTGCCGAGCCAGCCGACGTGGCGGTCGAGGATCTCGTAGTTGACGACGAACACGTCGGCGAAGCCGTCGGCGTCGTCACCGTCGCCGTGCAGGACCGTGGCCTTGCGGTGCGGGGTCCAGATCTCGACCTCGCGCGCCCAGTTCGTCTTCACGACGTTGGGAACGACGGCCAGCAACGGGAACGCGCCGGCCGCCTCCGCGGCGAGCAGGGCCTGCGCCGTCTTGCCGAGGCCGGGCTCGTCGGCGAGCAGGTAGGTGCGGTGGCCCAGTGCGGCCGATCCGATCAGCTGCGCCTGGTGGTGCATCAGCTCGCGGCCGACCGGGCCGTGCAGGCCGGTCAACGTGGTGAGCTGGTCGGCGTCCGGCAGCGGCATGCACGCCGGGGCGTCGGGCGCCGCGCGCTCGAAGGAGCGGAACAGCGGCTCGAGCAGCTCCCAGCCGGCCAGCCGGCGCGGACGGACCTTGGCGCGGGCGTGCTCGAAGTCGGGGGCGAGGAACGGGTTGGCGAGCTGGCGCGCCTGCACCGACTGCGGGATCACCCGCTTCTCCAGCAGCGCGATCACCTCGGGGTCCTGCGTCACCGGCTCGGGCTCCGGCTCAGGGGCGTCGACGCCTGCCTTGCGGAGCAGCTCGCGGCGCATCGCCTTCGCGGACTCCGACATCTCGGCGTTCTCGTCGAGCAGGGTGAACAGGGTGCTGTCGCGGGCGGCGGTCTGGGCGAGGATCGTGGCGATCCCGTCGAGACGCTTGAGCTCCTCGCCCCGGCGGCTGTCGGAGAGGTCCGGATCGGCCTTCACCCGGGCCCGCTCCTCGCGGGCGAGCAGGGCGACGACCTGGAACTTCGCGCGCACCTCCGGCATCGCCGAGCGGCGCGCGACGGCCGCCTCGACCTCGCGCACGGCACGCGCGAGCTGCGGGATGATGCCCTCCTCGTTGCGACGCGTCCGCGCCGCCTGCGGGTTGCTGCGCCGCTGCTGCGTCGCGCCCCGCTGGCCTCCTCGAGCCACAGGTGTCCTTCCCATCGCGGACAAGGCCGCGAGGTCTCCATCGCAAGGTCGGTCGACGACGGCTCGCGCTGCTGCGGGAGGGCGCCGATCGGGTGAACATCACCGGGTGCCCGTCCTGCGACGGCGTCCGGTGGTGCCCCCAGAGTAGCGCACGCCGATCCGCGGGGGTGACGCCGCGCACATCACGGCGTCACCTCGCACGCGTCAGACCAGCGCCATCGGCGTCCGGCCGCTGTACGCCGCCAGCCGCGTGAGCACGTCCGCGTCGGCCGGGGCCTCGGTGGCGTCCGCGAAGGCGCGGCCCCGGGCGCCGGGGACGACGCGCTCGGCCAGGCTGGTGACGTAGCTGCCGAGCTCCTCGCTCACGGTGATCACCGCGCCGGTCGCCTGCGCGTAGTCCCACGCGTGGATGAGCAGCTCGACCGCCACGATCCCGGCGAGGACCGGTGCCGGCGCCTCGCCGAACGGGCTGCGGGCCAGGCCCTCGAGGCCGCGCCGGCGCCACGCCTCGATGACGTCGGCGGCCAGGACGGCGACGGCGTCCTCGAGACCGGGACCGGCCGGGTGCGCGCCGTCGGGCCGCACCAGCTCGGCCTCGGCCATCGTGGCCAGGCCGACCAGGTTGTCGAGCAGGTGCTCGGTCAACTCGTCGACGGTGAACTCGGCGCACGGGGTCGCCCGGTCACCGTCGCCGGGACCGACCTGGCGCAGCACCTGCTGGAGGACGGCGAGCGACGCCTCGGCGGCGACCAGCTCGTCGATCGGGTCGGGCGCCGCGGCCCAGTCGTCGGGGCCGGCGTCGCCCTCGGCCGCGGCGACCTCGAGGCGCCCGAGGAAGTGGCCCCAGCCCTCCGCGTGGCTGGCCTCCTGCTCGACGTCGAGGCCTTCGTGGACGAGCGTCACGGTGGAGCCTTCGCCGGCCGGCTCGACGGTGACGGTCACCGTGCCGAGCGAGCCCTCGGCGCCGGGCATCAGGTCCCACCCCCAGTCGAGGACCACGCGTCGGCCGGGCTCGACCTCGCGGACGGTGCCGCCGGCGACATTGCCGGGGGTGACGGTCCAGCGCCACGCGCCGCCGGCACGCAGGTCGACCCGCGCCGTGACGGCCATCCACCGGCGCAGACGCTCGGGCCGGGTGACGAGGTCGAACGCGTCGTCGGGCGAGACGGGCAGGGAGACGGTCTTGGTGTAGGTCATGGCTTCACTCCTGGCGGTCGGGTTCTCGGTGGGGTTCGGGGTCGGGG
>DATLIG010000095.1:0-1861 GCA_035539555.1 Nocardioides sp. | reverse complement strand
TCCGGTACCTCCGTAGACCACGGCCTCGATCTCGTCGGAGCCGAGGTCGAACGCGGCGTGCGCTGCGTTGACGGCCGCCTCGACCTGGGTCTCGGCCACCACGACCGAGACGCGGATCTCCGAGGTGGAGATCATCTCGATGTTCACGCCGGCCTCCGAGAGCGCCTCGAAGAAGCGCGCCGAGATGCCCGGCGAGGAGCTCATGCCGGCCCCGACGATGGAGACCTTGCCGACGCTGTCGTCGTACTGGAGGCTGTCGAAGCCCACCGCGTCCTGCAGGCGGGAGAGCGCCGTCATCGCGGTCTGGCCCTCGCCGCGGGGCAGCGTGAAGGAGATGTCGGTGAGGCTCGTGGCCGCGGCCGACACGTTCTGCACGATCATGTCGATGTTGATCTGGGCCTCGGCGACGGCGCGGAAGATCGCGGCCGCCTCGCCCGGCTTGTCCGGGACCCCGACCACGGTGATCTTGGCCTGGCTGCGGTCGTGGGCGACCCCGGTGATGATGGCGGCTTCCATGGAGCTTCCTTCGATGACGACGTCCTCGGCCTTGACGACCCAGGTTCCCTCCTTCTCGGAGAAGGAGGAGCGGACGTGGATGGGCATGCCGTAGCGGCGGGCGTACTCGACGCACCGCAGGTGCAGGATCTTGGCGCCCTGCGCGGCCATCTCGAGGGTCTCCTCGTAGGAGATCCGGGGCACCTTGCGGGCACGCGGCTCGATGCGCGGGTCAGCGGTGAAGATGCCGTCGACGTCGGAGTAGATCTCGCAGACGTCGGCCTCGAGCGCCACCGCGAGCGCCACGGCGGTCGTGTCGGAGCCACCGCGGCCCAGCGTGGTGATGTCCTTGGTCGTCTGCGAGACGCCCTGGAAGCCGGCGACGATCGCGATCGCGCCCTCGCCGATCGCGGCCTCGATCCGGCCCGGCGTGACGTCGATGATCTTCGCGCGGCCGTGCTCAGCGTCGGTGATCACGCCGGCCTGGGACCCGGTGAACGAGCGCGCCTCGTGGCCGAGGTTCTGGATCGCCATGGCCAGCACGGCCATCGAGATCCGCTCACCGGCCGTGAGCAGCATGTCGAGCTCCCGCGCGGGCGGGAGCGGGGAGACCTCGTTGGCGAGGTCGATCAGCTCGTCCGTCGTGTCCCCCATCGCCGAGACCACGACGACGACCTGGTGGCCGGCCTTCTTGGTGTTGACGATGCGCTGCGCGACGCGCTTGATGCCGGCGGCATCGGCGACCGACGAGCCGCCGTACTTCTGCACGACAATGCCCACGGGGGCTCACTCCTGGCGGTTCGGGGGAAGGGACGAGGCCCCTCGCGACCACGGCCGCCGGGCCCCGGAGTCTTGCTCCGAGGCTGATTCTACCGAGCGACGCTAGGCGTTTTCGGGGCTGTCCAGCACCGCGGCGGCCGCCTCGACCAGCGCGAGCTCCTGCGTGGTGTCGAGGTCGACGTCGAGGCGGTCGTGGGCGACGACGGACAGCAGTGCCTTCATCGACGAACCGGCCAGCGTGCCCCACGTGGAGACGTAGGAGAACTGCCACCACCACAGCGCCTCCTCGACGTCGCCCGCCTCGTAGTGGCGCACGCCGATGGCGAGGTCAGCAGCGATGCTGGTGAGGTCGTCGGAGAGCAGGCCCTCGACGATCTCGGGCTGGTAGGGGTCGAAGACGTAGCTGTAGGTGTCCAGGTCGCCGAGCAGGGCGGCCAGCTGCAGCCGCAGCTCGTCGACGTCCTCGGGGTCCGGGCCGTCGTCGGGCTGGTACTCGTCGCGCGGCGCGAAGTCGCGGTGCACGCCCAGCCGGGCGCCGGTCAGCGCGATCTGGCTGATCTGGAGCAGCAGCAGGGACACCGCCTGC
>DATLIG010000094.1:0-4834 GCA_035539555.1 Nocardioides sp. | reverse complement strand
TCGGCAGTGTGGTTCTCGCGAGTGTCCTCGCGCTCGGTGGCACGGCGGTGGCCGGACCGGCGCCCGCCGAGGCCCGGACAGCGGGGGCGGCCGCTCCGGCGACGGCCCCGGCCGGCCTCCTCGACGTCGTCGTCACCCTGCAGCCCGGCACCGATCCCGCGGCCGCGGCCCGCTCCCTGGTCACCCGTCGCGGCGGCCAGGTCACGGCGCTCTTCTCCTCCGCCGTCGACGGCTTCGCCGCCACCCTCACCGACGCACTCCTCACCCTGGTGCGCGGTGACGCGCGGGTGCGGTCGGTCGAGCTCGACACGACCTTCCGGACGACCACCACCCAGAGCCCGACGCCGAGTTGGGGGCTGGACCGCGTCGACCAGCGCTCGCTGCCGCTGAACCGGACCTACACCTATCTCCACAACGGCACCGGCGTGGACGTCTACCTCGTCGACACCGGGCTCCAGATCGGGCACCCCGACTTCGGCGGCCGCGCCGTCTCCGGGACCGACACCGTCGACCGCGACAGCACCGCCCAGGACTGCAACGGCCACGGCACCCACGTCGCCGGGACCGCCGGCGGCGCGCGGTACGGCGTCGCGAAGCGGGTCCGCCTGATCGGCGTACGCGTCCTGGACTGCGACGGCAGCGGGCAGACCTCCCAGGTCGTCGCCGGCCTCGACTGGGTGGTGCGCCATCACCGCGCCGGCCGGCCGGCGGTCGTGAACATGAGCCTCAGCGGCCCGGTGTCCGCCGCGATGGACACGGCCGTGCGCAACGTGATCGCCGACGGCGTGACCGTCGTCGTCGCGGCAGGCAACGACAACGTCGACGCCTGCAAGACCTCCCCCGCCCGGGTCCCCGGCGTGCTGACCGTCGCCGCCAGCGACCGCACCGACGCCCGGGCGACCTTCTCGAACTGGGGCACGTGCGTCGACCTGTTCGCCCCCGGCGTCGACATCACCTCGGACTGGAAGGGCAGCGCGACGCGGACGATCTCCGGGACGTCGATGGCGACGCCGCACGTGGTCGGCGCGGCGGCCGTGTACCTCGACGCGCACCCCAGCGCGTCGCCCGCCACCGTCCACTCCGCGATCGTCGGCGCGTCGACCAAGGGCAAGATCACGGGGGCCGAGAAGAAGTGCCTGCTGCTCTTCTGCTCGGCCGGCACGCCCAACAACGGCCTGCTCTACGTGCCACGCTGATCCGGCTGCCCGGCGTGTCGCCCCCGAGCGTCTAACCTGACCGCGTGACGTCGTACGCCGCCTACGGCACCAACCTCGACCCGCTCCGGATGGGCGAGCGGTGCCCCCACTCCCCGCTGCAGACGACGGGGTGGCTGACCGGGTGGCGGCTGACCTTCGGTGGCGAGGAGCACGGCTGGGACGGCGCGCTCGCGACGATCGTCCAGGACCCGACGACCGCGGTCTTCGTCGCCGTGTACGACGTCAGCCCGCTCGACGAGCCGAACCTCGACCAGTGGGAGTCGGCCGACTCCGGCCTGTACCGCCGGACGAAGGTCCGGGTCTCGACCATGGTCGGCGAGATCGTGGCGTGGACCTATGTGCTCGACGCGTACGAGGGCGGGCTCCCCTCGGCGTCGTACCTCGGGGTGATCGCGAACGCCGCCGAGTCCGCCGACGCCCCGGCCGACTACGTCGAGGCGCTGCGCCGGCGCGACTGCCGCTCCACCGGCCTGTGACGGTCGCCACCGGAAGGCCGTATCCCCGGCGAACCTGAATCGTTGTCAGGTAATGCTCCGTCGCCTCGCCCTGGCCACCACCGCCACCGCCCTGTGCGTCACCGCGCTCGCGCTGACGCCCGGCGCCGCACCCGCACAGGAACCCGCGGCGGGCGCCCGCGTCCCCGACCTGACGGCCGCGCCCAGCACCCTGCCCGCGCGCGCCCCCGGGCTGCGCGACGTGATGTGGGTCGGCAACAACTGGGCCGGCACCGCCAGCATCGTCGACGCCGACGACTTCACCGTGCTCAAGCGCGGCGTCGACCTGGTCCCGGACAAGGCGCAGGAGCTGGCCGACATCCGCAAGGACCTCGTCGCCCAGGCCTACTTCCTGCTGATCCGCTACGGCCCGGGCGAGGGCCACGACCAGTTCGTCGACGACATGTTCACCACCCTCGACGGCCGCTACCTCGCCGTGTCGCGACCGAGCTTCGCCGACGTCGTGTGGATCGACATCGCGAAGGCAACGGCCGGTGCCCCGGACTCGATCGTGCGCGAGCAGCCGATGGACGGCCACCGCAGCGACCACATGGCCGTCTCCCCCGACGGCCGCCGGCTGCTGGTGTCGGACTCCACCGAGCGCCAGGTCATCGAGTTCTCGATGGTCGACGAGACGCTGTCCGACGGGACGGTCGTGAAGATGGGCGACCGGATCCGGACGTTCGCCTCCGGCGAGACCCCGCACGAGAGCAACTACACCCGCGACGGCGAGCAGATCTTCCACGCCTCGATCGGACTGGTCTACACCCCCGGCGACCTGCCGCTGCTCGACGGCCTCAAGGGCGACCGCTGGTTCCAGGTCGTGCGCAACGCGGACTTCTCGATCCAGCGGCGCTGGGCCATCGGCCGCGAGCTGGCCGAGGCGGGCTACCCCGACATGAGCAGCGCGGTCCGGCCGATGGCCGTCTCCCCCGACGAGCGCTACGTCTACTTCCAGGTGTCCTTCTTCCACGGGTACGTCGAGTTCGACACCCAGGCACCCGACCTCAACAACAAGTCCGACTACAAGCTGGGCGGGATCCCCGAGCCGGCCGTCGGCGCCGTCACCCGGCTGGTGCCGTTGCCCAACCGCGTGCCGAAGATGCTGCGCGAGCAGTACGTGAACGACTCCGCCCACCACGGCCTGTCGATCAATGCGGCCGGCGACACGCTGTGCGTCGCGGGCACGATGGACGACTACGCCGCACTCGTCGACCGCGAGTCCGGCCGGTACCGGATCTTCGACGAGGCCACGACCGGCCACACCTACCTCAAGCCGTACTGGACCACCGAGGGCCGCCACGACACCTGCTGGATCTCGCTGTCGGGCAGCGACGCCGTCGCGGTCATCGACACCGAGACCGGCGAGGAGCTCGCCTACCGCGAGGTCGGCGACCACCCGCAGCGCGTTCGGCACGGCTACGTGCCGGAGGCCCTCGTCGACACCTGGTGACGCCCGACTGACGAGTAGTCTCGCCGCGTGACCGACACCCCCTCGCCGTACGCCCTGGCCGATGAGGCCGCCGCCCGCCTCGCCGAGCTGACGGGGGTGGCCCGCCACGACGTCGCGCTGGTGCTCGGCTCGGGCTGGCTGCCCGCCGCCGACGCGCTCGACCCGACCGGCGAGAACACGACCGAGATCGCGGTGACCGACCTGCCGGGCTTCGGCGCCTCGGCGGTCGTCGGCCACTCGGGCAGGATCCGCTCGATCCGCCTGCCCGGCACCGACGGCGACCGCCACCTGCTCGCGTTCCTGAGCCGCACCCACTACTACGAGGGCAAGGGCGTCCCGGCCGTCGTCCACGGGGTCCGCACGGCGGCCGCGGCGGGTTGTCGCGCCATCGTGCTGACCAACGGCTGCGGCGGGCTCAAGGAGACCTGGACGCCCGGCACCCCGGTGCTGATCAGCGACCACATCAACCTGACCGGCCAGTCCCCCATCGTCGGCGCCAACTTCGTCGACCTCACCGACCTCTACTCGACGCGGCTGCGCGACCTGTGTCGCGAGGTCGAGCCGACCCTCGACGAGGGCGTCTACGTGCAGTTCACCGGCCCCCACTACGAGACCCCGGCCGAGGTGCGGATGGCCGGCATCCTCGGCGGCCAGCTGGTCGGCATGAGCACGACGCTGGAGGCCATCGCCGCCCGCGAGGCCGGCATGGAGATCCTCGGCATCAGCCTGGTCACCAACCTCGCCGCGGGCCTGAGCGGAGAGCCGCTCAACCACGCCGAGGTGCTGGAGGCCGGCCGCGCCGCCGCGACCCGGATGGGCGCGCTGCTGGGCGAGGTCGTCCCGCGGATCTGAGCCGCGGGACGACCTGGGCCGCCCCGATCAGCTGGCGCGGTCCATCGTCCGCACCCCGGTCCACAGCCCGAGCACACCGACCACGAACGACGCCGCGAAGCCGGCGACGATCGTGTCGGCCGGGAACGATCCGGCGAAGAGCGCGCGCTCCGCGTCGACGAGGTACTTCAGCGGGTTGAGGTCGGAGGCGGTCTGCAGCCAGCCGGGTGCGCCGTCGAGCGGGAGCAGGACGCCGGCGAGCAGGAGCAGCGGGAAGATCACGGTCTGCTGGACGGTCCAGAAGATCCATGCCTGCTCCTTCGCGGCGATCGCCAGCGCGAGGCTCAGCGCGCCGAGGCCGACGCTGAACGGCACCAGCACGACGACGCCGAGCAGCACGCCGGCGACGTGCAGGTCGAACGCGAACGGCGTCACGACGGCCACGATGATCACGGTCTGCAGGACCAGCGGCACCATCTCGCGCAGCGCCTTGCCGATCATCAGCGACGAGCGCCGGACGGGTGAGACGAGCAGCCGCTCGAACGAGCCGCTGATGATCTCCTCCGACAGGTTGGCGCCGGTGAAGGAAGCGCTCATGAGCGCGGTCATCGCCACGATGCCGGGCACGAACCACTGCAGCGCGGAGCCGTCGGGGCTCTCCGGCAGCAGCGGCGCGAAGAGGCCGAGGAAGACGAGCGGCTGCACCATCGCGAACAGCACGGACGCGGGCTGGCGCAGCACCGGCTGGAGCTCGCGGACGAGCACGTTCCAGATGTCGGCGGCGATGCCGACCGGCCGCGCCGCGACGGGAGTACGACGCCGGGCGGGTGCCGTGGCGA
>DATLIG010000093.1:0-8483 GCA_035539555.1 Nocardioides sp. | reverse complement strand
ACTGGCTCGCCGGCTGCCTCGCCGAGGGCCTGGCAGCGGTCCACGCCGTCGGCGTGCTCCACCGCGACGTCAAGCCCGGCAACGTGCTGATGGAGGGCCGCACGCCCATCCTCATCGACTTCGGGCTCGCCCGCGTCGCCGACGACGTGCGGCTCACCCAGACCGGCTGGCTGCTCGGCACGCCCGGCTACCTCGCCCCCGAGATCCTGTACGGCGACGAGGCGACCCCCGCCGCCGACGTCCATGCCTGGGCGGCGACCGTCGCGTACGCCGCCAGCGGCCGCGCACCCTACGGCCGCGGCCCTGCGATGGCGATCATGGACCGCACCCGCCGGGGGCAGCACGACCTCTCCGGCATCGACCGGCCCATGGCCGACGTGATCGCTGCCGCCCTCCACCCGGACCCGTTGGAGCGACCGCTGCTCGATGAGCTGCTGGCCTGGCTGCGGCCCTTGAGCACGCGTCCCCAGCTGCCGGCCGTGCCTCCGCCCGGCGCGCTCTTCGACGAGGCGGCCGAGGCCGAGGAGGACGACTTCACGCTGCCGCTGGCCCTCGCCGCCCAGTCCGGGGCGCCGGACGCCCCGACCGTCGTACCGGATCCGCCCGCGCCGCCGACGCCGCGCACCGTGCCCGAGCAGGTCGCGACGGTGCGACCGGCTCCGCCCCCTCCGCCGGTCACCCTGCGCCAGGACGCGCCGCCGCCACCCGAGGCGATGCGGCGCATGGAGCAGGACTGGGACCAGGCCAACGGCTTCGATCCGGATGCGCCGTTCGCGCCGCAGCCGCAGGCGCCGCTGCCCGAGCGGCTGCGCCGCTGGGTCGCGATCGGCGCCGGCGCCGTCGCCCTCGGCGCCGGGTTCGCGGCCGCCCCGTGGGTGGCCGCCCTCGTCGTCGTGCTCGCCGTGTGGCTGCTCCGTGCGGGCTCGCTCGCCGCGTCGGCGCTCGCCGATCGTCGTACCGTCCGCGGCGTGAAGTGGTACGACGCCCTGCGCTGGCTCTCGACCAGCCCGTGGCACCTGGTCCGCGCCGTGACCGGGACGGTCGTGCTGGTCACGTGGAGCGCCGGGCTGGGTCTCGCCGCGGGCCTGATCTGCTACGCGCTGGCGGTCGACGTCCCGGGCACCCTGATGGCGTGCGGCGCCACGCTCGGCGTCGCCCTGTGGTCGGGGCCGGGCGGCAGCCGCTTCCGCTCGCCGGTCGCCCGGGTGCTCTTCCCCGCCTGCCGCAGCACCCTTCCGTGGCTGTTCACCTGCGCGGGCCTGCTCGCCGTCGCGGCGGTGCTCGGCGTGCTCGTCGCCGGGCGCGGTGTCGGCTGGGTCCCGTGGGACAGCGGTCCTTTCGGACTCTGAGTCCCGCGGCCGGTCGCACGTGACAGACTGGCTGACCGATGAACCAGCAGCTCGACCTCCACGGCGCCTTCCACGTCTACGACACGACCCTGCGCGACGGCATGCAGCAGGAGGGCCTGAACCCGACCGTTGCCGACAAGCTCGCGATCGCGCGGCACCTGGACGGCCTCGGCGTCGGCTACATCGAGGGCGGCTGGCCGGGCGCGAACCCCAAGGACACCGAGTTCTTCCGCCGTGCGGCGAAGGAGCTGGACCTCAAGCACGCGCGGCTCGCGGCCTTCGGCGCCACCCGTCGCGCGGGCGTGCAGGCAGCCGACGACCCCCTCGTCGCGGCGCTGCGCGACAGCGGCGCCGGTGTGGTCACGCTGGTCGCGAAGTCGCACGTCGGCCACGTCGAGAAGGCGCTGCGGACCACGCTCGAGGAGAACCTCGCGATGGTCCGCGACACGGTCAGCCACCTGCGGGCGGAGGGGCAGCAGGTCTTCCTCGACGCCGAGCACTTCTTCGACGGCTACCGGCTCGACCGGGCCTACGCGCTCGAGGTCCTCCGCACGGCGTACGACGCCGGGGCGGACGTGGTCGCGCTCTGCGACACCAACGGCGGCATGCTCCCGGGCTGGGTCTCCGACGTCGTGCACGACGTGCTCGAGACCGCGCAGGTCCGGGTCGGCATCCACTGCCACAACGACACCGGCCTCGCCGTCGCGAACACCCTGGCGGCCGTGGACGCGGGCGCCACGCACATCCAGGGCTGCATCAACGGCTACGGCGAGCGCACCGGCAACGCCGACCTGGTCAACGTGGTCGCCAACCTCGAGCTCAAGCTGGACCGCCAGGTGCTGCCGCCCGGTCTGCTGACCGAGGCGACCCGGATCGCGCACGCCGTCGCCGAGGTGACCAACGTGCCGCCCGCCGCGCGCCAGCCCTATGTCGGCACGTCCGCCTTCGCCCACAAGGCCGGCCTGCACGCGAGCGCGATCAAGGTCGACCCCGACCTCTACCAGCACATGGACCCCGCTGGCGTCGGCAACGACATGCGCCTGCTGGTCTCGGAGATGGCCGGCCGTGCGTCGATCGAGCTCAAGGGCAAGGAGCTCGGCTTCGACCTGTCCGAGTCGCCCGACGTCGTCAACCGCGTCACCGCGCGGGTCAAGGAGATGGAGTCGCGCGGCTACACCTTCGAGGCCGCGGACGCGTCCTTCGAGCTGCTCCTCGTCGAGGAGGCCGAGGGCCACCGGCCGTCGTACTTCGCGGTCGAGAGCTGGCGTGTCATCACCGAGACCCTCACCCACGCCGCACCGGGGGAGGAGGCCGTCTCCGAGGCGACCGTGAAGCTCAAGGCCGCCGACGTCCGCTATGTCGTGACGGGCGAGGGGAACGGCCCGGTCAACGCGCTCGACCAGGCGCTGCGCTCGGCGATCGTGCAGGCGTTCCCCGAGATCGCGAAGTTCGAGCTGATCGACTTCAAGGTCCGCATCCTCGACCAGGGCCACGGCACCGACGCGATCACCCGCGTGCTGATCGAGACCAGCGACGGAGAGTCGTCATGGGTCACCGTGGGCGTGGGCGCCAACATGATCGAGGCGTCGTGGGAGGCGCTCGTCGACGGGCTGACCTACGGCCTGCTCCGCCACCACGTCGACTGACGGCTCACTGGCAGCGTGACGCGAGCCGGGTGACCCGCTCCTGGAGGCCGGGCGGCGCCTTGGTGGCGGTCAGCTCGGCGAGCGTGAGCTCCTTGACGATGACGTCGGCGTAGCACCGCGCGAACTTCTCCGGGGCGCCGCCGGGCAGCACCTCGAGCGCGATCTGGGTGCGGGTGACGGCCAGCTGCAGTGCGTCGCTGGAGCCGCCACTGCCGGACCGCGACCTCTTGCCCGGGTCGCAGGACTCCAGGCGCAGGCCCTTGCCCTCGGTGCTCACCCGGGCGCTGCCGCGCGGGCCGCGCGCGGTCCACGTGCGCAGGGCGGACCGGAGCTCCGTCACGTCGCGCCGACTGTCGCCGACGTAGTCGATGCGCACGCACGTGCGATCGTCCTGCTCGTAGGCGACGTAGTGGTCGCCACCCCAGCCGTCGGTGGCGATGAGCGCCGTCTGCGGAGAGATCCGCTCGGCGAGGACGAAGAGCAGGGACGGGGCACCGAAGGTGCCGGCGTCGATCTCGTCCGCCCCGTCGGGCAGGTCGGGCTTGTCGACGGGCCACGCCGCCTCGCGGTCGGCGAGCGCCGTCCACGGGTCCAGCAGGGCCTCCTCGCTGGTCGGCGGGCTCTGGAAGAGGCCGTCGACCGCGCCCTTGCCGTCGAGCTCCTGGGCAAGGTCGACCAGCGCGCCGCCCAGGGCGTACGACGACCCGAGCAGCGTGGTCAGGAACGGCGGGACCTTCGCCAGGTCCTTGCGCGCCTTGCGGCCCTCGGCCGCCTCGGCCTTCGCCAGCGCCTTGCGCTCGGCCGCGGGAAGCGACGCCGCCCACGCCTCCTCGACCCGGTCGGCGTCACCCTCGACGATGCCGCTCCAGACCGCGGCGGCGCTGGAGTCGTCGTCGGCCTCGTGCTCCTCGACCTTGGCCTCGAGGTCGAAGTGCTGGTCCTGCAAGGCATGGGTGAGCTCGTGGACGAGCGTCGAGCGGACGTTGGGCGTCAGGTCGGTGCCCCGCATCCGGATCCGCTTGTCCTCGTGGTCGTAGAGGCCGACGACCCCGCCCGCCAGCAGGTCGTTGGTGGCGTCGAGCAGGTCGACGCCGGGGGCGAGGAGCCCGAGGGCGCGCATCTGGGCCTCGGCCTGCTCGATCTCCTCACGGTCCTCGTCGGTCAGCTCGGAGTCCTCCGAGGTGACCTCCTTCTCGAACTCGGCGTCGGAGAGGAAGTCGACGTAGACCGGGTGGTCGAACTCGAGGCCCCGCTCCTTCTCGACGAAGTCGACGAACGCGGTGACCTTGGGGTCCCACTCGTCGGGGAAGTCCGGGCCGCGCTGGAGCCACCACGCGCCGAAGGCGACGGCCGCGCCGACGAGGAGCACCCCGGCGGCGGCGAGCGCGATCGGCTTGCGGGCGCTGCGCCGGGGCGCGGCCACCGGCGCGCGCTGCCCGTCGTCGTACGGCGGATAGTGGTTGGTCATGCGCTCCGTCCCTCCACGACGCGGCGGACCAGCTCGGTCCAGCCGGCGAACACCTGCTGCTCGGTCATCCCGCCATGGTCGATCTGCTGGCGCAGGACGGGGAGGCTGAGCGGCGCGATGAGCGCCGTGGCGAGGTAGTGGAGGTTGCCCTCCACCCCGAGCTGCCCGAGCAGCAGCCGCACGTGCATGCTCGCGAAGCCGAGCACGGCGTAGTTCTCTCCCCAGGTCCGCCCGGCCGCCTCGATGAGCGCGCCCTGGTCGAGGTGGAGCCGCAACCGGGAGGCGCCGAAGGCCAGCAACCGCTCCATCGGGGGAGCGCCGGGCCCGAGGGGCGGCGGTCCGCTGATCACGCCGGCCTGCCACTCCTCCTCGCGGTGGTTGAGAAGGGAGGCCATCAGCCCCTCACGGCTGCCGAAGCGGCGAAAGACCGTCCCCTTGCCCACGCCCGCCTTCGCGGCGACCGCATCCATCGTCAGCGCCTCGACGCCGCATCCGGCCATCAGCTCGGCGGCGGCGTCGAGGAGGGCCCGACGGTTGCGGGCGGCGTCGCGCCGCTCCGGAGGCGCCGAGACGAGGAGCGGGAGGTCCTTCGACATGGTGCGGCCACCCTAGATGGCAGGGCCGACATCCGCTGGCGAAAAAGTCGGAGGATGCGGGAATGGAAGCGGACCATGGTCCGTTTTGACCGTCATGACTGACACCACCACTCGCGTCGCCGTCCTCGTCGGAAGCCTCCGGGCCGACTCCCTGAACCGCAAGCTCGCCGAGATCCTCCGCGACGAAGCGCCTGCCGGCGTGACCCTCGACATCATCGACGGCCTCGGCGAGGTCCCGTTCTACAACGAGGACATCGACGGCGCGTCCGCCCCGGCCGCCGCGACCGCCCTCCGTGAGCGCGTCGCCGCTGCCGACCGCGTCCTCGCGGTCACCCCCGAGTACAACGGCACCATGCCGGCCGTCCTCAACAACGCGATCGACTGGATCTCGCGCCCCTACGGCGCCGGTGCGGTCGTCGGCAAGCCCTTCGGCGTCATCGGCGCCACCCCCACGCCGTACGGCGGCAAGTGGGCCCACGGCGACACCGCCCGCTCGGCCGGCATCGCCGGCGCGATCGTGGTCGAGGACGTCACCGTCTCGCAGCCGGCCGTCGACGTCGACCCCACCACCGACCCCGAGGTCCGCGCCAAGCTGCTCGCCGCGCTGGGCACGCTCGTCGAGTTCGCGCCGGCCACCAGCGCCGCCTGACCCACTGAGCCACCCACGGGCTACGGTCGGGTCGTGGCCGAACTCCACGACCTGACCGCCCTCGAGCAGGGCGCCCTGATCCGCTCCGGCGAGATCAGTCCCGTCGAGCTCACCGAGCACTACCTCGAACGCGCCGCGCGTCTCCCCAGGGAGTACGTCGACGGCGTGTTCGCCTTCCGTGACCCGGATGCCGCGCGGCGCCGGGCCCGGGAGGTCGCGGCCGTCGGCCCGGTCGGCGACGGGGCCTCGCCGCTGGCCGGCGTACCGACGGCCATCAAGGACCTCAACCTCACCCGGGGCGTCCCGACGGCGTTCGGGTCCCCGGCCTTCGCCGACCACGTCCCCGAGGTCTCGGACGGCGTGACGCTGGCGATGGAGGATGCCGGGATGGTCAGCCTCGGCAAGACCAGCACGCCGGAGTTCGGCTCGCCCTGTTACACCGAGCCGGAGGGGCGCCCGGCCGCGGTCACCCCGTGGGACGTCTCGCGGATGGCCGGAGGGTCGTCCGGAGGGGCCGCCTCCGCCGTCGCGGCCGGACTGGTGTCCGTCGCCCAGGGCTCCGACGGCGGCGGCTCGATCCGGATCCCCGCCGCCTGCTGCGGCCTGGTCGGGCTCAAGCCGACCCGCGGCCGGATCAGTGGCTTCCCGATGTACGGCGACCCGGTCGGCCTGGCGACGTCCGGCTCGATCGCCCGCACCGTGGCCGACGCCGCGGCCCTGCTGGACGTGCTGGCCGGCCGGCGGGCGGGCGATCCCGCGTGGGCGCCCGCCCCGTCCGGAACGTTCCTGTCCGCCGCCGGCCGCGACCCGGGGCGGCTCCGCATCGCCTGCTTCGACACCCCGGTGATCGCCGAGGTGGAGGTCGACCCCGAGGTGCTCGCCGCCTACGAGGACACCACCCGGTTGCTGTCCTCGCTCGGCCACCTCGTCGAGGACGTCCCGGTCCCCATCCCGCCCGACGCGGTGGCGGTCTTCGAGACCTGCTGGGCGGTGCTGACGGCGATGTCGACGGTGCCGCTGTCGGCGGCGCAGGCCGAGCTCGTCCGGCCGCTCACCCGGTGGCTGGGGGAGCGCGGCGCGGCGGTGTCCGGGCCGGAGTTCGGGCTCGCCATCGGTCAGCTGCGGCGGTTCGCCGGCGAGGCGCTGGTCGCGCTGGCGCCGTACGACATCGTGCTGACGCCCACCCTGGCCACCGTCCCGCTGCCCGTCGGGGCGATCCGCGACGACGCCGACCCGGCCGCCGACTTCGAGGCCCAGAAGCGCTTCACCCCGTGGACCTCCGCATGGAACGTCACCGGCATGCCCGCCATCTCGCTGCCCCTGCACCAGTCGAGGGACGGGCTGCCGATCGGCATGATGTTCGCCGCCCGCCCTGCCGAGGAGGAGCTGCTGCTCTCGCTCGCGGCGCAGCTGGAGGCCGCACGTCCGTGGAAGGACCGCCTGCCGCCGCTGTGGTGAGGCTCAGAACCAGGTGGGTGCGGCCACCCGGAAGTCCTCGCCCACGAGCGAGCCGGCGCCCTCGGGGATCACGCCGAGGACGGGTACGCCGGTGATGCGGGTGAGGTCGTCGCGGTTGCAGGACTCGGCCAGCCCGGGGGCGGCAGGCCAAGCGCCGATGACCAGCCCGGCGGGCTCGACCTGCACCGCCCGCAGCGCGGTGACGGTGAGCTCGGTGTGGTTCAGCGTCCCGAGGCCCGCCCGGGTGACGACGACGACCTCGACGGGGGAGGACACGACGTCGTCGGGGCCCCGGCGGCGCAGCGCGAAGGTCAGGTCACGCGCGATGTCGAGCAGGGTGCCGCCCTCGGCGTCGAGGCGCACGAGCAGGCCGCCGGCGCCCTCCACGACGACCAGGTCGTACGACGGCAGCAGCTCCCGGATCCGCGCCACGTGCTCGCGCACGGTGGGGATCGGGACGCCCTGGCGGCGGGCGGCGGTGTCGGGTGCGAGCGGCTCGTCGAGCGCGACGAACTGGACCGTGTCGACGCCGGCCAACGCACCGACGGTGTCGACGTCGGGGACGTCCGGGTCGGTGCCGCCGATGCCCGTCTGCACGGGCTTCACGACCAGCACCCGTTCGCCGGCCGCGGCGGCACGGGCCGCGAGGGCCGCGGTGGCGATCGTCTTGCCGACGCCGGTGTCGGTGCCGGTCACCACCACGACCCGGGTCACTGGTGCTCCTTGACCAGCTCCAGGAGCGTGGCGACCGCGCGCGCCCAGTCGTCCTCGGGCACCCCCGCGGTGACCGTGATGCGCAGCCGCGAGATGCCGTCGGGGACCGACGGCGGACGGAAGCAGCCGACCCGCAGCCCGGCCTCGAGCGCAGCGGCCTGGGCCGCGACGGCGGCCTGCGGGGAGGACATCGGCACCGACAGCACCGCGCCCGCGGGGGCGACCACGCCGAGGGCGTCGGCGAGCGCCGCGACCCGGGTCCGCACCGTCTCGCCGAGCTCGGGGCGACGACGGATCTCGCGCAGGGCGGCCAGTGCGCCGGCGGTCGGGGCGGGCGCGAGGCCGGTGTCGAAGATGAACGGGCGGGCCCGGTTGACCAGGTGCTCGCGCAGGGCCGTCGGTCCGAGGATCGCGCCGCCCTGGCTGCCGAGCGACTTCGACAGCGTGGCGCTGACGACCACGTGTGGCAGGCCCGCCAGGCCGAGGGTGGTGACCAGGCCGGGGCCGTGGACACCGACGCCGTGCGCCTCGTCGACGACCAGCAGGGCGTCGTACTCCTCGCACAGGGCGGCGAGCTCGACCAGCGGCGCCGCGTCGCCGAGC
>DATLIG010000092.1:0-2413 GCA_035539555.1 Nocardioides sp. | reverse complement strand
CGTCGACTCCGAGGTCGCCGCCGTCGACTTCGTCAACGGTGCCGAGGGCCTGCTCATGGCGCCGGCGTACGCCGTCCCGCGGATGCTGGCCCGCAACGGCCTGACCCTGCAGGACTTCGACTTCTACGAGATCCACGAGGCCTTCGCCTCGCAGGTGCTCTCGACCCTCGCCGCGTGGGAGAGCCCGGTGTTCTGCAAGGAGCGCCTCGGCCTCGACGCGCCGCTCGGCTCGATCGACCGCAGCAAGCTCAACGTCAAGGGTTCCTCGCTCGCCGCCGGCCACCCGTTCTCCGCCACCGGCGGCCGGATCGTGGCCAACACGGCCAAGCTGCTCAAGGCCAACGGTGGCGGCCGCGCGCTGATCTCGGTCTGCGCGGCCGGCGGCCAGGGCGTCGTCGCGATCATGGAGCGCTGACGCCCAGACCCCCATCGTCACCGACGTGACAACGGCCCGCCCGGAGTGATCCGGGCGGGCCGTTGACGTCGTCGCTCAGTCCTCGTCGAGGTCGATGAGGATGATGTCCTCCCAGGCCGCCGGACGCGCTCCCAACAGCGCACGGGCGATGTCCTCGATCGACAGCCCCGAGCCGGCGACGGACGCCGAGAGCTCGGTGTCGCCGCGGAGCACCGCCACGGTGACGTTGGTGTCGGACTCGTCGACCGTGTAGCCCTCGTGCTCGGTGCAGCCGCCCTCCGGCGTGCAGACCCTGTCCGGGTCCCGAAGGTCGGCGTGGACGCTCAGGCTGTGGTCTCCGGACTCGAAGAGAAGCGAGTAGTCGTAGGAGGACTCCTGGAGGTAGTCCCGGGTCAGCGGCCCGTCCGTGCGCTGGTAGCCCTCGATCTCGGGGAGCCACGGCTGGATCCCGACGCTGGCCAGCTCCGCGCCCCGCGCGGCGGCGATCAGCGCCCGCTCGCGGTCGTGGCGCACCACGGTCCCCGGGACCAGCACGGCCAGCGCCAGCACCACGACGCCGATCCCGGCGACGGTCGGGAAACCACTGGTCACCTCGTCGTCCCGCAGCACCTCCCCGAGTACGACGGCCGAGAGCGCAGCGGCCGGAAGGCCGGTCAGCAACGTGAGCCCCGTCAGGTCGGCGTCCGGGCCCAGGACCCACGCGATCACCAGCGCGATCGGCCAGAAGGGCACGGCGACCGCGAGGCCGCTGACGGCCCCGCCACGCCGCTGCTCGGGACGCAGGGCCATGCCGACCGCACCGGCGACGGGGACGCTCGCGGCGACGGCGATCGTCACGCCGCTGAGGCTGGTGGCGGCGAGGGCGAACCGGAGGGGGATCAGCAGGGCGAGGCTGCCGCAGAGAGCGATGACCTGGTGCTCGGTGCGGCGCGGGGCGTGGTCGGGCATGCCGGCATCGTGCACGACGCCGGCCCCGCTGAAACGTCAGGCGGTCGCGCGGGTGGGGGAGACCAGGGCCAGTGCCGAGGTCACCATGTAGTCGCGCACCTGCGCGGCCGAGATCTGGCCGACGGTCGGGATGCCCGGGGCGATCTCGCTGACGAGGATGCCGAGCCGGGCCAGCTGCAGGGCGCCCAGTCCGGAGGCGTAGAGCGCGTTGGCGAGCAGCACCGGGTCGTCGCTGAGGGCGAAGGCGCCCTTGTCGACGCCGCCGGCGAGGGTCTCGGACAGCACCGTGAGGCAGGACGTGATGCCGCGCCCGAGCCGGAAGAGCGGTCCCTCGGCGATCTCGTCGAGCAGCTCGTCGCCGGGGCGGACCATCAGCGCCTGTGCGCAGTCGACGAAGGCCGGGTGGGCGACGCCGTAGTCGACGAAGGCGCCGACGATCGCGGCCAGCTGCTCGTGCGGCACGTCGGTGCCGGCTGCGGCGCTGGCCATCGCGTCGTGCAGCTCCTCGAGGTAGCCCACGAGGGTGAGCGCGAAGAGCTCCTCCTTGCCGGTGAAGTGCCGGTAGACGATCGCGCGGTTGATCCCGACGGCCGTGGCGACCTCCTCGATCTGGACGTCGCGGACGCCCTTGGAGTCGAAGATCTCCCGGGTGGCCGCGATGATCTCGGCCTGCCGGGCACGCCGGCGTGCGGCCGCGGCCCTGCGGCGCCCGTCGGTCGCCGGTGCGTTCGTCATGGGGTGAGTGTACGGCTCGTGCAACTCAGTGTTGCAACATCTGTGACGAGATCGGCGGATCAGCCGTCGGCGAGTGCCCGCACCGTCTCGATGGTGTCGGCCTGCTCGGCGGTCTTGTCGTCGCGGTAGCGCACGACCCGCGCGAAGCGCAGCGCCAGCCCGCCGGGGTAGCGTGTCGAGCGCTGCAGGCCGTCGAAGGCGATCTCGACGACCTGCTCGGGCCGCACGGTGACGACCCAGCCGTCGTCGCCGACCGCGAGCTCGCGGAACCGCTCGGTCTGCCAGGCGAGCATCTCGTCGGTCATGCCCTTGAAG
>DATLIG010000091.1:0-10147 GCA_035539555.1 Nocardioides sp. | reverse complement strand
CAGGTGGAGGGTTTCGGTCTCGGAGAGCCGGCTGAGGTGGCGCCCTAGGAAGGCGAGCTCGCCGAGATCGCGCGGCCGGAGCGAGGTCGGGTCGGGCGGCGTGCGCAGCAGCAGCGGCCGGATGAAGCGGCAGGCGCGCATCACGTCGCGCGAGTAGCGATCGTAGGCCTCGGCGTCGCGCTTCGAGTGGCGGGCGAGCTCGCGGCGGTTGGCCTCGTCGTCGCGGTAGGTCGCGAGGTAGCCGCCGTCGCGGGTCAGCACCGCGCCGCCCTCGTAGGGCAGGATCTGCAGGCCGTGCTTCGGCAGCTCCAGGTCGCGCATGATCTCGGGGCGGAACAGCGACGAGACGTACGAGCAGTTCGAGTAGGTGAAGCCCGGGTAGAGCGAGCGCGAGACCGCGGCGCCGCCGACCCAGTCGTTCTTCTCGACCACGAGGGTCTTCAGTCCGGCCCTGGCAAGGTAGCAGGCGGCGACGAGGCCGTTGTGGCCGGCGCCGATCACGATGACGTCGGTGGTGGGTGCGGACATGTCAGGTCTCCTGGAGGCTGGGTACGACGGCGCGTTGCTCGGCCGCCTCGGTGGCGATCGCACGCAGCAGGACCTGGGTCATGACGAGGTACCAGGTGCCGAAGACGGCCGCGGGGATCCAGAAGCCGACGAGGCCGGTCCACGCGAAGATGCCGGTGCGGAAGAAGATGATGAAGGACGCGGGCAGCAGCAGGAACGCGACCCAGAGGCTGTAGCCGGCCACCCACCGCGGGAACACCCGGCCGCGGTCGACCAGGACCGCGACGCCGATGGCGACGAGCTGCCCGATGATCGGCGGCCACGGCAGGATCAGCAGGATGTAGTTGATGTCGTTGAGGGTCTGCGTCACCTCGACCGGCCGCTCGGGACGGAATGCCGTCGCGATGAACAGCAGCATCGGGATGGTCAGGACGACGCAGACGATCAGCCCCGAGCACAGCTGCAGGATCGCCAGCGACGGGACCCGGCCCTCCATCCGGCGCAGCTGCAGGCTGATCACGATGAAGTAGGGCACCGTCGTGAAGCAGCCGATGAGCCCGAGCAGCAGCCCGGTCAGCTGCCGGGTCGTGTCGACGTCGTACGCCGCCGCGACCTCGGCCGGTGAACCACCGGCCGAGATCAGCGGGATCATGCCGCCGAGCAGTCCCCAGCCGCCGAAGAGCAGGACCACGAACGCCGGTCCGCACCAGGCCATCGCGACCTGGATGCGGCGGTGGAGCTCGATCTCCCGCAGGTCGGGGGCCGCGGTCATCACCGGTTCCCGATGAAGGACTGGGCGTCCCCGCCCGGGGCGGGGGCGCCGATCAGGCCGGCGAGGAGCTGGCTGGCGGGGTTGTTCAGCTTCATCGGCGCACCGGCCGGGAGCAGGCCCAGCTCGATCATCAGGTTCCCGGCGCGGTGCATGATGATCGCGAGCCGGACGGCGGCCCACACCTCGTAGAAGTCGAGGTGTTCCAGCGAGCGGCCGGCCGCCTTCTCGTAGGTGGCGACGACCTCCTCGCGCGTCGGGAAGCCCTCCGGGACGGGGAACCCGATGCCCTCGGTGTGGTGGCGCAGGATGAACAGCCACCATGCGACGTCGGCCTCGGGCTGGCCCAGGCCGACCATCTCCCAGTCCAGGACCGCGTTCACGGCGAGGTCGTCGCCGAAGAGCATGTTGCCGATCCGGGCGTCGCCCCACAGCAGCACGGGGTCGCGGTCGTCGTCGGGCCGGTGCGCGGAGAGCCAGGCCAGGCCTGCTTCGACGGTCGGGTTGGTGTCGCCGGCCCGGGCCCAGTCGTAGAACCCGAGCCAGTGGGCCAGGTCGGCGTCGTACACGGAGGCGGCGGTGGCGCCGCCGGCGGGGGCCAGCGCGTCGAGGCCGAGTCCACGCCAGTCGGCGGCGTGGATGGCGGCGATCGCCTCCAGCGAGCTGCGGCACATCGCGCCGCGCTGCTCCGGGGTGAGCTCGTCGAGCACCCAGCCGGCCGCGGTGAACGGCGGGTCGTCGGCGGGGACGCGGCCGAAGGCGCGCTCCATGACGAGGAAGGGCGCGCCGAGCACGGCCGGGTCGTGCTCGACCCACCGCACGACCGGGGTCGCGACGCCGGTGGAGGCGAGGGCGTTCATCACCGCGGCCTCGCGGTCGAAGTCGTAGGTCGGGAAGACCGACGGTCCGGACGGGGCGATCCGGGCGACGTACGGGCGCGGGCCGTCGGGGGTGGCGGCCGTGAACAGCACGGTCAGGTTGGACATCCCGCTGGCCGCGGGCACGTCGCAGTCGCTGATCGTCGCGCCGGGCAGCCGCGTGGCGAGCCACGCCTCCAGGGCGCCGCGGATCTCCTCGGGGTCGGTGTTGGCGAGGGCCATCAGTTCTCTCCTTCTGCAGCGGTCGGTTCGGCGGCGCGGGCGACCATCGCCCGCTGGTAGCGGTCGAACCAGATCTCCTGGTACGTCGCGTGGGTGGTGCGGCCCTCCTCGTCGGTCCAGCGGAAGACGCTGTCGTGGAAGGACACGTTCGGCCAGGCCGGGATGGTGGCGGTGGCGATCGCCTCGCCGGTGAAGCGCCAGGTGCGGCCGTCCTCGTCGGTGGCCTCGATCTCCTGGCGCAGGGTGGCGAACGTGTGGGGCTGGCGCTCGAGGACGTTGCGCCGGATCCGGGTGACCTGCTTGGTCTCGCCCTTGTGGATCAGCCACGCGAAGTGGTGGGTGGGCGCGCCCTCGGGCAGGTCGTAGAGGCCGGCCCACGCGGGGTCGGTGTCGGGCGCCTCGAAGCTGATCTGGTTGAAGACCAGGGCGCTGTGTCCGTCGGGATCGGCGAAGTACATCGGTGACCAGCCGACGGGCGGCACCGGCACGCCGCCCTGGGTCTCCTTGCGGACCTGCCGCCAGGAGCGGTCCCGCGGCGCGAAGCAGTCGACGTCGTACTGCTGTCCGTCGAGCGTCAGCGTGCCGACGCAGTGCATGAACTGCTCGGTGCCGCCGGGGACGCGTCCCGGGTCGCCGTGGTGCTCGTCCTCGCCGGGCATCACGTGTCCGCGGGCGAGCAGCGGCGTGACCGCGGTCTGGGTGACGTCGAAGGAGGTGCGCCCGTCCGCGCTGGTGTAGCTGACCCGCGCGACGCGACCGGGCTCGGGGAACTCGATGCGCAGACCGTTGGCCGTGGTGATGACGGTGCCGTCGGGGCCGCCGATCTCGGGCCACGGCATGGTGATCTCGTAGTCGAGGTGGGCGATGTCGATGACGTTGACGTTGTCGAGGCCCTGGAACAGCGCCACGCCGCCCTGGCACAGCGGGAACGCCGGCTGGTACCGGATGTAGAGGAAGGCGCCGATCGCCGCCTCGGGCACGGAGAACCCGAAGTAGTGCGTGTGGATCGTGTGGTGGTCCCAGTCCTCGCCCGCGGATCGGTCCGGGAGGGGGAGGAGGAGGTCGGTCTCGGGTGGGTGCACGGCGTGGCTCATGCAAAGGCTCCTGCGAGTGGGCGGGTGCGTGACGGCCACCACGTTCGCAGAGAGTGAAGGAGATTTCAATATTGAAATCTACCTCAACTTAGATTTACGGTACGACGCATGCTCGCTACCGCACGGGACATCCCCGCCCACCCGACGACCGAGATGCCCTTCGGCCCGGAGATCGCCTTCACGGTCTTCCTCGGCATCCCGGTCGTCATCGGGGTCTTCTTCGCCGTCCGCCATCTGCTGACCGGCCGCGGCCCGCTGCTCGCGGTCTGCCTGGTCGGCGGCGGCATCGCCTGCCTGTTCGAGCCGATCGTCGACACGCTCGGCCTCTGCTACATCCGCGAGGACGCCGCACTCACGACGTTCAGCTCGATGGGGCGGGACTTCCCGCTCTTCATCAACTTCGTCTACATCTGGTACGTCGGCGGCCTGGCCTACCTCGCCTACCGGATCTTCTCCAACGGCGTCACCGTCAAGGGGCTCTTCCAGCTCTACCTGATGGACGTCTTCATCAACGTCTTCCTCGAGAGCCCGGGCGTGCTGATGGGCGCCTACGAGTACTACGGGCCGCAGCCCGTCAACCTCTGGGGCCTGCCGTTGTGGTGGGTGTTCGTCAACCCGATCATGCCGCTGACCGCCGGCGCGCTGATCTACCGCCTCAAGCCCTGGCTGCCGGGCTGGCGCATCGCGCTCGTCATCCCGTTCATCCCGATGGCCGACGGCATCGGCAACGGTGCCACCGCCTGGCCGGTCTGGACCGCGCTCAACCTCGACGCCCCGCTCTGGGCCACCCACCTGGCCTGGCTGGTCACGGTCGGTCTCGCCCTGACCAGCGTCTGGGTGCTGTCGTTCGTCGTGTGCCGGCCGGAGGACGAGGTCACCGTCCACGGCAAGCTCGGGATCGTGAAGGCCGCGATCCTCGGGATCCCCGAGGGCGACGTACCGCCACCCGACGTGACCATCGGGTCCGGGCCGAGGGCGCCGGCCGTAGTGTGACGACCATGACGGAGGCGGCCGGTGCGGGGGCGACGCGATACGACCGGCGGCGGGCGCGCACCCGGGGCGTGCTGCTCGCCGCGGGCCGCACGCTCATCGGCACCCACGGCGTCGCCGGCCTGAAGATCCAGGACATCACCGAGGAGGCCGACGTCGCCCTCGGCTCCTTCTACAACTACTTCGCCAACAAGGAGGAGCTGGTCGAGGCGGTCGTCGAGGAGTCGCTCGCCGAGATGGCCGCGACCGCCGGCATCAACGACGCCAACCGGGACCAGGATCCCGCCGTCACCACCGGCCTCGCCGTGCTCCGCATCGTCGGCATGGCCTTCGACGATCCCGACCTGGCGCGGATCCTGGTGCACCT
The DNA here is from genome assembly GCA_035539555.1 of Nocardioides sp. Classification (GTDB taxonomy): domain Bacteria; phylum Actinomycetota; class Actinomycetes; order Propionibacteriales; family Nocardioidaceae; genus Nocardioides. Next base: position 5,320 of record DATLIG010000091.1, on the reverse strand, counting down.
CGACCACGCCGACCTCGTCTACTCCCGAGCCATGGGTCCGCAGGCGGCCGCCGTCGTCCGGGCAGGCATCGAGGCCGGCCGGTTCGACGTGCCCGACGTCGACGTCGTGGTGCACAACGTGGTCGCCGGCTCGCTCGCGCTGATCCGCCGGATCCTCGACGGCGAGCACGACGAGTCCGTCGTGGTGGTGCAGGCCGAGCTGTCGCTGCGGCTGCTCGGCCTCGGGGTCGACGAGGCCGCCGCCGTCGCCGCGCGCTGCGTCGAGATCGCCGCTCCGGTCACGCCGCAGGGCTGATCCGCACCTCGGTCCGTCCGCCGAGGTCCACCTCCAGCGCCGCGCGCCCCTGGCTGTCGGCGGTCACCGTCGCCTCGCGCGCCCCCCGGACGTCGTACGACGCCCCGGGGTGCAGCTGGGCGAGGCCGATCCGGGTGCGGAGCGGGCCCGCGCCGGGCGCCAGCACGAGGTCGAGCGCCGCTCCGTCCGAGACGGCCCGGGCCACCAGGACGTCGGGGTAGGCGGCCTCGTCCAGCACGGGGCCGTCGCGCCACTCGCGCGGCGGGCCGAAGGCCACCAGGTCGCGCAGTCCGCTGCGGCGGCCGAAGCGGCCGAGGTTGAGGTAGGAGTTGGCCAGCCCGCTCGCGTCGGCGACCCGCTCGGTGCCGTACCTCTGCTCCACGGGGCGCTCGGCGATGGTCGCCTCGGCGGCGCGCGCGGTCTCCTCGTCGCCGATCTCGCGGGCCGCCATCGCGGTGACCGCGAGCGTGAAGGTGTCGCTGCCGACCTTGTAGCTGCCGGGGTCGAGGCGGCTGACGATGCTGCGGGGCGTGCGGACGCGACCGTCCTCGACCCGCAGCCAGCCGTCGCGGATCAGCCACCACGTGCGATGGGCGAGGTCGGGCAGGCCGGGGTGCAGCCAGTAGGTCGTCGCGAGCTGGACCGAGGGGCTCGCCCAGAAGTTCCACGACAGGCCGAGGTGCGAGGAGCGGACGCCGACGATCCGGCCGTCCGGGCGCAGGAACTCCGACTCGTACGAACGGCGCAGCCGCTCCTGCACGTCGCCCGCCTCGCCGCTCGCCGCCAGCTGCTCGCTCGCGAGGACGGTGTTGAGGCCGAAGGTGTTGCAGATCGTGTAGATCCAGTTCGGCTCGCACGGGTAGAGCCCGAACCTCGACTCCCGCACGTTGGCGCGGACGTTGCCGGCCAGCGCGGGCAGGTCGTAGGGCCACGCCTCGTCCTCGTCCCACCGGAAGGTGAGCGATCCCGGCCGGAAGTAGCGCTCGTCGTTGAGCAGCGAGTACATCCCGACCTGCAGGCCGTAGAAGCCGGTGAGCATCACGTTGCCGCCCATCGGCACCGGGTCCTTGTCGCGGCGCAGGTTGCCCCACGCGTTCTCCAGGGCCCAGTAGCCCCACACCCTGCGTTGCAGCACCTTGTCGATCGTGTTGCGCTGCGCCTCGGCGAGATAGCCGCGGAAGGCCGGCGTGCGGGTGAACTGCGCCATCGACAGGCCGTAGCCGAGCGCGTTGAGCTGGTAGCGCAGCGCCCCCTCGCGGAACTGGTCGAGGTGGGTGAAGCCCTCGAAGTCCTCGACGGGCTGCAGTGCGAGGTCGAGCGCGGCCCGCAGCCGGCGCAGGTCCTCGTCGGTGTGCTCGACGACCGGGAAGTCCTTCGGGTACGACGGCGCGCCGGTCACCGGGAAGCGCACCTCGGCCAGCCGGCGGTTCAACGCGGCACCCCGACCCCGCTGGGACGCGTGCCGCACGGCGTGCCCGGCGGCGGCGAGGACGGTCAGCACGGGGACGACCGCGAGGACCGCGACCGCGGCCTGCGCGGATCCGGCCGGGTCGTCGAGGGTGGCGGCCGGGAGGACCGCGGTCAGCAGCCAGACGACCGGCGGGAGCACCGTCGGTCCGGCCGCCCACCAGGCGAAGACGGCGAGCACCACGGCCGCCAGTGCGGTGGCCCCCCAGACCGGGTGCCCCGCGTGGAACAGGCCGCCGCCCGGGAGGGCGAGGCCCAGGCCCAGCGCCTGCGTGCGGTCGCCGGCGTCGAGGGCGACCGGCAGCGCGCCGGCGAGCCACAGCACGGCGTAGCTGGCGAGGGTACGCAGGAACGAGCGCCGGGTCGCCGGCGGGAGGAGTGGGACGTCCGTGGGCAGGAGCACGGTGGTGCCCTGGTCGGGGCGACTGGCGACGGCGGTCATGTCGGGCTCGCTTCGGTGGTGGGTCGGGAGAGGGTCAGCCGGCGCGCGGCCAGCACCAGGAGCAGCGGGCCGCTGCCGTGCAGCAGCAGGTCGAGGGGGAGCGCGGCGACCCGGAGCTCGAAGAGCCCGAGCAGGTGCATGTCGACCAGGCCGAGCTCGGTCCACGCCGCACCCGCGCCGAGGAGGAGCGCGGGCCGGGACGCCGGTCCCCGCCGGGACAAACCGGCGACCAGCGCGGCCACCGCCAGCACCACGAGGGCCACGTCGCGGGCGGCCCACGGGCCGTCGAGGGTGCGGACCACGGGTGTCGCGCGCAGGACCGCGATCGCGAGGGCGTACGCCGCGGCGCCGTACGCGGTGCCGAGCAGGAGGCTGCCTGCGATGGCCGGCCGAGCCGTTCTCCTGCGGCCGGTGGTGGCCGGCGCCGCGGGCGTCGTCCCGTCGGCCGACCGGCGTGCCGGTGGCGCGAAGCCCGGCTCGGCGGGCCGACGTCCGGGGAACACCCGGAACCAGGTGCCGCGCACGAGGCCGAGGAGCAGGGCGAGCGCCGCGCAGCAGGCCATGGTCCCCACCTCTCAATCTGTTACGGAGCCGTGACAGAAATTACGACCACGTCCGCCCGGTGTCAACGTCCTGCCGGGAGGTGCGCGAGGATGGCCGCATGGCAGGGCGGTCCTATGGCGGCGTCAGTGCGACCGAGCGGGTCGCGACCCGGCGCGCCAGCCTGCTCGAGAGCTGCCGCACCGTGATCGGCCGCGACGGGGTGGCCGCCGTGACGGTGGAGGCGGTGTGCGGCGAGAGCGCCCTCGGCAAGCGGTACTTCTACGAGAGCTTCCCGGCTCGTGACGACCTGCTCCTCGCTGTCGCCGACGACTTCTACGACGGCCTCCTGGCCCGGATGCGCGCGACGATCGAGGGCGTCGACGAGTCCGCGCGGGCACCGGTGGTCGTCGAGGCGCTGATGGCCGCCCTGGGCAGTGACGAGCGCCTGGCCCGGCTCTACGTCGAGAGCCCGGGGACACCGGTGCTCGCCGCGCGCCGCCACCGCGCGATCGACGACTACACCCGCTTCGTCGCCACCGAGGTGCTCCCCGGCGCGCCGCGGGGTGCGCGCGCGAAGGCGCGGCGCCTGCTCGCGACCCGGCTCCTGGTGGCGGGTACGACGGAGCTCGTCGCCGACTGGCTCGCCGGTGAGGCCGAGGGGCGGCCTGCCGACGTGGTCGCGGCGATCACCGCACTGGGGGCGGCTGCGGCGCAGGCTTGAGGCAGGCGACGAGCCGGCGCCGGCTCAGGCACCGCCCTTGATCCTGGAGAAGGCCTCCCCGATCCGCTCGACGATGTCGGGGTGCCAGATGATCTCGCGGTAGGCCATGGTCTCGAACGACAGCGCCGAGATGGGATCCATCGTGGGGGAGCGCAGGATCATCTCCTTGTTGAACATCGCCGACTTGGTGGTCGTGTCGGCGATGCTGCGGGCGATGCGGGTGGCCTCCTCCACCACGCCGCCGGTCGGCGTGAGCCGGTCGATGAGACCGATGCGCAGCGCCTCCTCGGCGTCGATGCGGTCCCCGGAGAGGGTGAGGAGCTTGGCCTGGCTGAGGCCGACGATCTTCCACAGCGGGGAGAAGTAGGGCGTGAGGCCGAACTTCACCTGTGGGAAGCCGAGGACCGCGTTCTGTGCGCCGATGCGGATGTCGCAGAAGACCGCGATGTCGCAGCCCCCGCCGAGGGTCGGGCCGGCCACGGCCGCGATCGTCGGCTTGGGATAGTCCAGGAGGGCGCCGTAGACGCGCAGGCAGGCGTCACCGTACGACTTGCGGGTCTCCTGGGTGAAGCCCGACTGCAGGTCGAGGTCGAGGCCGGCGCAGAAGACCTCCTCGCCGCCGGTGATGACGACGGCTGCGACGTCGTCGTCGGTGCGCCAGGCGTCCAGCTGGTCGCCCATGGCGCCGAAGAGTTCCAGGCTCAGGGCATTGCGTCGCTCGGGGCGGTTGAGGGTGACGGTGCCGACTCCGTCGGACTTGGTGGCGCGGATGGCCTCGGTGGTCAATGTTCTCTCCGGTCTCGTGATCGTCGTTGGTCAGGCGCCCGTGATGGGGCGGAGCTCTTGCTTGCGCACCTTGCCGCTGGCGGTGACCGGGAGGGCAGGGAGCACCTCCCAGTAGGCGGGGATCTTCTGGCGTGCCAGTCGCGACTGCTCGAGGTGCGCGACGATCGACGCGGGGCCGCTCCACGTGGCTCCGGGGCGAAGCACCAGCCATGCACCGACTCCCTCGCCGAGGCGGTCGTCGGGGATGGCGGTGACGGCGACCGCCGCGACATCGGGATGCGCACTGATGGCCGACTCGATGTCGAGGGTCGAGAACTTCTCGCCGCCTCGGTTGATGATGTCCTTGAGCCGGCCGGTCATCCGGACCCAACCCTCGGCGTCGACCACTCCGACGTCGCCGGGGTAGAACCAGCCTTCGTCGTCGACCTGGGCGGCGGTCAGCGCGGCATCGGTGTACGCAGCCAGGGTCTGCGGTCCGCGGATCCGCAGCTCGCCCTCGGTCCCGGGCGGGAGGGGCTCGCGATCCGGGTCGACCGCCTCGATCTCCATGCCGGGCAGGACTTTGCCGTCCCACTCGGCGCGGCGGGCCAGAGGAGCGTCCTTCGGCGCGGCCGCGCAGACTCCCGCCGTCTCCGTCATGCCGTAGCACCGCATGGCGACGATGCCGGCGGCCTCGGCACGGATGATGGCCGAGGGCGGGATGGTGGCTCCGGCGCAGGCATAGAGGGTGAGGCGGTGCTTCTTGCCGGCGCCCGCCTCGTAGCGCTGCGCGAGGTCGTTGAGGAAGACGGTCGCGCCCATCGCGATGGTTGCGCGCTCCCTCTCGATCACCTCGACGGCGAGGTCGGGCTGCCAGGCGGGCATCACGACGGACCGGGCGCCGAGGTAGGCGGGGAACACGACGCCGGCGATGAAGCCACCGAGGTGGGACAGGGGTGTGGCCGCGAGGATGACGCTGTCGGCGTCGGCTTCGAGGGCGGTCTGGAAGTTCGCCAGGTGCGAGATGAGGGCCTTGCTGGTCAGCAGGACACCCTTGGGCGCCGAGGTCGTCCCGGAGGTGTAGAGC
>DATLIG010000090.1:0-11332 GCA_035539555.1 Nocardioides sp. | reverse complement strand
CACGGACGCGCAGCGCAAGGACCTGCTCCCCGGCATCGCGACGGGCGAGCTCGTCGTCAGTCCTGCCCTCCGCGGCTCCGCCGGGTACGACGCCGGGCGGGTCTCGGGGCGCAAGCTGGCCGTGACCCACGCGGAGACCGCACACCGCCTGCTGGTCGTCGCGACCGAGGGCGAGCGCGAGGTCGTCGTCCTGGTCGACCCGCGGGGCGAGGGCGTCGAGCTGCTGGAGGCCGGCGCGTCGAGCGGACGCCAGCACACCGTGGTGCTCGACGGCGCGCCCGCCGAGCTCCTCGAGGACGGTGCGGCCGCCCGCCTGGGCGACCTCGCCCGGGCTGGCCTCGCCGTGACCGCGGCCGGGGCCCTCGCCGGCGCCCGGGACCTGACCGCCGACTACGTCAAGGGCCGCCAGCAGTTCGGCCGCGCCCTCGCCGAGTTCCAGGCCGTCTCGCTGCAGATGGCCGACGTCTACGTCACCTCGCGCACCCTCGACCTGGCCGCCGACAACGCCGTGTGGCGGGTCGCCGAGGGCCTGCCGGCCGCCGACGACTTGGCGGTCGCCGGCTACTGGGCCAGCCAGGTCGCGCCGTACGCCTTCCGCACGTGCCACCACCTGCACGGCGGCATGGGCGTCGACATCACCTACCCGCTGGTCGCCCTGACGACCTGGGGCACCGACCTCGCGCATGCCCTCGACACCACGGCCGCACAGGTCCCCGTCGAGCGTGCTGCCGCGAAGAACCTCGAGCTCACCGACGAGCAGCGCGCCCTCAAGTCGCGGCTGCGCGACTACTTCGGTGGCGTCGCGGCCGACTTCGAGGGCCTCCACGACCCCGACCCCGTCGAGGGTGCGTGGAACCGGCACGGACCGACCTACGAGCGGCTGATCCGCCGCCTCGGGACCGACGGCTGGATGGGAGTCGGCTGGCCGAAGGAGTACGGCGGCCACGGGCTCGGCGAGGTCGAGCAGACGATCTTCGCCAACGAGGCGCAGTACGCCGACGTGCACCTGCCCTCCGTCACGCTGCAGACGGTCGGCCCGACCCTGATCAAGTACGGCACCGAGAAGCAGAAGGCCCTCTTCCTGGAGCGCATCCTCAAGGGCGACGTGCACTTCGCGATCGGCTACAGCGAGCCGGACGCCGGCACGGACCTCGCGTCCCTGCGCACCACCGCCAGGCGGGACGGCGACCACTATGTCGTCAACGGCCAGAAGATGTGGACCACCGGCGGCCACCAGGCCGACTACCTGTGGCTCGCGGTGCGGACCGACCCGGACGCGCCCAAGCACAAGGGCATCTCGATCCTGATCGTGGACACCAAGGACCCGGGCTACAGCTGGACGCCGATCATCACCGCGGACGGGTCGCACCACGTGAACGCGACGTACTTCAACGACGTCCGGGTCCCCGTCGACATGCTGGTCGGCGAGGAGAACCAGGGCTGGCGGCTGATCACCACCCAGCTCAACCACGAGCGCGTCATGCTCGGTCCCGCCGGCCGGATCGAGGGCCTGCGCGACCGCGTCGTGCGGTGGGCCGACGCGGCCGGCGTTCGCGAGGAGCACGACGTCCGCGACCTGCTCGGCAAGGCCACGGCGGTCTTCCGGATCAACGAGCTGCTCAACTGGGAGGTCGCGCGGGCCGCGGCGGCCGGCGAGATCAAGGTGGCCGATGCGTCGTCCTCGAAGGTCTTCGCCTCCGACCAGGTCCAGCACCTGCTCGCCGACCTGATCGCCCTCGTGCACCGCCACGGGGATGCGGGGGAGCCTGCGACGAAGGACCTGCTCGACTACCTCGACGCGCAGGCGAAGCGGAACCTCGTCCTCACCTTCGGTGGCGGCGTCCAGGAGGTCCAGCGCGAGCTGATCTCGATGTTCGGCCTCGGCCTGCCGCGGGTGCCGCGATGAGCGCGCCGGCTCCGCAGGAGCTGGTCGACCCTGCCGTCCACGAGAAGGTCATGGCCGAGGCGGAGCGGATCAAGGCCTGGGGCGAGGCCGCCGAGCGGTTCGCCCGCGACGAGGTCAACCAGCCGACGATCAACAACTGGCTCGAGGCGATGGGCGTCGACAACCCCCGTTTCAGGGCCGGCGAGGCGCCGCCGTCGATGGCGCAGGTGTGGACCATGTACGGCCTCGGCGGCAAGCCGTCCGAGGACGACCCGCTGCACTCGATGATGCGCGCGCTGACCGACGCCGGCTTCACGGCGGTCCTCGGCACCAACTGCGAGCAGTCCTACGAGCGCTACCTGAAGGTGGGGGAGAGGCTGCGGGTCACCACCGCGCTCGACTCGGTCGCCGGCCCGAAGGCCACCGGCATGGGCGTCGGCTACTTCGTCACCTCGCGCAACACCTGGTACGTCGAGCACGACGATGGCTCGTCGGAGAAGGTCGCCACCATGCTCTTCCGCGTCCTGAAGTTCGTCCCGCGCGCGAAGGACCAGGCGTGAGCGGCCCGGTGCGCCCGGTGGTCAACCGGGACAACGCGTACTTCTTCGAAGGTACGGCGAACGGCGAGCTGCGCATCCAGAAGTGCAACGCGTGCGGCGTGCTCCGCCACCCGCCCGGTCCGGCGTGCCCGGAGTGCGGCGCCTTCGACCGCGGGCACGTCGTCGCGGCCGGCGAGGGCACCGTCTTCTCCTACCTCGTCCACCACGCCCCGCAGGTGCCCGGCAAGGTGCTGCCGCTCGTGATCGCTCTCGTCGACCTCGACGAGGGCGTGCGGATGGTGGCCGAGGTGACCGGCCCCGTCGAGATCGGCGACCGGCTGAAGGTCGGCTGGAACGTTGTCGACGACGACCTGACCCTCCCGATCTGGACGAAGGTGGACCGATGAGCGGCCCGATGCAGGTGGGCGATCGGCTTCCCGAGTGGAGCCTCCCGATCACCCCGACCCTCGTGGTCTCCACGGCGGTGGCGACCCGTGACTTCCAGGACGTCCACCACGACCGCGACGTCGCGCAGGCGGCCGGATCCCAGGACATCTTCGTCAACATCCTGACCTCGACGGCGCTGTGCGAGCGCTACGTCACCGACTGGGCGGGGCCCGACGTGCAGATCAAGGGCATCGCGATCCGACTCGGCGCGCCGGCGTACCCCTATGACGCGTTCACGTTCACCGGCGAGGTGACCGAGGTCGCCGACGGCGAGGCGACGATCAAGGTGGTCGGCGCGGTTTCGCTCGGCGACCACGTCGTCGGAACCGTGAGGGTGGCCTCCGCATGAGCGAGCGCACCCTCTCCGGCAAGGCCGCCATCGCCGGCATCGGTGCGACGGAGTTCTCCAAGGAGTCCGGGCGCTCCGAGCTGCAGCTCTCGGTCGAGGCCGTCCGGCACGCCCTCGCCGACTGCGGCCTCACGCCCGCCGACGTCGACGGCCTGGTCACCTTCACGATGGACACCTCCTCGGAGATCGCCGTCGCCCGCGAGCTCGGCATCCCCGAGCTGCGCTTCTTCAGCCGGATCAACTACGGCGGCGGTGCTGCCTGCGCCACGGTGCAGCAGGCGGCGATGGCCGTCGCGACCGGGGTCGCCGACGTCGTCGTCGCCTACCGCGGCTTCAACGAGCGCTCGGGCGACCGCTTCGGCCAGGTGTCGGCTTGGGCTGCCGCGCAGGTGAACACCAACGGCCTCGACAACGCGTGGACCTACCCGCTGGGCCTCTCGACACCTGCCGCCACCGTCGCGATGCAGGCCCGGCGCTACATGCACGAGTACGGCGCCACCTCGGAGGACTTCGGCCGCGTTGCCGTCGCCGACCGCCGTCACGCCGCGACCAACCCGGCTGCCTTCTTCTTCGGCAAGCCGATCACCCTCGAGGACCACCAGGCCTCGCGGATGATCGCCGACCCGCTGCACCTGCTCGACTGCTGCCAGGAGTCAGACGGCGCGGTCGCGGTGGTCGTCGTGTCGGCGGAGCGGGCCAGGGACCTGGCCCAGAAGCCGGCGTACATCACGGCCGCCGCGCAGGGCTCGGGCAAGGACCAGTTCGTGATGACGTCCTACTACCGCGACGACATCGGGATCCCCGAGATCGGTGTCGTCGGCCGCGAGCTGTGGAAGCAGTCCGGGCTCACGCCCGCCGACCTGCCGATGGCGATCCTCTACGACCACTTCACCCCCTACGTCCTCATGCAGCTGGAGGAGCTCGGCTTCTGCGGTCGCGGCGAGGCGAAGGACTTCATCCGCGACGGCGCCATCGAGGTCGGCGGCCGGCTGCCGATCAACACCCACGGCGGCCAGCTCGGCGAGGCCTACATCCACGGCATGAACGGGATCGCCGAGGGCGTGCGCCAGGTCCGCGGCACCTCGGTCAACCCAGTCGCCGACGTGGAGAACGTCCTCGTCACGGCCGGCACCGGCGTGCCGACGAGCGGGCTGATCCTCAGCGCCTGACGACACCGGGGTCGGGTGGAGGACTACTCCTCCACCCAGGTGTTGTCGTGCTCGCGCATGAACGCGTCGTACTCCTGCGGCGTCCACTCCTCGCCACGGGCCAGCCGGTCGAGGCCCTCGAAGTAGGCCTCGCGCGGGGCGCCGGGGGAGAAGTGCAGCAGCATCGATGCCGCGGCGCCCGACTCGTTGCGGAAGCCGTGCACGCCGCCGGGCGGCACGTGCAGGAAGTCGCCGGACCGGGCGGTCACCCAGCCGTTGCCGTCGTGGATCCGGATCTCGCCGTCGAGGACGTAGAACGACTCGGCGAGGGTGCGGTGGAAGTGGGGGCCGGGACCGCTCACCGCCTCCGAGAACTCCCAGCGGTAGAGACCGAACAGGCCGCCGGTCGCCTCGCCGCGGGCGAGGTGGTGGACCCGGTTGCCGTTCGGGTAGACGAGGTCGGGGGCGGCGTCAGCGGGGCGGACCCAGGCCGAGGCCTCGCCGTCGCCGTCGTACAGGGGCGGGGGATACGACATGGCGTCAACCTACGCCGACGCCCGCGTCCGGATCACTCGGATTTCGAGCCCGCGCCGAAGCCGATGCCCAGGGCCACCCCGAGCAGCACGCCGAGGACGAGGAGCACGAACCGGTCGGTGGTGAACCACAGCAGCACGCCGGCCAGGCACCCCATCCCGAGCCACGTCCAGTTCATCCCCAGAACGTAGCCCGCGTGTCCCAGTGACCGGGCCCACATCGGGAAACCCGCACGGTTGTGCCACCATGGTTGCCAAGAGCTCGCGTGCTCTGGGGTCGGTGAAACTCCGAGCCGGCGGTGATGGATCGAAGCCCTGCTTCGTTCACGAGTCCGCGACCCGATCACAACCAGTGGTCGGTTGACCAGGTGCGATTCCTGGACCGACGGTCAAAGTCCGGATGGGAAGTGCACGCACGAGCGTCCGACGGACGAGCCGGCCCACGCCAGCCGCCCGCCGTACGATCCTGCAAGCCCCGGAGTCCGAGCAAGACGGACGACGAGAGGCCAGCAGTGACCAGCACATCGGGGGGATTCGCCCGCGAGTACGACGCCATGCGGCGTGCCCTCGCGCTTGCCGCCAGCCCCGGCGTACCTCTCCACCCGAACCCGCGGGTCGGCTGCGTGCTGCTCGCCGATGACGGCCGCGTCGTCGGCGAGGGCTTCCACCACGGCGCCGGCACGCCGCACGCCGAGGTCGAGGCGCTCCGCGTCGCCGGTGACGAGGCCCGTGGTGCCACCGCGATCGTGACCCTCGAGCCGTGCAACCACACCGGCCGGACCGGTCCGTGTGCGCAGGCCCTCATCGCCGCCGGGGTACGACGGGTGGTGATCGCCCAGCGCGACCCGAACCCGCTCGCGTCCGGCGGCATGGACACGCTGCTCGAGGCGGGGCTCGAGGTCGAGGCCGGCCTGCTCACCGACGAGGCCGAGGAGGTCAACCGGGCGTGGAGCTTCGCGCACCGCAACGGTCGCCCGTTCGTCACGTGGAAGTTCGCCACCACGCTCGACGGCCGCAGCGCCGCCACCGACGGCAGCTCGCGCTGGGTCTCGTCCCTGCCCGCGCGCCGCGACACCCACCTGCTCCGCGCGCTCTGCGACACGATGATGGTCGGCACCGGAACCGTCGAGGCCGACGACCCGCAGCTCACCGTGCGTGACGACGACGACCAGCCGCTGCCGCAGCAGCCGCTGCGGGTCGTGATGGGCGACCGCGACCTGCCGGCCGACCGCCGCATCTTCGACGACGTCGCCGAGACCGTGCACCTGCGCACCCACGACCCGCTCGAGGCGCTGCGCACCCTCTACGCCGACCACGACCGTCACCACGTCTTCCTGGAGGGCGGTCCGACGCTGGCCGCAGCGTTCCTGAAGGCCGGTGTCGTCGACGAGGTCGTCACCTATGTCGCCCCCCTGCTGCTGGGCTCGGGCAAGTCGGCCGTCGGCCGGCTCGGAATCCGATCGATCGACAAGGCGTTGCGCCTCGAGATCACCGACACCACCGTCGTCGGGGAGGGCGCGGACGCCAACGTCCGCCTGCTCCTGCGGCCCGTCCGGGTTCCGAGGACCGCAAGCTCGCACCTCAACCACCGAGAGGATCACTGATGTTCACCGGCATCGTCGAGGAGTTCGGCACCATCGAGGCCATCGAGGACCAGGGGGACGCGATCCGCCTGACGATCGCCTCCGACATCACCCTGTCCGACGCCGGGCTCGGCGACTCGATCGCGGTCAACGGCTGTTGCCTGACCGTCGCCGAGCGCACCGACGGCACGTGGACCGCCGACGTGATGGCCGAGAGCCTCGCCAAGACCAGCCTGGGCGACCTCGCGGTCGGCGACCGGGTCAACCTCGAGCGCGCCGTCACCGCCGAGAAGCGGCTCGGTGGCCACATCGTCCAGGGGCACGTCGACGGTGTCGGCGAGGTCGTGAGCCGCACCCCCAGCGAGCACTGGGAGGTCGTCGAGATCTCGCTGCCCGCCGGGATGGGCCGGTACCTCGTCGACAAGGGCTCGATCACCGTCGACGGCACCTCGCTGACCGTCGTCGAGGCGAAGGACGACACCTTCACGGTGAGCCTCATCCCCGAGACCCTCGCCCGCACCACGCTCGGATTCCGGGCCCCCGGCGACCGGGTGAACCTCGAGGTCGACGTCATCGCCAAGCACGTGGAGAAGCTCGTCCGCGCGTACACCAAGGAGAACAAGGCATGAGTGAGAAGGTCAGGCTCGACGACGTCGAGCGAGCGATCGCGGACATCGCGGCCGGCAAGGCCGTCGTGGTCGTGGACGACGAGGACCGCGAGAACGAGGGCGACATCATCTTCGCCGCCAGCAAGGCGACGCCGGAGCTGATGGCGTGGACGATCCGCTACTCCAGCGGCGTCATCTGCGCGCCGATGCCGGGCGCCATGCTGGACCGGCTGGAGATCCCGCTGATGACCCCGCACAACAAGGACGCCTACCGGACGGCGTACACGATCTCCGTGGATGCCCGCGACGGTACGACGACCGGCATCTCCGCCGCGGACCGCGCCCGCACGGTGCGCACCCTCGCCGACTCGGCGACCGAGCCATGGGAGCTCACCCGTCCCGGGCACGTGTTCCCGCTGCGCTACCGCGAGGGCGGCGTGCTCGTCCGGCGCGGCCACACCGAGGCTGCCGTCGACCTGTGCCGGCTCGCCGGCCTCACCCCGACCGGTGTGCTGGTCGAGGTCGTCAACGACGACGGCACGATGAAGCGCGCGCCCGAGCTGCGCGCGTTCGCCGACGAGCACGGCCTCGCGATGATCTCGATCGAGGACCTGGTCCGCTACCGGCGCCGCGTCGAGCGGCACGTGGTCCGCGAGGCCGAGACCCGCCTGCCCACCCGCCACGGCGACTTCACCGCCATCGGCTACACGATCACCGTCGACGGCAGCGAGCACGTCGCCCTCGTGTACGGCGACCCGGCGACCCTCACCGACGACGGCCCGGTGCTGACCCGGGTGCACTCGGAGTGCCTCACCGGCGACGTGTTCGGCAGCAGCCGCTGCGACTGCGGCCCGCAGCTCGACGAGGCGCTCGCCCGGATCGTCGAGGAGGGCCGCGGCGTGGTGGTCTACCTGCGCGGCCACGAGGGCCGGGGGATCGGCCTGGTCGCCAAGCTGCAGGCCTACCAGCTGCAGGACGGCGGTCGCGACACGGTCGACGCCAACCTCGACCTCGGCCTGCCCGCCGACGCCCGGCACTACGGCGCCGCGACCCAGATCCTCAAGGACCTCGGCGTCGAGCAGGTGCGGCTGCTGACCAACAACCCCGACAAGGTCAGCTCGCTGGAGGACTACGGCATCAAGGTCGCCGAGCGCGCTCCCTTGACGCCGCACCCGAACGACCACAACATCTCGTACCTGCTGACCAAGCGCGACCGCATGGGGCACGACCTGCCCGACCTGGACGCGGCCGACCTCGAAGGAGCCAACTGACATGGCCGGACACGGCGCCCCCGACATCGCCCCCGTCGACTGCCACGACCTGCGGGTCGCGGTCGTCGCGGCCAGCTGGCACAGCGTGGTGATGGACGGCCTGATCGCCGGCGCGCAGCGGGCGTTCGCCGACCACAAGCTCGAGGCGCCCGTCGTCGTCCGCGTGCCCGGCGTCTTCGAGCTCCCCGTCACCGCCGGTGCGCTCGCGCCGTCGTACGACGCGGTGATCGCGCTGGGCGTGGTCATCCGTGGTGGCACGCCCCACTTCGACTACGTGTGCAACGCGGCGACCGACGGCCTCACCCGGGTCTCGCTCGACCACCACACCCCGGTCGGCTTCGGTGTGCTCACCTGCGACAACGAGGAGCAGGCCCTGGACCGGGCCGGTCTCGAGGGGTCGAACGAGGACAAGGGCTACGAGGCGGCGTCCGCGGCGCTGCAGACCGCGGCGACGCTGAAGAAGATCCGCTCGCGCGGCTTCGTGGGCTGAGCCTCCGGGGTGAGACCGGGGCAGATCGGCCTGCGGCCACGCCGTAGGCTGACCTCCCGTGAAGACGTTCGACGAGCTGTTCGCAGAGCTCAGCGAGAAGGCACAGACGCGGCCCGAGGGGTCCGGCACCGTCCGGCAGCTCGACGCCGGCGTCCATGCGATCGGCAAGAAGCTGATCGAGGAGGCCGCTGAGTCCTGGATGGCCGCCGAGCACGAGGGCAAGGACGCCACCGCGCTGGAGATCAGCCAGCTGCTCTACCACGCCCAGGTCCTCATGATCGCGAGCGGACTCTCGCTCGAGGACGTCTACACCCACCTCTGAGGAACGACCACCCCATGCTGAAGATCGCCGTCCCCAACAAGGGCGCCCTGTCCGAGGCTGCCTCGGGCATGCTCCGCGAGGCGGGCTACGCCCAGCGCTCGGAGTCCAAGCAGCTCACCAAGATCGACCCCGACAACGAGGTCGAGTTCTTCTACCTGCGCCCGCGTGACATCGCGCTGTACGTCGGCGAGGGCACCCTCGACGCCGGCATCACCGGCCGCGACCTGCTCCTCGACTCCCACGCCACGGCGGCGGAGTCGCTGCAGCTCGGCTTCGGCCGCTCGAAGTTCCGTTTCGCGGCCCGCCCCGGCACCGCCGAGAAGGTGGAGGACCTGGCGGGCAAGCGGATCGCGACGTCGTACGACGGCGTGGTGAAGCGCTTCCTCGCGGAGCGCGGCATCGAGGCGTCCGTCGTCCGGCTCGACGGTGCGGTCGAGACCAGCATCCAGCTCGGTGTCGCCGACGTGATCGCCGACGTCGTGGAGACCGGCAGCACCCTGCGCAACGCGGGCCTGGAGGTCTTCGGCGACGTCATCCTCGAGTCGGAGGCGGTGATGATCACCCGCGAGGGCGCCGACGAGACCGCGCTCGAGGTCTTCACCCGCCGGCTGCAGGGCGTCCTGGTCGCCCGCGCCTACGTGATGATGGACTACGACATCCGGGCCGAGAAGGTCGAGCAGGCCATCGCGTTGACGCCCGGCATCGAGAGCCCGACCGTCAGCCCGCTCCATCGCGAGGGCTGGGTCGCGGTCCGCTCGATGGTGCAGCGGGCGAGCGCCCAGCGGGTCATGGACGAGTTGTTCGCCCTGGGTGCCCGGGCGATCCTCACCACCGACATCCACGCCTGCCGGCTCTGATGAGCCAGCAGCCCGTCGTACCCCCTGCCCTGCCGCACACCTGGCGCCCGTTCGGGCCACGGATGGCTGCGGCGGTGTTCGGCGTCGTGCTCGTCGGCGCGTTCGCGTGGCTGTGGGTCAACTTCGACGACGACACCCGGGCGTCGGTCAACCCGTACGAGCGCGGCACGGTGATCGGTCTGGTGCTGCTCGGCCTCGTGCTCCTCAACGGGCTGGCCCGGTCGCGGGTCGTCGCCCGGGAGGACGGGCTGACCGTCGTCAACGGCTACCGCCGGCGGGAGCTGGCGTGGAGCGAGGTCGGTCGCGTCCGGATGCCGCAGGGTGCGCCCTGGCCGCACCTGGACCTCGGCGACGACGAGCGGGTCTCGCTCCTGGGCATCCACGCGTCCGACGGCCAGCGGGCGGCGGTCGCGATCCGCGAGCTGCGCGCCGTGGTCGCGGCGCACGCCGCCGGCTGACCCGGCTGACCCGGCTGACCCGTCGGGAACGGATCGACCGTTCGCCTGCGGTCGAGGTCGTGTTCGCCGTTCGTTGGTTCTTCGCCTGTTTGGTGCGTTCGATGGTGGGCAGTTGTGCCGTTGTCTAGAGTCAGACCTGCCCCGATCCCTGCTGCGAAAAGGACCAAGCACCAATGGCTGTTTCCCTCACCAAGGGTGGCAATGTCTCCCTCACCAAGGAGGCCCCCGGCCTCTCGGCCGTCGACGTCGGTCTCGGCTGGGACGCGAACTCGTTCTCCGGTGGAGAGTTCGACCTCGACGCGTCCGTGATCATGCTCAAGGCGGACGGCAAGGCCCTCTCGGACTCGCACTTCGTCTTCTTCAACAACCTGAAGAGCCCCGACGGCTCGGTCGAGCACACCGGTGACAACACCACCGGTGAGGGCGACGGCGACGACGAGCTGATCAAGGTCAGCCTCAGCGTCGTCCCGCCGGACGTCGACAAGATCGTCTTCCCGGTCTCGATCTACGACGCCGACGCGCGTAGCCAGAACTTCGGCATGGTCCGCAACGCCTACATCCGCGTGATGAACCAGGCCGGCGGAGCCGAGATCGCCCGCTACGACCTCAGCGAGGACGCCTCGACCGAGACCGCCATGGTCTTCGGCGAGCTCTACCGCAACGGCGCCGAGTGGAAGTTCCGCGCGGTCGGCCAGGGCTACGCGTCGGGACTGCGCGGCATCGCGCAGG
This sequence comes from Nocardioides sp., assembly GCA_035539555.1. GTDB lineage: Bacteria > Actinomycetota > Actinomycetes > Propionibacteriales > Nocardioidaceae > Nocardioides. The sequence continues at coordinate 113 of DATLIG010000090.1, read as the reverse complement.
ACTTCGGCGTCAACGTCTGACACACCCTTCGCGACGGGTCGGTCCGGGGACACTCCGGACCGACCCGCCCGAGCACCCCCCAGTACCCCAGGAGCTGCACGATGGTCGACTAC
>DATLIG010000089.1:0-2952 GCA_035539555.1 Nocardioides sp. | reverse complement strand
CGGTGGTGCGCGGTGGCTCCGGGGCGGCCGGCGCCGGGGGAGTCCTCGGCGCCGACGAGCCACCGACCGGCAAGCAGGGCCGCAAGCAGGGCGGCAAGCAGCGTCGCGACCGCGCGGCGCCGAGGACTCCCCCGGCGCCGGCCGCCCCGGAGCCACCGCGCACCACCGTGATCCGACCCTCGAGCTCGGTCCGGGTCAGCGCCCCGGCCGCCCGGTCGTCGTACCAGCCCTCGACGCGGAGCGCGCCGACGCCGGTGCCCGTGCAGGAGCAGGCCGTACGCCGCGGCCGCTGGACCGAGCCCGAGGAGCACCGCCAGTCCCTCGAGGCCACCACCGACGTCGACTTCCCCGTGCGCGGAGGGATCCGCAGGTTCCTGGGCTTCGTGCTCCTGGGTGTGCTGCTGGCGACCGGCGCGGCGGCGTACCTCGCCAACAAGGACCGCAGCATCGCGATGATCGGGATCGCCGGGGTGCTGGCCTTCCTCACCCTCGTGGTGTGGGCCGTGCGGGCGAGCTGCGTGACCACCGAGCTGTCGATCCGCCGCGGCCAGTTGAGCGTCCAACGGGCCGGCCACGTCCAGCGCGTCGACATCAGCGGCGGCCACACCGTGATCGCGATCGTCGGCGAGCCGGGCAACCGCCGCTGGACCGTGCTCTTCGAGCGCCCCGGCCTGCCGCTGGTCGTCGTCAACTCCTCGATGGTCGACCCGCACTGGTTCACCAGCGCGCTCTACCGGCTGCGGCCCGAACTGCGTCCGGGATGGACCGACCCCGAGGCCTCCGACGAGTACGCCCGCGTCAACCCGTCGTGATCCAGTAGCGCCGCTTGCCGTTGCGGACGTCCTCCAACGCACCACCGTTGGCCTCGATCGTGCGCCGCGACGCGTCGTTGTCCTCGTCGCAGGTCACCAGCACGCGGTCGATGCCGAGCCGGGCCGCTTCCGCGACGGCCAGGCCGAGTGCGGCCGACGCGTGGCCCCGCCGGCGGGCGGACGGCCGGATCGAGTAGCCGATGTGGCCGCCCTCCTCGAGCAGGAAGTCGTTGAGGACGTGGCGCAGGTTGAGGAAGCCGACGACCTCCTCGTCGGGGCCGCCGTCGCCTTCGGTGATCCAGAAGTACGACGAGGGCACCCGCGTCCCGTCGAGGTCACCGGGCGCGGTCAGCTCGGTCATCGTGACGAAGGCTGCGCAGCCCGCCTCGGTCGGCACCGGATCGCCTTCGAGGAACCAGTACCCCGAGCCGTGCATCTCCGGCGTACCTCCGAAGTCCTCGACCATGGCCGCCCAGCCCTGCCAGCGGGAGGTGTCCGGGTCCACGAGTGCCGTCATGGGTCCATCCCACCATCGGGACGGCGTACCGGCGAACGGGATTCCGGCCACCACCGAACAAGAACGTGTTCTACCCTCAGGTCATGAACTGGCCGTTCCCTGCTGACGAGACCCCGGACCACGTCGTCGAGCACGAGACGGCCACCTGGGGCCCGCTGGCCGAGGCGGCCCGCGACCTGGTCGACCTCTGCGTCATGTCGGACGTCGACCCGGAGGAGGTCGCCGCCGCGACCGCAGACGTCGAGGCCGCGGTCGCCCGCCTGCGCAAGGTACGACGCGCGCAGACCCTCGGACAGGAGCACCTCCCCGCCGGGCGCCGGCGCCCGTGGGGCAACCCGGTCATCGGCCTGCGCAACCCGATCGCGCCGCCACTCCGGGTCCACAGCGTGCCCGAGGGTCGCTCGGAGAGCGACTTCCACTGCGGGCCGGCGTACGAGGGACCGCCCGGTCTGGTCCACGGCGGCGTCGTGGCGCTGATCCTCGACCAGGTGCTCGGCCACGCGGTCGGCGCGAAGGGCCGCCCGGGCATGACCGGCACGCTGACGATCGTCTACCGCCAGGGCACGCCGCTCGGCGACCTGCGGGTCGAGGCGTGGGTCGAGCGTGAGGACGGGATCAAGACCTGGGCGAAGGCGCAGGTGATCGGTCCCGACGGCGTCACGGCCGAGGCCGAGGGCGTGTTCATCCTGCCGCGGGCGATCCGGGAGCAGTTCGGAGCCTGATTGCGACGCAGTTCATGCGCTTCTCAGGGGTTGCAACCCCTGAGAAGCGCATGAATCCCCGGAGATCCGGGGATTCATGCAGCCGCTTTGCTCAGACCTTGACGCCGCGCTTGTTCTCGTCGCTGAGCCGGGCCTCCTCGGCCGCCTGCGCCTCGAGCTCGGCGCGACGACGCTCGGCGTCGTCGTACTCACCGGGCTCGGAGACCAGGTCGGTCGCGCCGCGGGCGAGCCGCTGGAGCGCGACGCGGGCGAAGATCTGCTGCTCGGTCGACGTGCGCTCGGACCGGCCGGTGCCGATGAACGAGACCAGCCAGTGCAGGACGGCCGTGACCCGGTTCTTGAAGCCGGTGATGTAGAAGAGGTGGACGACCAGCCACATCAGCCACGCGGTGATGCCGGTGAGGCGGAGCTTGCCGACCATCGCGACCGCGCGGAAGCGGCTGATGATCGCCATCGAGCCCTTGTCGAAGTACTTGAACGGCGCCTGCGCGGGCTTGCCCTGCAGCCGACCCTCGATCTCCTTGGCGGCGTACTTCGCACCCTGGATCGCGACCTGCGCGACGCCCGGGAGGTTGTCGAGCGAGATCATGTCGCCGACCACGAAGACCTCGGGGTAGCCCGGGAGCGTCAGGTCGGGGTTGACCGAGATCCGGCCGGCCCGGTCGAGGGGCGCGCCGGTCTGCTCGGCGAGCTGCTTGCCGAGCGGGTTCGCCTGGACGCCGGCGGCCCACACCTTGGCCACCGCCTCGATGCGCTGCTCGCTGCCGTCCTTGTACTTCACGGTCAGGCCGCGCTCGTCGACCTCGGACACCAGCGCCCCGAGCATGACCTCGACACCGAGCTTCTCCAGCTTCTCCTGGGTCCACTTGCCGAGCTTGGCGCCGAACGGCGGCAGCACCTG
>DATLIG010000088.1:0-8095 GCA_035539555.1 Nocardioides sp. | reverse complement strand
GTCATGCACTGAACCCTAGAAGTGAGCTGCTACTTCTTGGCGGACAGGCGGTACTGGCGGACGGACAGCGGCGCGAACACCGCGACGATCGCAGCCGACCAGATCAACGTGTAGACGACCGGGTTCTGCATCGCCCAGGAGTCCGGCGCCTGGATGCCGCCGGTGTTGCCGAACAGCTCGCGGCAGGCCTGGGTGAGCGTGGACACCGGGTTCCACTCGACGAATGTCTTCAGGACACCCTCGAACGACGTCTGGGGCACGAAGGCGTTGGAGACGAACGTCAGCGGCATGATCACGATGAACGAGGCGTTGTTGACGACCTCGACGCTCGGCACCAGCAGCCCTACGTAGGCCATGATCCAGCTGATCGCATAGGCGAACACCAGCAGCAGCAGGAAGCCGAGGACGGCGTCGACGAGTCCCTCGCGGATCCGCCAGCCGACCAGCAGGCCGGTGAGGCCCATGATGGCCAGCGAGATGATGTTGTAGGCGACATCGGACGTGGTCCGGCCGACCAGCACGGCTGACTGGGACATCGGCAGCGACCGGAACCGGTCGATGATGCCCTTCTGCATGTCCTCGGCGAGGCCGGCGCCGGTGAAGGTCGCGCCGAAGACGATGGTCTGGCCGAAGATGCCGGCGATCAGCCACTCCCGGTAGTTCACACCAGCGACGTCGATGGCGCCGCCGAAGACGAACGCGAACAGCAGCACGAACATGATCGGGCTGATCAGGACGAAGACCAGGATCTCCGGCACGCGGACGATCTTGATCAGGTTGCGCTGGGCGACCACCCAGCCGTCGTTGAGGGCTTGGGCCGTGGTGCTCACAGGGCGACCTCCGTCTGCTCGGTCCCGGTGCTCTCGTGCCCGGTCAGGGTGAGGAAGACGTCGTCGAGGGTGGGCCGGCGCAGTCCCACGTCGAGCACCTTCACCGCCTCGCGCTCGAAGGCCTGCAGCACGCGCAGCAGGTCACCGGCGGCCTCGTCGCCGGCGGCCGCCTCGAGCTCGCGGCCGCCCGCGCCGACCTGGACCTCACCGACCGCCACCTCGTTCAGGATCCGGGTCGCGGCCTCCGTGTCGGCCGCGCTGGTCAGCACGACCTCGATCCGCTGACCCCCGGTCTGGGCCTTGAGCTCGTCGGCCGTGCCGTGGGCGATCTCGCGGCCGTGGTCGATGACCACGATGTCGTCGGCCAGCACGTCGGCCTCCTCGAGGTACTGCGTCGTCAGCAGCAGGGTGGCGCCGTCGCCGACCAGCTCGCGGATGACGTCCCACATCAGCTGGCGGCTGCGCGGGTCGAGGCCGGTGGTGGGCTCGTCGAGCACGATGACCGGCGGCGCCGCCACCAGTGCACAGGCCAGGTCGAGCCGCCGGCGCTGGCCGCCGGAGTAGGTCTTGGTGGGGCGGCCCGCGAACTCGGTGAGGTCGAAGCGCTCGAGGAGCTCCTGCGCACGGGCGCGGGCGCGCTGCCGGCCGAGGTGGTAGAGCCGGCCGATCATGACGAGGTTCTCCGACGCCGTGAGGTGCTCGTCGACGGCGGCGTACTGACCGGACAGGCCGATCCTGGCCTTCGCCGCCGCGGGGTCGGCGAGGACGTCGATGCCGGCCACCCGCGCCTCGCCCGCATCGGGTTGGAGCAGCGTGGTCAGGCAGCGCACGGCCGTCGTCTTGCCGGCGCCGTTGGGCCCGAGCAGGGCCAGCACCTTGCCCTCCGGCACGGCCAGGTCGAGGCCGGCGAGGGCCTCCACGTCCTTGTAGCGCTTGACCAGTCCGGTCGCGCTGATCATCGGTTCGCTCATGGGTCGTCCCACGTCTCCTCGTCTCGTCTGGCCCCGCTCCGCACACTAGGGACCGCCACCGACACCCGGACTCATCGTCGGAGGGGCCCTGAGGCAAGGCTCTCTTTCCTGGAATCGTTCAAGAAAGCGTGGCAGGGTGGAGGAGACGGAACACCACCGGACCTCCAGCGAAGGGATCACCACCCATGACGACCACCGCGACCCAGCACCGCACCGAGCGCCACGTCGCGCACCCCGCCTTCCGTGCCGACGCCACGTTCGCCGCGCACCTGCAGCAGCTGCTCGTCGACCTCAACGACCTCGCGCTGCAGGGCAAGCAGGCCCACTGGAACGTCGTCGGCCCGAACTTCCGCGACCTCCACCTCCAGCTCGACGAGATCGTCGACGCCGCCCGCGGCTTCTCCGACGAGGTCGCCGAGCGGATGCGTGCCGTCTACGTCGTCCCGGACGGCACCTCGGCCCGGATCGCCGCCCAGAGCAGCCTCCCGGCCTTCCCGCGCGGCGAGGTGCTGACCGGCGCGGCCATCGACGCGATCGTCGCCTCCCTGTACGCCGTCGCCGGCACCGTGCGGCGCATCCACGACGACGTCGACGCGGCCGACCCGACGACCGCCGACCTCCTGCACACCATCCTCGAGCGACTCGAGCAGCTCGCATGGCTGACCGACGCCGAGCGCCGGGTCCCCGAGGGCTCGGTGCCGGAGGCGCTCCTCGCCTGATGCTGGACAGATCGGCTGATGTGTCTCATTCTGGTGACATGTCAGCCGATCTGTCAGCGCCCGCCGCGTACCACCCCGGCGGTGGCGAGGCGTGGCGGTCACCCTGGCCGTCGTACGCCGCCCTGCGCGAGCAGGACCCGGTCCACCACGTCGTCCCCGAGGCCCGGCCGCAGCACGACTACTTCGTCCTGTCGCGGCACGCGGACGTGCTGGCCGCGGCCGTCGACGTCGCGACCTTCTCCAGCAACCACGGCCTGACCGTCGAGTACGACGAGCTCGAGCGGATCGGCCTCGCCGACAACCCGCCGTTCGTGATGACCGACCCGCCGGTCCACACGACCTTCCGCAAGCTCGTCGCCCGCGGGTTCACCCCGCGCCAGGTGCGCGAGCTCGAGCCCGTCGTCCGGGCGTTCGCCGTCGAGCGGCTCTCCCGGCTCCAGGAGGCCGGGGGTGGCGACGTCGTCGCTGAGCTGTTCAAGCCGCTGCCCAGCCTCGTGGTCGGCCACTACCTCGGCGTGCCGGTCGCGGACCAGCCGCGCTTCGACGCGTGGAGCGGCGCGATCGTGGCCGCGAACGTCGCCGGCGAGGGCGCGGCCGCGGCGGCCTCCGCGGCCGGCGCCACGATGGAGCTGATGGGCTACTTCTCCGAGCTCGTCGAGCGGCGCCGCGTCGAGCCGGGGGAGGACACCGTCTCCCAGCTGGTCCGCGCCGACGTCGACCTGCTCGAGATCCTGGCGTTCGTCTTCACGATGGTGGCCGGCGGCAACGACACCTCGACCGGCGCGCTCGGCGGCGCGGTCCAGCTGCTCGCGCAGCGTCCGGACCAGCGAGCGCTGCTGGCCGCCGACCCGGGGCTGGTGCCGGAGGCGGTCGAGGAGTTCCTGCGGCTCACCTCGCCCGTGCAGGGACTCGCCCGCACGACGACGCGTGACGTGGAGCTGCACGGGGTCGTCGTACCGGCGGGGCGCAAGGTGCTGCTCCTCTACGCCGCCGGCAACCGCGACCCGCGCCGCTACGGGCCCGACGCCGATGAGCTCGACGTGCTGCGGGGGCCGAGCCAGATCCTCAGCTTCAGCCAGGGCCACCACCACTGCCTCGGTGCGGCCGCGGCGCGCCTCCAGATCCAGGTCACCCTGGAGGAACTGGTCCGCCGCATCCCCGACTTCGCGGTCGACGAGGACGCGATCACGTGGGCTCCCGGTCCCTATGTACGACGCCCGCTGGCCCTGCCGATGACGGTGCTCCCATGAGCTGGGTCGACCGGCGCACACCTGCCGTCGAACGCATCCTCGACGCGGCCGGCACCCTCTTCGCCACCGACGGCGTCGATGCCGTCTCCATGGCCCAGATCGCCGCAGGTGCGGGCTGTTCGCGCGCGACGCTCTACCGCTACTTCCCCGACCGGCCCGCCCTGCAGCTCGCCTTCGTGCAGCGGGAGGCGGTGCGGGTGGGCGCCCTCGTCGCGGCGGACCTCGGCGCTGCCCGTCGCGACGCCGACCTGCTTACCGAGGGCGTGCTGGCCGCGCTCCGCCACGTCCGCGCGAACCCCGCCCTGCTGGCGTGGTTCGGCGACCGCGACGCCGCGCACACCGCCGACCTCGCGCACGGCTCCGAGGTCGTCGAGGCGCTCGGGCTGACCATGGCGGCGGACCCCGACGCGGCGCGGTGGCTGGTGCGGGTGATCGTCTCCCTGCTCACCGTCCCGGGTGGGGACGACGCCGCGGAGCGGCGGCTCGTGGAGCGGTTCGTGGCACCGGTGGTGGCCCCGGCCACGACTCGGTCGAGCACTCAGTCGCGCACCCAGCGGTAGACCTGCCCGTCCCGCACCTCGACCCGGTCCGGTGGGCGTGGTCGCGGGTGCTGGCGCAGGTGGGCGAGCACCTTGGTCCGCCCGCGCAGCACGAGGTCCTTGTCCTGCCAGTGGAGGTAGGGGTGCAGCAGGGGGTGGGCTCCTGAGAAGTCGCGCGCGTCGATGAGGCTCCACGCCTGCGCGGTCGGTGGGGGAAGGTCGGGGAGTTCGTGCAGCATCCGAGGGACGCACATCCGCCACGCGTCGGTGACCAGCTCGCGCATCTCGTCGTCGTCGAGCGGTGCCAGCCGGGCACACACCCAGTTGAACCTGAGGTCCTGCGGGCGCGGCAGGAAGAAGGTGTCCGGCGCCGAGGCCACCAGGTCGTCGCGCTGCTCCTTCGGGAACCCGAAGCCCATCGCCTGCTCATCCTTCGAGAACGCCAGGAAGACGATCTGGCCGATGTAGTGCTTCCACCGCCCGCCGGTCTGGCGCTCGACCGCGCGGGGCAGCGGGAGCACCACCCGTCGTACGGCCTCGGCATCGGTCATGCGGCCACGCTAGGCCGGACCGCCGACATTTAGCCTGACGGTGGGTCCGCATGCGGCCGAGCCAGCCGACTGGGACACGTGGTGATCCCTGGCATCTGAGTGGTCGCCTGCGGGCCCGGTGTCTGGTCGAAGCGGTGTCTCTGTTCGGGAACTTGGAGCCCACCTGCGTGCGGGACTCCTGCTTAGAGAATGTCTGGGCCGTGGCCGCGGTGGTCAGTCACCTGGGACCCCGGAGAAGTGACTGACAGGAGGACGCCGATGGCGTTGACACTGGGTATCGACGTGGCCTGCCGGGCCGCGCATCAGGCCACGCTCGCGGTCGACGGGAAGACCGTGTGGCGGGGTCGGAAGTTCTGGACCCGACCGGCCGATCTCGAGCGGCTCTGGGCCGACCTCGACCTGGACGATCCGGGCGAGCTGACCGTGGTGGTCGAACCGACCCGGAACGCGTGGATCGTGGTCGCGGAGTGGTTCCGCCGCCGTGGTGCCGTGGTGGTCATGGTGCCGACCACGCAGTCCTCGGACCTGCGCAAGTACTACTCCAAGCACACCAAGAACGACCGGATCGACTCCGAACTCCTCGCGCGGTTGCCCCTGCTGCACCCCGAAGGGCTGCGGCCCTACTCCGGGCAAGGGCCCGCCGATCCGCTGCGGCGGCTGACCAAGCAGCGCTCGACCATGATCAAGCGGCGAACCGCCGTCTACGCCCGACTCGACGCGCTGACCGAGCTGCTCGGCCCGGCTTGGTATGAGGCCTTCAACGGCCGCTACGGGATCGCGGCACTGGAGTTCCTCACCCGCTACGCCGACCCGCACGCCGTGCTCCGGCTCGGCCAGGCACGTCTGGCCAGGTTCCTCATTGCCCGTTCCCGCGGCGCGTGGCGCGAGGACCGCGCCGCCGCGCTGATCGTGGCCGCGAAGGAGACCTTGGCGCTGTGGACGCTCGCGGACGGCAGCGACGGGATGGACTTCGCCGAGCTCGCCGCCGACATCGCCCACGAGGCCGAGCAGGCGCTGTTCCTGACCGGTCAGATCAAGGACATCGACGAGCGGATCGCGAACCTCTACGCCGACGCCGACCCCGACGGGATCGTGGCATCCGTCCCAGGCGTGGGGCCGGCCATCGGAGCGGTCATCGCGGGCCGGATCGGGGACCCGCACCGGTTCACCTCCCTGGCAGCGATCCGCGCCTACTCCGGTCTGGTCCCGAAGGTCAGCCAGTCCGGGGTCAGCAAGGTCGAGTCCAACATCACCAAGGCCGGCGACCCGCTGCTACGCGAGATGCTGTTCGCCGCGGCCGACCAAGCCCGCAAGGTCGACCCGCAGATCGCCGCAAAGTACCAGCGGCTCATGGCCGGCGACCGGCACCACAACTCCGCGATCTGCCACCTCGCGACCACCTACCTGACGCGGATCGCGACCTGCATGCGCAACAACGAGCCCTACGTCCTGCGTGACGTCGACGGCACCGAGATCACCGAAGCCGAGGGCCGCGAGATCGTCAAAGAACGCTACGCCATCGACCAAAAGAAGCGAGTCGCAGCAGCTGGCCGCCGCATGCACCAGCGACGCAAGCAGGCGGCGGGCCAGGAGTCACAGAAGTCGCAGAGCGCTCCAACATCCCAGCCCGCCGACACCACGATAACTACCGCCGGAGCTGCTTGACGTTCCTTAGGAACTCAGCCCGTGCGGTGGCGGCTCAGGAGTCGCAGGTGCCGTAGTGGCTGTCGACGCGGACGAGCTGGTAGCGCAGCGGGAGAGTGTCGGACGCGTCGGGCACGGAGACCTTCACGCACACGGCGTCCTCGGACTCGGCGGCCTTGACGGCATCGTCGACGACCTCGTCCCCGGCGGTGACGAGGTAGACGTCGGTCGTCGTGGTGACATCGGGCTCCGACTCGCGGCCGAGGTCGGTGACCGTCACCTCGCTGCCGAGCTCGTCGGCGATCTCGATCTCGAGGAGGTCGCTGTCGATCTCGAGCCGGTGGTCGACCCTGGCCGCGGCGTCGGCGGCGGCCTCCTGCAGCTCGTCGCTGGACACGCTCGTGCGCTCGATGGTCACCCCGGCCGCGATCAGCGCGACGGCGAGGGTCGCCGTCCACAGCCAGCGGCTCAGCAGGCCGCCGACGTCCTCCTTCGGGTCGAGCCCGGCCGGGCCGGAGCGACGGTAGGAGTAGCCGACGCCGCACAGCAGGAACAGGACACCGGCCAGGAGCCACAGGGCGAGGATCACGGGAGGAACCTCTCCCGCCTGAGGATCCGGCAAACGGCACGGGCTGGGTCGGTGCGGCGGCGTACCGTCGGGGCATGAGCCCTGCCGATCTCCTCATCGACTCCCTCGGCCGCGTGCTGGAGGGCGTCGAGGCCGTCCTCGACGGCGCCTCCGACGACCTCCTCGCCGAGCGCCCGGGACCCGACGCCAACACCATCGCCTGGCTGGTCTGGCACCTCACCCGTGTCGAGGACGACCACGTCGCCGGCGTGGCCGGCACCGAGCAGGTCTGGACCGCCGCCGGGTACGACGCCCGGTTCGGCCTGCCGTTCGAGACGGGTGACATCGGCTACGGGCAGACCTCCGCGCAAGTGGCGCTCGTCCGCGCCCCGGCCGCGCTGCTCGCCGACTACCACCGCGCGACCCACGAGCGTTCGCTCGCCTACCTGGCGACACTGGGCGCCGACGACCTCGACCGGGTCGTCGACGAGCGCTGGGACCCGCCGGTCACGCTGGGGGTGCGGCTGGTGAGTGTCGTCAACGACTGCACGCAGCACGTCGGCCAGGCGGCGTACGTGCGCGGGCTGCTCACGCCACCTGCGTGAGTCCGTGGGCCGGGCTCAGGCGGGGTCGTCGGTCCAGGCGACGGCGCTGATCCGCCAGCCCTCGCCGGTCCGGACGAGCTGGATCGACTTCGCGCCCCGGCCGGCGTACGGCGCACCGTCGAGCAGGCCGCGCTTGCCGTAGCCGCCGAACCACTGCGCCACGTCGCCGTGGACGTCGGTCCTGCCGTCCTCGGGCCACTCCGTGAAGTCCTGCAGGCGGCCCTCGGTGAGCAACGCGAGGCGGGGCGCCAGGAAGGACTCGAGGCTGTCGACGACCGGCGGGAGTCCGGCCGTCACGATCACCGCTCCCGGGAGGCACACCGCACGCAGCCGGTCGGCGCCCTCGAGGCACCCCGGCCCCGAGACGAAGGTGGCGAAGAAGGTCGCCACGACCTGGGCGATCTCGGCGTGGTCCGCG